>JAHWJY010000023.1 GCA_019348135.1 Actinomycetota bacterium
AGCCCGAGTCGCTCGAGCGTCGGGCGAAGCGGCTCGTCGTGATGGACGTCGACTCCACCCTCATCCAGGACGAGGTGATCGAGCTGCTCGCCGAGGAGGCCGGCTGCGCCGAGGAGGTCCGGTCGGTCACCGAGCGGGCGATGGCCGGCGAGCTCGACTTCGAGACGTCCCTCCGCCAGCGCGTGGCCCTCCTCGAGGGCCTCGACGTCGCCGTCTTCGACGACGTCCGGCGCCGGCTGCGCCTCACGCCGGGGGCACGGACCTTCGTCCGGACCCTCAAGCGCATCGGCTTCAAGGTGGCCATCGTCAGCGGCGGCTTCACCGTCTTCACCGACGCCCTGAAGGACGAGCTCGGGCTCGACCACGCCGTCGCGAACGAGCTCGAGATCGTCGACGGGCGGGTCACCGGCAGGCTGGTCGGACCGATCGTGGACCGCGCCCGGAAGGCGCGCATCCTGGAGGAGCTCGCCGCGCTCGAGGGCGTCTCGACGGACCAGACGGTGGCGGTCGGGGACGGCGCCAACGACCTCGACATGCTCGCGGCGGCGGGACTCGGCATCGCGTTCAACGCCAAGCCGGTCGTGCGCGAGGCGGCCGACACCAGCCTGTCCTTCCCCTACCTCGACGCCATCCTGTTCGTCCTGGGGGTGCGCCGCGAGGACGTCGAGCGCGCGGACGGATCCGACCCGACCGTGGTCAAGGACGGGCTCATCCCGGTCCCGGGGACCCCTCCGGTCTGAGCTCCAGCTCGTAGACGTCCGTCCGCCGCGCGATGCGCATGCCGGCGCGCTGGTAGAGCTGGGCCGCCCCGTCCAGCGTGACGTCGTCGACCTCGAGCCCCACGCGCCGCAGACCGCGGGCGTGGAACTCGGCGAAGGCCGTCCGGAGCAGGCGCGTGGCGATCCCGCGACGACGCCAGGCCGGCACGACCGCCAGGTCGCGGATGTAGGCCATCTCCGGGTCGTCCCGCATGCCGGCGCGTGTGAGGCAGACGCCGACGATCCCGCCCTCCTGCGTCTCGGCGAGGAACCACAACGTCGGGTCGACGTGCTCCTCGTGCTCGATCGCGATGTAGCGCCAGTCCTCGAAGGACTGCGGCTCGTGGGCCCAGTGGTCCGCGAAGCCGGCCTCGTAGGCACGCCAGACCGCCTCGTCGTCGACCCCGAGGACGAACCGGCGGATGCGCACGGAGGACCGCACCTCGGGCGGCGGCGGGGGATCGTCGAGGTCGAGGCGCATGTCGAGGAAGTGCCGGACCGGGCGGAACCCGAAGCGCTGGAAGAGGGCCCGGCCGCGGTCGTCCGCGTCCGGCAGGCTCGTCCGGAGCGCGACGCGGTGCTCGCCCGGCACGCCGGCGGCGGCCGCGAGCGCGCGCGCCACGGACCGTCGCAGGAAGAAGGTGCCGATGCCCGAGCCGGTGGCCGCCGGGTGCACGCGCGCGTCGAGGTAGAGGTCGACCTCGCCCGTCCAGGGATCCACGTCGGCGGAGAACTCGGCGTACCCCACCAGTTCGGCGCCTCCGTCGGCGACGAGGCCGCCGTGGCGCTCCGCGACGAGGGTGTCCGCGAAGCGGTCGGGCTCGAGCCAGCGGTGGTGGAGGTCGTCACGCTCCCAGATGGCCTCGCCCACGCGGTCCAGCGAGCAGGCGTTGTAGAGCGCGACGACCGCGTCCAGGTCGTCCCAGCCGGCGCGTCGGACGTCGACCCCCGGCGGAGGCGGAGGTGTCCCCGCCCCCACGTCCGCGCCCGTCGCCCCGTCCACGCCACGTCCCCGTCGGATCCCGTCCACCGCCGGACGGCGGTCTACCACGTCGTCCCGCGGGCGGCCGCTCCGGAGGGAGCGGGGTCGTGGTCCGCTAGGCTCGATACCCACCGGCATGCGGACGGCAGCGTCGGGTCGCGGGAGCGGACCATGGCCGAGCACGAGGGGGCGGCGGACCGGGGGATGGTCGACGCCGACGACTTCCTCGGGTTCGCGACGCGCCTCCGCGAGGTCCACGGTCGCGTCGACGGCGCCAAGGTCTCGCGCGAGCAGCGCGGACGGTGGCAGCGCAAGCTCATCATGATCGCGGACGTCGGCCACCGCGACCTGGGCCAGGCGAGCGAGCTGCTGCGCCGGTTCGAGTCCGAGCTCGATCGGCGCTCGTAGCTATCCTCGGCGGCCATCCCCCGGCCACCCCGGCCATCCCCGATCTGCCCGAGGATCCGTCGTGCCCCGAGTCCGCGTCTACCACCTGACCCCGCTCCGACGCCTGCCGCTGATCGAGGAGGAGGGGCTGCGCACCCGCGCGGCGCTGTCGGACCTCCTCGGCCCGATCGGTGAGCTCGACGAGCGCGCGCCGGGCACGTTCGGGCACGGCAAGCGCGTCTCCGCGTTCCTGGAGCTCGACCACGCCAGGAGCGTCAAGGACGAGCACGGCGCCGGGCTGGTGTCGTTCTCGGTCGACCCCGCCAAGGCGCTCGCGGCCCCCGCGTCCGTGCGTGCCTCCGGTGACGTCGCCGCGTACTGGGAGGCCGCGCGTCCGCTGCGGACCTGGCTGGAGGAGGACGCGACCCCGACGGACCTCGAGGTCCACCAGAACGTGCCCGTCCGGGCGAAGTTCCTCTCGATCCACGCGCCCCTCGTGGGACCGGACGAGCTCGGCGACTACGCGCCGCTGGTCGAGGCCGTCGCCGACGAGGACCGTCTGTCGGCCAAGGCGCTCATGCACCTCGCGGTCATCGCCTCGGACGCGGACTTCGCCTCCTCCTCCTGGTTCGCCGCCTGCGCGCTCGCGTGGCGCGAGACCGAGGACCCCGAACGGCTCGTCCGCGAGCTCGTCGAGACCGACCCCGACAAGGTCGCATCCGCCGCGCTGGCCGAGTACGGGACGGTCGCGCCGGACGCGACCGCCCGGCTGCGCGACGTGCTCGACGAGACGCGGGCGTGGTCGGACGAGAACGGCCTCGAGCACGGCCGCGGCCTGTTCGCGCGCACGGCCCTGGTGCTGGACCAGCTGCCGCAGCACGCCTGACGGCCCGCGGCCTACAGAGAGACGATGTTGAGGTTCGTCACCCGCTGCTGGTCGCCGTCGGCCGACAGCTCGAACCGGACCCGCTGACCGAGCCGCAGCTCGCGCAGCCCGGAGGCCGCGAAGGCCTCGCGGTCGACGGGGTGCTCGGCCAGGGAGTCGTCGAGCACGACGGCCGTGCCCTTCGTCGGGTCGAAGCTCTTGACGGTGCCCTGCGGCATCGAAGCGTCTCTCTTCCAGGTCGGTGTGCGCGGGAGGATAGCCGTCGTCGCCGTCGGTCTGACGGGGGCGGGTGGTGCGGGCGGTCCGGCGGCCCAGGCACACTGCGCGCCAGGAGGTGTCCGTGGATCTCGAACCGTTCATCCGCCTGCTCATCGCGGCGGCACTCACCGCGTTCATCGGCATCGACCGCGAGCTGCGGGCGAAGCCGGCGGGCCTGCGGACCAACATCGTGGTCGGCATCGCGACGGCCGCGTTCGCCTACGCCGGCTCGCTCGGCTTCATCGGTGGCGACCCGACACGGGTGGCGGCGCAGATCGTGTCGGGCATCGGCTTCCTGGGCGGCGGCGCCATCTTCGCCTCGGCGGGCAAGCCGCACGGACTGACGACGGCGGCCGCGCTGTGGGGATCCGCGGCCATCGGTCTCGCGGCGGGCATCGGTGAGTACTCGGTCGCCGTGGCGGTCGTCCTGGTGACCCTCATCGCCCTGTGGCCGCTCGACCTCGTGGCGCAGAAGGCGCTCAGCAGCCGCGTCCGTCACGACATGCGCATCCACGTCGTGCTCGAGCGCCTCGACGTCCTGCCGCAGGTGCAACGCCGGATGGCGGACGCGCCCGTGGAGGTCCTCGACCTCGAGCTGCGCTCCCTGCAGGGCGAGCTCATCGCCGAGCTCACGCTCGCCGGCCGGCTGGGCGAGGTGACGGCGGCGATCACCCGGATCGAGGGGGTGCCGGGCGTCCGGCTCGTCGCCGGCCAGTCCTCCTACACCCGCGCGGACGACTGAGGCATGGCCGGACCCGGCGGCGCCCCGACGGAGGCCGTGCTCCACGACGGGACGGTCGTGCGCTTCCGCCCGATCGAGCCCGCCGACGCGCCACTGCTCGAGGACGGACTCGCCCGGCTGTCCGAACGCACCCGCCGGCTGCGGTTCCACAGCGCGGTCACGCACCTCACCGACGCGCAGCTGCGCCACCTCGTCGACGTCGACCACCACGACCAGGAGGCGCTGATCGCGGACCTCCTCGAGGACGGTGCGTACCGCGGCGTCGGGGTGGCGCGCTACGCCCGACGGAGCCCGGACGACGACGCTCCGGAGTTCGCCATCGTGGTGGAGGACGCGGTCCAGGGTCGCGGCATCGGGCGGTGGCTCCTGCGGGCGCTGTTCGCGACGGCCCGGGTCAACGGGTTCACCCGACTGACCGCGGAGGTGCTGGCCGAGAACGACCGCATGCTGCGACTGCTGCGTGAGGAGTCGGCCGGTCTCGAGCTGTCACGCGTCGCCGGGGCGTACCACGTGGAGCTCGAGCTCCCCGAGGCCTAACCGGCCGCCTCCAGGCGCGTCGAGATCGATCGGAGGAACGCGGTCGTCGCCGCTCCGACCGCACCCCGGGTCAGCGCCGTGACGTCCGCCCAGGTGTCCACGTCGGCGGCGAAGCCCGGCCGCACGATGCGCTCGTGGGGGACGCCGGCAGCGCGTGCCGCGGCGAGGTGATGCGCGGCCGAGTCCGGGCCGTACGCCGTCGCGACCACGGCGCCGGGCCGACGCAGCAAGCCGCCGGTCCCGCCGTCATCCGTGGGGGCCACGGCCACCTGGGCGTGGCAGTCGAGCAGGGCGTCGACGTCCGCGCCCGTCAGTCGCGGCAGATCGGCGGCCACGACGAGCAGCTCGGGCACCGGACCGAGGCGGGACGCCGCGGCGGCGACCGCCGCGTCCAGCGTCCGCACCGTCGGGGGGTCGAGCACGACGTCGAGTCCCAGCGCGCTGGCGGCCGCGGCGGCAGGGGCGCCACCGGCGACGACGAGGACGTGTCCGACACGCGAGGCGGCGAGGGCGGCGGTCACGTCGGCCAGCATCGCGCCGGAGAGGGCCGCGCGCTCCTCCTGGGACAGCGCCGTCGCGAGCCGGGTCTTGCCCTCGCCGGGGGACCGGACGGGCACGAGCACCAGCGTGCCGCCGTCCGCTCCGGTCACGTACCCCGCTCCCACCGCCGTCGTGCGCCCAGGCTACTCGCGCGGCCTCCGGGGGCCGCCGCTAACGTCGGACCGGTCGGGACGGCGAGGGAGGCCAGCGTGACGAAGGTCGCGGTGATGGGATCGGGCTCGTGGGGCACCGCGTTCGCACTCATGTGCCAGGACGCCGGGCAACGGACCGTCCTGTGGGCGCGTCGGCAGGAGGTCGCCGACGAGATCAACGACCAGCACACGAACGCCGACTACCTCCCCGACATCGAGCTCCCCGACGGGCTGACCGCCACCTCGGACCCCGAGGAGGCGCTCACCGACGCCGAGCTCGTCGTGCTGGCCGTGCCGTCGATCGGCATCGGCGAGCAGCTCCAGGAGTGGGGCTCCGCGATCGGTGACGACAGCACGCTCGTGAGCCTCATCAAGGGCGTGGACGTGTCCAGCCGTCGCTTCGGCAGCGAGGTCATCGCCGACTCGCTCGGCTGCGACCCCGACCGGGTCGTGGTCGTCAGCGGCCCCAACCTGGCCAAGGAGTGCGCCCAGCGGCTGCCGTCGGCGACGGTCGCGGCGTCGCCCGACGCCACCCGCGCCGAGCGCGTGCAGGAGGCCGTGATGGCCCCCTACTTCCGCGTCTACACCAACCTCGACAAGGTCGGCGTCGAGATCGGTGGCGCCGTGAAGAACGTCGTCGCGCTCGCGGCCGGCATCGCCGAGGGCATGGGCTTCGGCGACAACACCAAGGCCATGGTCATCACCCGTGGGCTCGCCGAGATGCAGCGTCTCGGCGTGGCGCTCGGCGGCAAGCCCCTGACGTTCTCGGGGCTCGCGGGCGTGGGCGACCTCGTCGCGACCTGCACGTCACCGAAGTCGCGCAACCGCACCGTCGGCGAGAAGCTCGGCCAGGGCATGAAGCTCGACGAGATCATCGACCAGATGAACATGGTGGCCGAGGGGGTCAAGTCCTCCCGCGCCATCCTCGACCTCGCCGAGCGCGCCGGGGTCGAGATGCCGATCGCCGAGGGCGTGGTGCGCGTCGTGCACGAGGACCTCGACCCCAGCGTGATGGTCAAGGAGCTCATGGGCCGCGACGCCAAGCCCGAGATCTACGGCATGGACCCCTGACACCAGCGACGACCGGGAGACCCTCCACGTGCCCGAGCTCGACTCACCCATCCCGCGCTTCCACCTCGCCGTGCCCGTCGACGACCTCGACGCCGCGGCGCGCTTCTACGGCGACGTGCTGCAGCTCGAGCGCGGCCGCAGCTCCGAGAGCTGGATCGACTGGAACCTCCACGGCCACCAGTTCGTGACCCACCTCGCTCCCGCGCGGTCCGAGCGTGTCTCGAACCCCGTCGACGGCCACGACGTGCCGGTCCCGCACTTCGGGCTCGTGCTCACCGTCGAGCGGTTCCAGGCGCTCGCGGAGCGCCTCCGCGGCGCCGGCACCGACTTCGTCATCGAGCCGTACGTCCGCTTCGAGGGGCAGCCGGGCGAGCAGTGGACGATGTTCCTGCTCGATCCCGCCGGCAACGCGCTCGAGTTCAAGGCCTTCGCCGACGACGACCAGGTCTTCGCGACCTGAGCTCAGGTGCCGGCGAAGTCCACCTCGGCGGTGGGCACGGTGCCGGCGCTCCGACCCGGGGCGCGCTGCCCGCCCCAGTACAGGTTGGTGTGCGCGATGACCTGCGCCGGCGGCGGGGCGCCCCACTCGGTCAGGTCCTCCGTCGTGTGGGCGTCGGCGACGAGGATCGCGTCGTACCCGCGTGCGAGCGCCCCGTGGAGGGTCGACCGGACGCACATGTCGGTCTGCGCACCGGCCACGACGAGGCGTCCGACGCCCAGCCGTGACAGCTCGTCCTCGAGCGTCGTGTCCTCGAACGAGTCGCCGTAGCTCTTCTCCACGACGGGCTCGGTCGGCGCCGGCGACAGCTCCGGCACGATGCGCCAGTCCTCGCTGCCGTGCTCGAGCCCGTCGTCCGCGTGCTGGACCCAGACGACGGGGACCTCCGCCTGCCGCGCCCGCTCGACGAGCGCGCCGACGTTGGCGACGACCGCATCGCGCTCGTGCGCGCCGGCCACGACGCCGTTCTGGACGTCGATGACGAGCAGCGCGGTGCCGGGGCGGTCCTCGAGCGTCGTCACGGTCGCCTCCTGAACGTGTGGGCCGGACGGGCGAACGCTAGACGAGCGGGGCGCTAGTCGAACGAGATGCCGAGCGCCTGGACGATCTTGCCGGTCTGCTCCATCACGCCGGACGTGAACTCCGCACTGCCCTCACCGAGCTCGACCCGCATGATGTCGTCCCACTTGTCGGCGACGTCGTCGGGCGAGAACGCCCCGTCGAACGTCGTGCCGGCGCCCTCGACGATCGCGACCCGGGCGACGTAGCCGCCCCCGACCGAGAAGATGCGACCGGTCTCGGTGCAGTCCTCGGACGACAGGAAGGCGACGAGGGGCGAGACGTTCTCGGGCTCGAGCGCCTCGAGCAGCTTCGGGGGCATGATGTCGTCGGTCATCCGCGACGCCGCGACCGGGGCGATGACGTTGGCGTTGATGCCGTACTTCTGCCCCTCGTGCGCGAGCGTCCGCGTCAGGCCGGTGATGCCGAGCTTGGCCGCCGAGTAGTTCGCCTGGCCGAAGTTGCCGTAGAGCCCGGAACCGGAGGTCGTGTTCACCACCCGGCCGTAGTTCTGCTCACGCAGGTGCGGCCACGCCGCCATCGTCACGTAGAACGTGCCGTAGAGGTGGACCTTCAGGACGAGGTCGAGCTCCTCGGGCGTCAGCTTCGCGAACGACTTGTCGCGGAGGATGCCGGCGTTGTTGATGACGATGTCGACCTTGCCGAACGCCTCGACGGCGTCGTCGATGATGCTCTTGGCGCCCTCCAGGTCCGACACCGAGGCGTAGTTGGCGACGGCCTCGCCGCCGTTGGCCTGGATCTCCTCGACCACCTGGTCGGCCATCTCGGAGCCACCGCCCTCGCCGGCGCGGTTGCCGCCGAGGTCGTTGACGACGACCTTGGCGCCGCGGCTCGCGAGCAGCAGCGCGTGGCTCCTGCCGAGGCCGCCGCCGGCGCCCGTCACGACGGCGACGCGCCCATCGAAGTTGATCTCTGCCACGGGGGACCTCCGGGTCGTGGGACATGGGGGAGAGGTGTGTCTCGGTCGGCTGGCAGGCTAGTGGACCCGTGGACGTACCCTCCGCTCGCCCCCGCCCGGTCGACGTCCTCCCGAGGAGCACCCGTGGAACCACGCCTGCCCGCACCGCAGGGCGCCTTCGCCACCCGGGCCGTCCGCGCCAGCCTCACGGTCCCCGACGTGCGGCAGCGCCCCCTGTCGCCGGCCATCTGGCCGACCACCACCTGGGCGGTCGACGACGCCGACGAGCTCGGCGACCTCCTGGAGGATCGTCGGGACGGCTACGTCTACGGGCGCTACGACAACCCGACGGCGACGACCCTGCACACGGCGATCGCGAGCCTGCACGGCGCGCCGGCCGCGTGGTCGCACGCCTCGGGCACCGCGGCGATCCACGCGCTGCTCGAGGCCACCCGCGCCGGCGGTCGCATCGTCGCGACCGACCGCATCTACGGCGGCACCCTGACGCTGCTCCGACGCCTCGCGCGGGATGCCGGCTGGGCGGTCACGCACCTCGACCTGTCCGACGTGGGACGCCTGGCTGCGGAGCTGCCCGAGGACACGACGGTCCTCTACGCCGAGACCATCGCGAACCCGTCGACCTCGGTCCTCGACCTGGCCGCGCTCGCGGCGCTGTGCCGCGAGCGCGGGATCGCCTTCCTGGTCGACAACACCTTCGCCTCGCCGTACCTGTGTCGACCGCTCGAGCTCGGGGCGACGGCGGTCGTCGAGTCCGCGACGAAGTACCTCGGTGGGCATGCCGACCTCGTCGCCGGCGTGGTGGCCGGTCCCGAGGACGTCGTGGGGGACGCGCGGCGCGCCACCTACGAGTTCGGCGGGTCGCTGGGGCCGTTCGAGGCGTGGTTGCTCGTCCGCGGGATCCAGACCCTGCACCTCCGGGTGCGCGAGGCGAGCCGGAACGCGGCCGCCGTGGCCGACCTCCTCGCCGGGGCGGACGGGATCTCCGCGGTGCGCTACCCGGGCCTGCCCGACCACCCGGACCACCGCCTCGCGGCGGAGCAGTTCGGTGGCCGCGGCTTCGGGGGGATGCTGTCCTTCGACGCCGGCAGCCGCGAGCGCGCGCGGGCCTTCGCGGCGGCCTGCCGGATCTTCCAGCGTGCCGTCAGCCTCGGCGGCACGCACTCGCTCGTCCTGCACCCGGGGAGCACGAGCCACCGCCAGTTGACCGATGACGAGCTCCGCGCGGGGGGCGTGGCGCCTGGCACGGTGCGTCTGTCCGTCGGTATCGAGGACCCGGACGACCTGTGTGAGGATGTGGCCAACGCCCTCTCCGCGATGCAGGCTGGATGACGGACGGCGTCGATCCCGGCGCCGACGAACGACGAGGAGCCCCCGGTGGCGAAGAAGCGCGTCCTGATCCTGTTCGGCGGCAGGTCGAGCGAGCACCAGGTCTCCTGCCTGTCGGCACGGTCGGTCCTCGGGGTGATCGACCGCGACCGCTACGACGTCCTGCCCGTCGGGATCACGCGCGAGGGGCGGTGGGTGCTGACCGACGGCGCCATCGAGCCCGAGCCGGGGGAGGCGCTGCCCCACGTCGCCGACGACGGCTCGACCGTGTCGCTCATCCGCGGCCGCAAGGGGCCGATGCTGGTCCGCTTCGACGGGGAGCGGTTCGAGGAGATCGGGGGGGTCGACGTCGCCTTCCCCGTGCTCCACGGCCCGTACGGCGAGGACGGCACGGTCCAGGGGTTCCTCGCGACGGTCGGTGTGCCGTACGTCGGTGCCGACGTGACCTCGTCCTCGGTCGGCATCGACAAGCGTGCGATGAAGAACGCGTTCAAGGCGCGCGGGCTGCCGCAGATCCCCTACCTCGCGATCCGTCGCGAGCGGTGGGACACCGACCGCGGCGAGGTCCTCGACGACCTCGAGGGCGCGCTCGACTACCCGATGTTCACCAAGCCGGCGCGTCAGGGGTCGTCGATCGGCATCACGAAGGCCGGGGACCGCGCCGAGCTCGAGGCCGGCCTCGACGAGGCGTTCACCTACGACCGGTCCGCGATCGTCGAGGAGGCGGTGAGCGCGCCGCGCGAGCTCGAGGTCGGGGCGCTCGGCAACCTCGAGGTCGAGATCACGGCCCCCGGCGAGATCGTGCCGAGCCACGAGTTCTACGACTTCGAGGCGAAGTACCTCGACGCCTCCGAGCTGCGCATCCCGGCCGAGGTGTCCGAGGACGTGGCACGCCGGATCCACGACATCGCCCGGCAGGCCTACCTCGCGATCGGATGCCGCGGCATGGCCCGGATCGACTTCTTCCTGTCCGCGGAGACGGGCGAGCTCTACATCAACGAGATCAACACCATCCCCGGCTTCACGCCGGCGTCGATGTTCCCGCAGCTGTGGCAGGCCGAGGGGCTGGCGTACCCGGCCCTGGTCGACCGCCTCCTCGACCTCGCGCTCGAGGCGAGCAGCTCGGACACGAACTTCGCTCCCTGACGCGGGGACCGGGTGAGCGCCCACAGCACGAGGGGGAGGACTCCCGCCACCGGGCGGCGAAACACGCGGGTGAGCCCAGACGGCCCCGCCGTTCCGCGCCCCCGAGGAGCCCTCCGTGAAGTTCCGCACCGCAACCGTGGCCGTCGGCGTGACCGTCGGCCTGCTCGTCGCCGCCACCCCCCCGGAGGGGTTCACGTACGAACCGACGCCGGTGACGATCCACAACGCGCAGTCGTGCGTCCAGGAGGGCGGGGATCCGCGGTGCGTGTCCACGTCGTACAAGCTCGCGACCTCCCCGGGGGACTCGTCCGTGGGCAGCGCGCTCACGGCGACGCCGGCCGCCTCGGCGATCTACTACGTCGACGGCGCCTACTCCTACGACACCTACTCGCCGGGTGAAGGCGTCCTCGGCCAGCGGTTCGTCCTCGACGCGGCGGGCAACGACATCACCGGCCAGGTCACCCTCCGCGGCTTCGCCGGCGTGGACGCCGCGGTCGACGCCGCGGTCTCGGTCCAGCTCAGCCTGCGCTACTTCCCCGTCGACGCGGACAAGCCCATCACCCGGACGTACAGCGTCGAGAGCACGAAGGTCGTCATGACCCCCGTCGACACCGTCTTCGAGTACACGATCGCCATCCCCGACGAGTTCGACGGCGTCGAAGCGGAGGTCGCCGGGATGAAGGTCGCCCAGCGCGGCATCAACGTCCTGACGAGCGGCTTCATGGACGGTGAGGGCGGCTCGTACTTCGTCCTCCCGACGCTCCGTGCGATCCCCGTCACCTGACACGACCGCCGGTCCGGTCGTCCCGACGCCCGAGCAGCCCACTCCCGAGGAGCACACCCATGAGAGCCCGCATCGCCACCCTGACCGTCGGCATGGTCGCCGGTCTGCTCGTCGCCGCCGCCCCCACCGCCCCCGAGGGGTCCACCTACGAGGCGACGCAGACCCGGGTCAACAACGCCATCACGTGCATCCGGGACGAGAGCAACGGCACGACCTGCGCGAGCACCACGTACACGCTGTCGACCGAGCTCGGCGACTCGACCGTCGGGAGCCTCCCGGGACCGACGACCCCGGTGAACTCGGCGGCCTACTACGTGGACGGGGTCTACAGCTACCAGGCCTTCACCGCAGGCAAGGGCATCGCCGGGGTGACCTTCATCGCCGACGCGGGACGTCCGCTCACGGGGCAGGTGACCCTGTCCGGCTGGCGCGAGCTCCCGGACCTCTCCGCGGACGCCGCGGTCTCCATCCGCCTCACCCTCCGGTCCGTGGACGAGGCCGGCAAGACCACGACCCGGCGCCTCGAGACCGAGGTCACGAAGACGGTGATGGTCCCGGGCGACAACGTCTTCGCGTACGAGTTCGACCTCCCGGCCGAGTTCGACGGCCGCGAGACGACGATCAGCAGCATGGACCTGGGGCTGCGGGGCGTCCACGTCCTGACCAACGGGTTCATCGACGGGCAGGGCGGGTCCTTCTTCGACCTGCCGACCTGGAGCCTCGTGGAGGACCAGGTCTGACCGACCACCGCACGGCACGACGGCGTCCCGATCGCGGGGCGCCGTCGTCGCGTCCGGACCCCGACGGTCAGAGGTTCACGACCGGGCACGTGAGGGTGCGCGTGATCCCGTCGATGACCTGGATCCGCGACACGACCAGCCGCCCGAGCTCGTCGACGTTGTCCGCCTGGGCCTGCACGACGACGTCGTAGGGGCCGGTGACGTCATCGGCGGCGGTCACGCCGGCGATCCCGGCGGCTGCGAGCGCCACGTCGTGGGCGCGACCGACCTCGGTCTGGATGAGGATGTAGGCCGTGACCATCGCCGCTCCGCGCCTCGCTCGTCGCGGACCCTAGTGGCACGCGCAGAGCCGGGTCGCGGGGACCCGGCTCGGGGCGTGCGGGGTGGCCGGTCAGGCCTGCGGCGTCGGCTTCGCGGAGGGCTTGACGACCTTGCCGGCCTTCAGGCACGACGTGCAGACGTCGACCCGCTGGACGCGCCCGTCGCGCACCGCCTTCAGGCGCTGGATGTTCGGGTCCCAGCGTCGGCTCGAGCGACGGTGGGAGTGGCTGACCTGCTTGCCGAACCACGGCCCCTTGCCACAGTACTCGCAGACGGACGGCATGGGTCTTCTCCAGCGGGGTGCGGGGCGAACGAAGAGGTGCGCAAGAGGACGCCGCCCGAGAGGGCGGCGATCGCGCGACCACGAGGGTACCACCGGCGGCCGGCCCACGCGAGACGGCCAGGGCGGTGCCGCCACTACGATGCACCCTCCGGACCTGCCGAGGATGGAGACCACCGTGGGGGAGGGTGCCGCGCTCGACGGGGACCACCTCGCGCCGCTCCTCGAACGCGTCCACGCGGTCCTCGTGGCGCACCGCACCGAGGTCGACGACCTCAACGTCTTCCCGGTCCCGGACGGCGACACCGGCACCAACATGGTGATGACCGTCCGGGCGACGCTCGACGGGCTCGCCACCGTCTCCCGTCCGGACGACCGCTGCGAGGCGGTGACCCGGGCGGCGATGCGCGGGGCCCGTGGGAACTCGGGCGTCATCCTCTCCCAGGTCCTGCGGGCACTCGCCGAGACCATCGCGGCGCAGGGTGACCTGGGCGCGGACGGCGTCGCGGACTTCCTCCACCGGGCCCGCACGCTCGCCTACGAGGCGGTCGCCGACCCGGTCGAGGGCACGATCCTGTCGGCCATCGCGGCCGCTGCGGCCGCCGCCGAGGAGGCCGTCGCCGGCGAGGCCTCGCTCGTCGCGGCCGTGACCGAGGTGCGGGACGCGGTGCACCGGGCGGTGGGACGGACCCCGGACCAGCTGGCCGTGCTGCGCGACGCCGGCGTGGTCGATGCCGGCGCCCGTGGCTTCGAGCTCG
The DNA here is from genome assembly GCA_019348135.1 of Actinomycetota bacterium. Taxonomy (GTDB): domain Bacteria; phylum Actinomycetota; class Nitriliruptoria; order Nitriliruptorales; family Nitriliruptoraceae; genus JAHWJY01. Next base: position 13,666 of record JAHWJY010000023.1, read on the forward strand.
TGGTCGACGCGCTGCTGGGTCACGTCTCCGGTCAGCGGACCGAGCACGCGGCCACGCCGACGCGGGTCTGCCGGGGCGGCGCCGAGGTCCCGATGGCGGACGCCGGCTCGTTGACGTACCGGTTCGAGGTGCAGTACGTGCTCGACGCGGACGAGGGTGACGCGCCGGGGCTGCGCGCGTCCCTCGAGGAGCTCGGCGACTCGGTCGTCGTCGTCGCGGCCGGGGACCTGATGACCGTCCACGTCCACACCAACGACGTCGGTGCGGCCATCGAGGCCGGCCTGCTCCGGGGGCGCCCGTCCGGCATCGAGGTGACGTACTTCGCCGAGCAGATCGCCGCGCACAAGCAGTCGCGCCTCGAGGCCACCGCCACCGCTGCCGCGGAGGCGGCGGCGACCGTGACCGGCGCGGCACCGCCGCAGCGGCTCGGGTGCGTCGTCGTGCTGCCGGGACCGGGGCTGCGGTCGGTCGCCGAGGGTCTCGGTGCGGCCGTCGTCACGGGTGGTCCGGGAGCGCTGCCCTCGGTCGCCGACCTGCTGAACGCCATCGGCGACGTCCGCGCCGAGCGCATCGTCATCCTGCCCGGCCACCGGAACGTGGTCCCGACGGCGATCCAGGCCTCGGACGTGTCGGTGGCCGAGGGTGGTCGCACGCTGGACGTCGTGACCGCGGCCGACACCACCCCCGCGGCGCTCGCGGCGCTCGCCGTCAGCGATCCCGCCGGCGAGCCCGACGACGTCCTCGCCGACATGCAGGAGGCCGCGGCGGCCGTCCGCAGCGGCGAGGTGGTCGCGGCCGTGCGCGACGCGACCACGCCGCTCGGCGACGTGGTCGAGGGCCAGTGGCTGGCGGTCGTGGACGGCGACGTCGTGGCCGTGACCGACGAACCGCTGGACGCCCTGCGGGCCGTCGTCGCCGCGTGCGGCGAGACGGGGTGCGATCTCGTGACCCTCGTCGTCGGGGCGGACGTCGACGAGGAGGAGGCCGAGGCCGCCGAGACCGCGGTGCGGGACGCCCTCGACGGCAGCGAGCTCCAGGTCGTCGCCGGCGGCCAACGCCCCGCCCGCTACCTCGTCGGCGTGGAGTGAGCGTGCAGCTGACGGACCCGGTCGAGGTGATCGAGGGCATCGGCACCAAGGCGCGTGCGGCCCTCAGGAAGCAGTTCGGGATCACCACGGTGGGGCACCTGGTCGAGCACTACCCGCGGCGCTACCGCGACATGGGCGAGGTGATGGACGTCCGCGACGTCACCGTCGGCGAGCCCGCGACGCTCATCGGCACGGTCATCGACTGGTCCCAGCGCCGGACGTCGGGCCGCGGACGGGGTCGGGCGCTCACCATCAGCGAGGCGAAGGTCCGCGGCGCCGGCGGCGGCTCGTTCGCCGTCACGTTCTTCAACCAGCCGTGGCAGCAGCGCAAGCTCCCGCCGGGCGTCACGGCCGCGTTCAGCGGGAAGGTCGAGACCTTCCGCGGCGACCTCAAGCTCACGACGCCCGAGGTCCAGGTCCTGGGTGGACGCGACCTCGACGGCATCGAGCACCAGCGGCTCCTGCCCGTCTACCCGGCGACCGACGCGACACCTGACTGGCGGCTCGCCCAGTGGATCGAGGCGGCGCTCGACCAGCTGCCGCCCTTCCCGGACCACCTCCCCGAGCGCCTCCTCGACGAGCAGGACCTCGTCACGCTCGACGACGCCATGCGCGGCATCCACCTGCCACCGGACCGCGAGACGGCCGCGGCCGCGCGACGACGGCTCGTGTTCGACGAGCTGTTCACGCTCCAGCTGGGCCTGCAGTGGCGGCGCGCCAAGCTCGAGTCCGAGCTCGCCGGCAAGGCCAACACGCCGACCGCGGGCGGACGCGCGGACGCGTTCCTCGCCTCGCTGCCCTTCGCCCCGACCGGTGCGCAGTCGCGGTCCTTCGACGAGATCGCCGGCGACCTCTCCAGCGACCGACCGATGCACCGGCTCCTGCAGGGCGACGTCGGCTCGGGCAAGACGCTCGTCGCCGTCTGGACGATGCTGTGCGCGGTCGACAACGGCCGGCAGGCGGCCCTGATGGTCCCGACCGAGGTGCTCGCCGAGCAGCACCTCCGCACGCTCACCGAGCAGCTCGCGCCGCTGGGCGTGAACGTCCTCGACGGGCTGCGGGTGGAGCTCCTCACCTCCTCGACGACGACCACGAACAAGCGCCGGATCCTCGGCGAGCTCCTCGCCGGCGGCGTCGACCTCGTGGTGGGGACGCACGCGCTCCTGGAGGAGGGGGTGCGGTTCGCCGACCTCGGGGTCGTGGTGATCGACGAGCAGCACCGCTTCGGCGTGTCCCAGCGGGTGGCGCTGAAGGAGAAGGGCAGCGCCGGCGGGGTGGACCTGTTCGACCAGCGCGAGCGTCTCCCGGACGTGCTCGTCATGACGGCCACGCCGATCCCGCGCTCGCTCGCCCTGACGCTCTACGGCGACCTCGACGTGACCGTGCTCGACGAGCTCCCCCCCGGGCGCAAGCCGATCGTCACCCAGCTCATCACCCCCGCCGAGCCCGCCCGCCGGGAGAAGCTCTACGGGTTCGTCCGCGAGCAGGCGGCGGCCGGGTTCCAGACCTACGTCGTGTGCCCGCTGGTCGAGGACTCCGACGCGCTGGCCGCGACGTCGGCCACGGCGATGCACCGCCACCTCGCGGACGAGGTGTTCCCCGACCTCACGGTCGAGCTGGTCCACGGGCAGATGCGGTCCGACGACAAGGACGCGGCGATGCAGCGGTTCCGCCGTGGCGAGGCCCAGGTGCTGGTCGCGACGACCGTGATCGAGGTCGGCGTCGACGTCTCGAACGCGACCGTGATGGTGATCGAGGACGCCGAGCGGTTCGGCATCAGCCAGCTGCACCAGCTCCGCGGTCGGGTCGGCCGGGGGGCGGACAGGAGCTACTGCGTGCTGTTCGCGGGCTGGAACACCGACGAGCTCACCGAGGACGCGAGCGAGCGGCTGGCCGCCGTCGCCGCGACGACCGACGGCTTCGAGCTCGCCGAGAAGGACCTCGAGATCCGCGGGGAGGGGCAGCTGTTCGGTGCGAAGCAGTCGGGCCTGCCCGACCTCAAGCTCGCCCGGCTGCAGCGCGACCACGCCATCATCGTGGCCACGCGCGACCTCGCCCGCGCCGTGGTCGCCGAGGACCCGCACCTGACCGCGCCGGCGAACGCCTCCCTCCGCGCCGAGGTCCTGCGCCGCTACGAGGGCGGCCTCGACGACTTCGCCGCGCTCGAGACCGGCTGAACCGACCGTCTCTGTACCGACCTGGTCCGCTAGAACGGACCAGGTCGGTACGGAGACGAGGGACGGTGCCATGGGACGAGGGCTCGCGGTGGTCACGGGGGCGTCGAGCGGCATCGGCGCCGCGACGGCGCGCCTCCTCGCCGGCGACGGCCGTGAGGTCGTGCTGGTCGCCCGTCGCCGCGAACGCCTCGAGGAGCTCGCCGGCGAGATCGCGGCGGCCGGCGGGACCGCCCACGTCGAGCCGCTCGACGCGAGCGACGGCGACGCCGTCCTCGACATGGCTGAGCGGGTGCTGCGCCAGCTCGGGACGCCGCACGCGATCGTGAACTCGGCTGGGGCGGGGGAGTGGCGCTGGATCGAGGACACCCCGCCGGCGGACATGGGACAGATGATGGGGGCGCCGTTCGGGGCCGCCTACAACACGACCCACGCGTTCATGCGGGCGATGCTCGACGCCGGGCGGGGCGTGATCGTTCACGTCGGCTCGCCGGCGTCGCTCGCCCCGTGGCCGTCGGCCGTGGCCTACACCGCCTCGCGGTGGGCGCTGCGGGGTATGCACGAGGCGCTGTGCCAGGACCTCGCCGGCACCGGCGTCCACTCGTGCCACGTCGTGTTCAGCGAGGTGAGCTCGGAGTACTTCGAGGCCAACCCGGGGTCGCACGAGCACATCCCCAAGGTCGGCTCGACCCTCCTCCGCACGCTCACGCCGGAGCGGTGCGCCGAGGTCATCCGCGACACGATCGCGCGCCCGCGCCGCGAGGTCGTCCACCCGGTGGAGATGCGGGCGCTGGCGTGGACCAACCAGGTGGCGACGCCGCTGGTCCGGACGCTCGCCCGCGTGACGGGGCGCCGGCGCCCTCAGTCGGAGTGACGCCGGGCGATGCGGGCCGACCACCACAGGAGCGGTAGCTGGAGCGGCACGCGCAGCCAGGCGGCCTCGGGGGAGCCGAGCCACCCGGGGGCGCCGCGGTAGCCACCGTCGACCGCGGCCTGGATGTTGGCGATCCACACCCCGAAGAAGGTCGCGAACGCCGCGATACCGCCCAGGCGCGCCGTGTCGGCGCGGGCGAGGAGCACGGCGCTGGTCCCCTCCGCGGCCGTGGCCGCCAGGTTCCACGCCGTCGGGTCGCCCGGGAGCCAGTCGGGGACCATGGCCTCGAACACCCGCGGTCGCGCGAGGTGCAGCACGGTCATCGCGGCGAGCCCGCCGGCGAGCACGTAGCGGGCGCGGCGTTGCCCCGTCGTCTCGGCCACGTCCGTCTCCTACGCTCTCGGACCTGCATCCTACGAGGCCCGACCGGCCGCCCCTCCCCACCGCTCAGGACCGCCCGTGACCGAGCCCACCCCACCCGTCGCCGAGCGACGCCCCGAGTCGACGGAACGACACGGCGAGACGGTCGTCGACGACTACGGCTGGCTGCGCGACGACGCCCGCCGGGCGTCGGACGTGATCGCCTACCTCGAGGCCGAGAACGCCTACACCGACGCGATGCTCGCCCACACGGAGGAGCTCCGGACGGAGCTGTTCGAGGAGATCAAGAGCCGTATCAAGCAGACGGACGAGTCCGCGCCGGTGCCGAAGGACGGCTGGTTCTACTACCACCGCACGGTCGAGGGTGAGCAGTACGCCATCCACGGTCGACGGCGGGGCAGCCTCGACGCCGACGAGCAGATCGTGCTCGACGAGAACGCGCTGGCCGAGGGGCACGGCTACTTCGCCCTCGGCGGGCTGGCCGTCACCCCGGACCACCGGATCGTGGCCTACTCGACCGACGTCGACGGCTCCGAGGTGTTCACGCTGCGGTTCCGCGACCTCGCGACGGGGGAGGACCTCGACGACGTGGTCGAGGGGGTCTCCTACGCGCTGGCGTGGTTCAACGACTCGGCCACGATCCTCTACACCCGCATGGACGCCGCCAAGCGGCCGTACCAGGTGTGGCGGCACCGTCTCGGCACGGACCCGGCGGACGACGTGCTGGTCCACCAGGAGGACGACGAGCGCTTCTGGCTCGGGTGCGGCCGGACCCGCTCGCGGCGGTTCGTGGTGATCGAGGCCGGCAGCAAGGTCACGTCCGAGGCCCACGTCCTGGAGGCGGACGACCCGGCGTCGCGGCCGCGGCTGGTGGCCGCCCGGGAGCAGGGCGTCGAGTACGACGTCGCCCATCGCGGCGACCACTTCTACCTCGTGACCAACGCGGACGGCGCCGAGGACTTCAAGTTGGTCACGGCCCCGGTCGAGCACCCCGGCCGGGAGCACTGGCGGGACCTCGTGGGCCACCGCCCCGGCGTCCGGCTCGAGGGCGTCGACTGCTTCGCCGGTCACGTCGTCCTCTACGAGCGGGCCGAGGCCCTGACGCGCATCCGCGTGCTCGTCCCGGAGACGGGCGACGACCACGTCATCGACCAGGCCGAGGACGTCTACGTCGCGGGGCCGGGCCCGAACGCCGAGTACGACACGACGACCCTGCGCTACGGCTACACGTCGATGGTGACGCCGCGCAGCACCTACGACTACGACGTCCGCACCCGCGAGCGCACGCTCGTGAAGCAGCAGGAGGTGCTCGGCGACGTCGACCTCGACGCCTACGAGACCACGCGCGAGTGGGCGACGGCGCCGGACGGCACGCGTGTCCCCATCTCGATCGTGCACCGCCGGGGGATCGAGCGGGACGGCTCCAACCCCACCGTGCTCTACGCCTACGGCTCCTACGAGATCTCGATCGACCCCGGGTTCAGCTCCCTGCGCCTGTCGCTCCTCGACCGCGGGTTCGTGTTCGCGCTCGCGCACCCACGCGGTGGCGGCGAGCTCGGCCGGCGCTGGTACGAGGACGGCAAGTACCTCGCCAAGCGCAACACCTTCACCGACGTCATCGCCTGCGCCGAGCACCTCGTCGCCGAGGGCTGGACCCGTCCCGGGCGGCTCGGGCTGCGGGGCGGCTCCGCCGGCGGGCTCATGGTCGGGGCGGTCGTGAACGAGCGGCCGGAGCTGTTCGGTGCCGCCGTCGCCGAGGTCCCCTTCGTCGACGTGGTCTCCACCATGTGGGACGAGACCCTGCCGCTGACCGTCGTCGAGTACGAGGAGTGGGGCGACCCCAAGGACCCGACCTACTTCGACTACATCCGCTCCTACTCGCCGTACGACAACGTCCGCGCCCAGGACTACCCGGCGATGCTCGTGACGGGCGGGCTCAACGACCCGCGCGTCGGCTACTGGGAGCCGGCGAAGTGGGTCGCGAAGCTGCGCACCCTCAAGACGGACGCCAACCCCCTGCTCCTGAAGATGGAGATGGGCGCCGGTCACGCCGGCCCGTCCGGTCGGTACGACGCGTGGAGGGACGAGGCGCTGGTGCTCGCGTTCCTCCTCGACCGCCTCGCCGCCACCGTCGGCGCGTGACGTGCGCGTGATCGCGGGGACGGCCAAGGGCCGGCGGCTGAAGGTCCCGCCGGGGGACCGCACGCGGCCCACGAGCGACCGGGTCAAGGAGGCGCTGTTCTCGAGCCTCCAGCCGGAGCTGCCCGGCGCGTCGGTGCTCGACCTCTTCGCGGGCTCGGGCTCGCTCGGCATCGAGGCGCTGTCGCGGGGCGCGTCGCACGCGACGTTCGTCGAGCGCCATGACCGCACGTCCCGGGTGCTCGAGGAGAACGTGGCCGCCTGCGGCCTGGGGGACCGCGCGACCGTCGTCACCGCGGAGGTGCAGGCGGCGCTCGGCTCGCCGGCGGGGGCCCCGTTCGACGTCGCCCTGCTCGACCCGCCGTACGGCACCTCGGACGAGGAGCTGGCGGCGGTGCTGGCCTCGCTCGCGCCGCACCTCGCGGACGGCGCGGTGGTGACCGTCGAGCGCGACCGACGGGCGGGCGGACCCGCGTGGCCGGCGCGCATCGGCCCCGAGCGAGAGCGCCGCTACGGTGACACGGTCATCCACGTCGGTCGCGTGGCGCAGGACGGGTCGGTCGAGTGACCGCTGCGGAGAGGTCCGAGCTCCAGGAGGCCCCGTGAGCGTGTCCGCCGTCATCCCCGGCAGCTTCGACCCCGTGACGATGGGCCACCTCGACATCATCGGGCGGGCGGCCACCCGCTTCGACGCGGTCGTGGTGGCGGTGCTGACGAATCCGGGCAAGGACCCGCTCTTCAGCGTCGACGAGCGGGTCGACCTCGTCGCCCGGGCCACGGCGCACCTGCCGAACGTGTCGATCGACACGTTCGAGGGCCTGCTCGTCCACTTCTGCCACGCCCGGGACATCCGCGTCATCTGCAAGGGGCTGCGGGCCGTCTCGGACTTCGAGTACGAGCTCCAGATGGCCCAGATGAACCAGCGCATGGGCGACGTCGAGACCCTCTTCCTCACGACCAGCCCCGAGTACTCCTACCTGTCGAGCTCGCTGATCAAGGAGATCGCCCGGTTCGGTGGACCCCTCGAGGGCGTCGTGCCCGACCTCGTCCGCGACGCCCTGCACGCCCGCTTCGGTCCACCCCCGGACCGCTGACCGCGCCGGAGGAGGCTGGCCCGTCGCTACGCTCTCCCGACCCCTGGCGCCCCCCCGTGCGAAGGCCCTGACGCATGTCCGAGTACGAGCCCACGCCCCAAGGCCCGGGGATGAGCGCCCCGCCGCTCGATCTCGAGGCGAAGCTCCACCAGCTGGAGCAGATGGTCGCCGAGGCCAAGGCGGTGCCGCTGTCGTCCTCGATCATGCTGAACAAGGCCGAGGTGGACGGGCTCCTGACCGAGATCCGCGCCAGCGTGCCGGAGGAGCTGCGACGGGCGCGCTGGGTCGTGAAGGAGCGTGACGAGCTCATCGAGGAGGCTCGTATCGAGGCCGACCGGATCCTGGCCGAGGCACGGACCGAGCGGGACCGGCTGATCGCGCGCACGGAGGTGGTCCAGGCCGCCGACCGCGAGGCCGAGCGCATCGTCGAGCAGTCCCGCGAGCACGCCCGTCAGATCCGGCTCGAGGCCGAGGACTACGTCGACGCCAAGCTCGCCAACTTCGAGGTCGTGCTGCACAAGACGCTCGGGGCGGTCGAGCGCGGGCGCGAGAAGCTGCGCGGCCGGCTCGACACCGACGAGCTCGCCAGCGACGAGGACGTGCTCGACGAGGAGTAGGACCGCCGGACCGCGTCGTCCCGCCCGGCTGCGGGCCCGGGAGCGGCTGGTACTCTGGCCGGCCGCGCCGGGTGCGCGCCGCGTCGCCGCGGCCCACCGGCATCTCGCCCTTCCTCGCCCTGCCCCCACACATCTCGTCAGGCCCCCCGCCGACCATCCAAGGACCGTCCGTGCGCGTCCCGGTGACCGATCTGATCGGCCACCCCGGAGCTGCCAAGCCGTTCACCGTCACCCTCGAACGCGAGGACGTCGGTGATCCCGGCGCCTCCTGGGGTCCGGCCGACGACGCCCTGCAGGGCCCGATCGAGCTCGATCTCGACCTGGAATCCGTCGTCGAGGGCATCCTCGTCCGCGGTGACGTGTCGTTCGCGGTCGAGCTCCCGTGCGCCCGCTGCCTCGAGCCGCAGACGTCCGAGCACACGGTGGCGGTCGCGGAGTTGTTCCCGGACCCCCGGAAGCGCGAAGATGAGGACGAGGACGACCCGGGATACGAGATCGTCGACGACCTCACGGCCATCGACCTCTCCACCCTGATCCGCGACGCGGTGCTCATGGACCTCCCGGTCCGGGTGCTCTGCCGCGAGGACTGCCTGGGCCTGTGCCCGGTCTGCGGCACCGATCGCAACGCCGAGGACTGTGGTCACCGCCCCACCGACGAGCCCGATCCGCGCTGGGCCGCGCTCGCCGATCTCGACCTGCCGGACAGCTAGCCCCCGGCCCCACCGACAGACACGACGAACGAGGAAGCCCGATGGCCGTCCCGAAGCGGAAGATGAGCCGGTCGCGGACCCGCCGCCGCAAGGCGCAGTGGTACAAGCTCCGCAAGCCGACCAACGCGACCTGCCCGCGGTGCAAGGACCCGATCCGTCCCCACACCGTCTGCGCCACCTGCGGCCAGTACCAGGGCCGGACGGCGGTCGAGGTCGACTGACGTGACGCGCATCGCCGTGGACACGGTCCGGGCGGGATCCCCCGCCCCGGACGTGGTCCACGGCGTGGTCGTGGCACTCACGAGCGCCCCCGACCTCGAGGTGGCCCTCGTGGGTCCCGTCGCCGCCCTGCGCGACGCGCTCGGCGGGGCCGGCCCCGCCCTGCCCGCGGACCGGATCGAGCTCGTCGACGCGGCCCGCTCCGTCGGTCCGGACGACGATCCCGTCGTCGTCGTGCGTGGCCGGCGTGACGCGTCCGTCCGGATCGCGGTCGACCTCCTCCGGACGGGGGCGGTCGACGCGATGGTGTCCGCGGGACCGGCCACCGCGACGGTCGTGGCCGCCCGGTTCTCCCTCCCACGTGTCCGCGGCCTCCGGGCCCCCGCCCTGGCGGCCGAGGTGGCGCTCGAGGGCGGCTCCGTGACCGTCGTGGACGCCGGCGCCGAGGCGCACGCGACCGCCGGCACCCTCGTGCGGTACGGCGAGCTGGGGGCCGAACTGGCACGCCGGCGTGGGACGTCCCGGCCGCGCGTGGCGGCGCTGGCGCCCCTCGGGACGAGCTCACGGGACGCCCGCGAGCTCGGAACCCTCTTCGAGGCGGCCGACCTCGGCGACGGCTCGTTCGTCGGCGCGCGCAGCCCCGCCGGGGCGCTCGCCGGCGACGTGGACGTGCTCGTCACGCCCGGCGCCGCCGGCGCGATCCTCGTCGACACCGTCCGTGCGCTGCGACCGGCGGACACCTGCCACGCCGTGCTCGTCGGGGTGCAGGGCACGGTGGCGACGCTCACCGAAGCGAGGCCGTCGTCGGTGACCGAGGCGCTCCTGGACGTGGTGGCCATCGCGGGCCGCGCCCCGACGACGACGCCGTGAGCGCGTCCCCCGAGGCGCCGCTGGGGGCCGACCTCGCGCGTGAGCTGGGCATCCGCTTCGAGGACCCGGCCCTGCTCGAGCTCGCGCTGACCCACCGCTCCTTCGCCTTCGAGCAGGGCGGCATCGCCACCAACGAGCGCCTCGAGTTCCTCGGGGACGCGGTGCTCGCGCTGGTCGTCACCGACGAGATCTTCCACGCGCACCCGGACGCCGCCGAGGGCCGGCTGGCCAAGCTGCGCTCGGCCGCCGTCAAGACGGGCTCGCTGGCGCGGATGGCGCGTCGCATCGGGCTCGGTCGCTACGTCCGGTTGGGCAGGGGCGAGACCAACTCCGGGGGCGCCGACAAGGACTCGATCCTCGCCGACACGTTCGAGGCGCTGCTCGGGGCGTACTACCTCGACCAGGGCTACGCCGCCGTCGACGACCTCGTGCGCGGGCTGTTCCGCGAGCGGCTCGCGGAGCTCGCGGGACGTGGCGCCGCGCTGGACTACAAGACCTCGCTCCAGGAGTACGTCGCCGCCACCTTCGAGTCGATGCCGCACTACGCCGTCACCGACGAGGGACCCGACCACGAGAAGGTGTTCACGGCCGAGGTGTCCGTCGCCGGCCGCGTCGTCGGGCACGGCACCGGCCGGAGCAAGAAGGAGGCCGAGCAGGAGGCCGCCCGCGAGGCGTACCTGCTCCTCACGACCGAGGGGTGACCGGCGACGGCGCCCCGCGCGGTCGCCCCGCGGCCCCCGCGGACCCGACTACGGTGTGCTGCCAGATCCCCGTACGACCGCACGCGACGGGCCGTGCCGGCCCCCCACAGCAGGAGGACGACCGTTGCTGGAGCTCCCCGAGGTCGAGGTCCTGCGCAAGGACCTCGAGAAGGAGGTCGTCGGCAAGAAGGTCAAGGACGTCACCGTCGAGACCGCCTCGATCGTCAAGCCGTTCCACCGCACCCGCCCCGACTTCGTCAAGGCGCTCGAGGGCCGCAAGATCGAGAACGTCCGCCGCCGGGGCAAGGTCATCTTCGTCGACCTCGACGAGGACCTGACCTGGGTCATCGACGCGGGTTCGACCGGCTCCCTGCACCGCGAGACGGCGAACGAGAAGCCGGGGCCGGACACCCACCTCGCCGTGAGCTTCACCGTCGGCGGGGCGATCCACCTCTCGGACACCTCCTCCGACCCGAGCGCCTCGACCGGCGTCGTGCCGACCGAGGAGGCCTTCGAGGCCGCGTCCGTCGATCCGGACGCGCTCGACCCGTTCGAGGACAACCCCACCTGGCCCGACTTCCGCCACCGGCTCGCGGAGGCGTCCCGCCCCCTGCGGTCGGCGCTGACGGACCCCGACGTGATCGTCGGCATCGGCGACGTGTACGCGGACGAGATCCTGTGGGAGGCGGGGCTGCGCCACGACCGCAGCTCGGCGTCGCTGTCGACCCAGGAGGCGCGCCGGCTCTACCGCGCCATGATGGAGGTCATCAACCTCGCCATGAAGGCGGCGGGGTCGAGCCTCGACGAGAGCGAGGCGGACGTCGCGGTCGACGACGAGGGCGAGGTCGCCGAGCACCTGAAGGTGTACGGCCGCGACGGGCTGCCGTGCCTGCGCTGTCGCCAGCCGATCCTGCGGACCCGGATCAAGAAGGCGGTCTACACCTACCACTGTGAGCAGTGCATGATATGAGCGAGGTGGCGAAGCTCGTCATCGTGTCCGGGGAGGTCCAGGGGGTCTTCTTCCGCGACTCGACGCGTCGCACGGCGAAGGAGCACGGCGTCACGGGCTGGGTCCGCAACGACCCGGAGGGCACCCTCACGGCGCACCTCGAGGGTCCGGAGGACGGGGTCGACGCGGTCATCGAGTGGATGCGCGCCGGCGGCCCTCCGGCCGCGCGCGTCCGCGATGTGTCCGTGCGTGACGACGAGGTCACCGGCGTGGACCGGTTCACGATCCGCCAGCGCTAGGAGCGTCCGCTCCCGCGCACGGGCCGCCTCGGGGTTCCCCCGGGACCCCCGCCCGTCCGTCGGGGCCGTGGTGGACGACGACACGAGCCGGCGTGTACGCTGGACGTGGTCACGTCCTGAGAGCTCGCGCTGCGCCGTGCGCGCCGGGCTCCGCCCCGACGCTCCCCGCGCCGGCCCGGACCGACCGGACCGATCCCCAGGAGGACGTTCGACATGGGCAAGGCTCTGATGGGTGCCTACGCGACGCCGCGTACCGTGCAGCTCCTCGACGAGGTGCGGGCCCTGCGCCAGCGCGTCGCCCAGCTCGAGCAGGCGCTCGCCGACGCCGAGGCGGTCCGTGACGCCCGCGCGATGGACGAGCTCGTGACCCTCGACGAGGCCGCCACCGTCTCGCGCTGAGCCGGCCGCACCACCACGACGACCCGGAGCGGGCCGCGGATCCCCGTGGCCCGCTCTTCCACGTCGGCTTCGCAGCTGCGCGGGGGAGGCTCCGGTAGCCTCCCTCCACCTTCCCCCTGCGAGACCGGACGACCGTCCGTCCCCGGCCGTCCGCGCCGGTCGGCCCACCTTCTGCGAAGTCAGGGAGGACCCGCTTCCGTGTTCCTCACGTCCCTCACGCTGCGCGGGTTCAAGTCCTTCGCCGACAAGACCGTGCTCGAGGTGGAGCCGGGCATCACGGTCATCGTGGGTCCGAACGGGTCCGGGAAGTCGAACGTCGTCGACGCCCTCGCGTGGGTGCTGGGGACGCACTCGGCGAAGAAGGTCCGGGGCGGTTCGATGTCGGACGTCATCTTCGCCGGCTCACCCACCCGCTCGGCGCTGGGCCAGGCACGCGTCGAGATCGCGATCGACAACTCGCGCGGTCAGCTCGGCGACGCCGCCCTGGGCACCTCGTCCTCCGCCCAGCAGTTCTCGGAGGTCCGCGTGTCGCGGACCATCTACGCGGGCGGGGAGAACATCTACGAGATCAACGGCGAGGAGGTCCGGGCGCTCGACGTGCAGGAGCTCCTCTCCGACACCGGCCTCGGCAAGGAGCTCCACACCATCGTCGGGCAGGGGCAGCTCGACGAGATCCTCAACGCCAAGCCGGAGGAACGCCGCAAGTTCATCGAGGAGGCCGCGGGCATCCTCAAGCACCGTCGCCGGCGCGAACGGGCGCTGCGCAAGCTCGACCAGGTCGACCAGCACATCGACAAGCTCAAGAGCATCCTGCGTGAGCTGCGTCGCCAGCTGCGTCCGCTCGAACGCCAGGCCGAGGCGGCCAACCGGTACACCCAGCTGCAGTCCGAGCTGCGCGACGTGCAGGTGCGCCTCGCCGCGCTCGAGCTCGACCGCCTGACCGGCCTCCTGCAGCGCGACGACGAGCACGGCGCGGACGCGTCGCAGCGTCAGGCCGCCGCCGAGCAGGCCGTCGCCGCGGTCCGCGCCCGCGAGGCGGCCATCGAGGCCGAGCTGCGCGACGAGGAGCCGACCGCCGAACGGGCCCAGAGCACCTACCACCGGCTGTCCTCGCTCCTGGAACGGCTCCGCGGCGCCCAGGACCTCATCGAGGCCAAGCGCAAGCACCTCGTCGAGTACGTCGAGGAGCCGCTCGCCGGCCGGCCCCCGGCCGAGCTGCGGGCCCAGGCCGAGCGGGTCGAGGCCAACCGGCGCGAGCGCCAGCTCGAGCGCGACTCCTACCGCGAGCTGCTCGACGAGGCCATCGCCGCCCGGCGCGAGGCCGAGCAGGAGCGCCGCGCCCACGAGCAGCAGGTCCAGGCCGAGGCGCGCCGCCGGGCGCAGGCCCGGGAGCAGGTCCTGCGCTGGGAGGGCGAGGTCTCGGCGCTGCGCGGCTCCATCGCCGCGTCCGAGGGCGAGGTCGGCCGCGTGTCGTCCCAGCTCGCGAGCCTCGACGACCGCGTCACGGAGGCCCAGGGCGAGATCGAGAAGGTCCAGGACGAGATCCAGCAGCTCGACAGCGCCGAGGTCGACCTGACGAGCGCGCTCGAGACGGCGGAGGGCCAGGTCGCGGCCGCCCAGGCGGAGGTCGACGAGCTCGTCGCCCGGGAGTCCGACCTCGAGCGCTCGCGGTCCTCACAGGCCGCGCGGGCCGAGGCGCTGCGGGCGGCGCTCGCCGAGACCGACGGCGGCACGGCCGCGCTCCTGTCGTCCGACCTCGACGGGGTGCTCGGTCCCGTCGCGGAGCACGTCCGGGTCGAGTCCGGTGCCGACGCGGCGATCGCGGCCGCCCTCGGACCCCTCGGTGAGGCCGTCGTCGTCGCGACCCCAGAGCACGCCCGGCGGGCCGTGTCGTGGCTGCGGACGGCCGAGGTGGGCTCCGCGGTCCTGCTCCCCGCGCGCGCGACCGAGCCTCCGCACCTCGAGCTCGACGAGGAGGCGCTCGACCAGCTGCGCACCGCCGGCGCGGTGCCCGTGGCCGACGTCCTCCAGCCCGCCGACGGGGAGGCCTCGGCCCGCGTCGTGGCCGCCCTGCGGGGCGCGCTCGCCCGCACCTACCTCGTCGACGCCTGGGACAAGGCGGTGCTGCTGCACGGGCGCAACCCCGAGCTGACCTTCGTGACCCCGCAGGGCGACGTCGCCGGCCCGCTGGGCTACGTCGGCGGTGAGGCGCCGGCGAGCTCGGCCGTCACGACCGCCACCGCCGCCGCCGAGGCCGAGCGCCGCGCCGCCGGGTTCGAGGCGCAGCTCGCCCAGGTCCGGGCCGCCCTCGCCGCCGCGCGCGAGGAGCTGGCGCTGCGCAAGGGCGACCTCGACGAGGCGACGACGCGGATCAACGAGTCCGACGCGCGCATCACCGGCGCCGCCGAGCGCCTGGCGCGGCTCAACAAGGAGCTCCACGCCCTGGCGAACCAGCGCCAGATCGTCGCGGCCAACCACGTCGAGCTGACCGACATCCTCGAGCGCGACCGCGCGGGGCTGTCCGAGCTCAACAGCCGTGGGCCCAAGGTCGAGCCCGAGGAGTTCGCGGACGGGCCGGACGAGGAGGCCGCGCGACTCGACGAGACCGTCGAGGCCGCCCGGGAGCGCGAGCTCGACGCCCGCGTCCGGCTCGAGCGGATGACCGAGAACCTCCGCCACCTCGAGCTCCAGGCCGACGAGCTCCGCCGCGAGGCCGACGAGGTCGAGCAGGCGCTGGCCGCGGCCGCGCGGCGCCGCGAGCTGCGGCGCCAGGGGATCGTGCGCTGCGGGGAGCTCGCGGCGTTCGCGACCACCGCGATCCTGTCGCTCGAGGCCTCGATCGAGGCGGCCCGGACCCACCGGGACGAGCTCCAGGAGCGGATGCGGGGCGCGCGCTCCGAGCTCGACGCGGTCCGGACCGAGCTGGCCGGCCTGACGGAGGAGCTCGAGCAGGTCAAGGAGGCGCGGCACGCGGCGGACCTCCGACGCAGCGACCTCGAGCACCAGTTCGCGCAGATCGTCGACCGGCTCCGGCGCGAGTTCAGCCTGAGCCCCGAGGAGGTCCGCGCCGAGCACCCCGACGCGGCCGGCTACGACCGCGCCGCCCTCGCGGAGACCGAGGACGTGCTCGTGCGCCGGCTGGGGCTCCTCGGCCGGGTCAACCCGCTCGCGCTCGAGGAGTTCAAGGCGCTCGAGGAGCGGCACAACTTCCTGTCCGACCAGCTCGACGACCTGCGACGCTCGAAGCGGGACCTGCAGGAGGTCGTCGTCGCGGTCGACGAGCGCATCCGGGAGGTCTTCGCGGCCGCCTACCACGACGTCGCGCGTGAGTTCGAGCAGACCTTCACGACCGTGTTCCCCGGCGGTACCGGCCGGCTCGTGCTGACGGACCCGGACGACATGCTCACGACCGGCATCGAGGTCGAGGCGCGTCCGCCGGGCAAGAAGGTGACCCGACTGTCGCTGCTGTCCGGCGGGGAGCGCTCGCTCACCGTGCTGGCCTTCGTGTTCGCGATCTTCCGCGCGCGGCCGTCGCCGTTCTACGTCCTGGACGAGGTCGACGCGGCGCTCGACGACGTCAACCTGCAGCGTCTCCTACGCGTCATCCGCAGCTTCCGCGGGCACTCCCAGATCATCATGGTCACGCACCAGAAGCGCTCCATGGAGATCGCGGACGTGATGTACGGCATCACCATGGGTCCCGACGCGGTCACGAAGGTGGTCGCGGAACGGCTGTCCGAGCCGGCCGCCCAGGAGGAGCGCATGGGCGAGCAGGCCGAGACGGTGCCCGTCGAGCCGGCCTCGGTGTAGCGGGTACGGTCCTCGGCCCCCCGAGCAGCGGCCAAGGACCCCCCTTCCATGGACCTCATCCCCGGCATCGACGCGGTCGTCGAGCTGATCATCCTCGGCGTGGTCGTGCTCGGCGGTGGCGCCGGCGCGGCCGCCCTGCTGCGTCGGGGCGACCGGTCGGGGACCGACGCCGGCGCGACGGCCCGCGACACCGACCGCGGTGCGGACACCGCCGTCCTCGACCGGCCGACGGACGTCTCCACGGGCGAGGCCCCGACCGCGCCGGCGGACCGGCCACCGGTCGCACCGCCCGTCGAGGCGCCCTCGATCCCGGAGGCGCCGCCGGCACCGCCGGTGGAGGAGGAGATCTCCCTCGGCGAGCGGTTCAAGCGCCGGCTCACCCGCACCCGCAACGTCCTCGGCGCCAACGTCGCCGAGCTGTTCGGCAAGGGTGTCTCGGACGAGGCCTGGGACGGCCTCGAGGAGGCGCTCATCAGCGCCGACGTCGGCGTGAACGCGACGATGGAGATCGTCGCGGAGCTCCGCACGCGTGCCAGGGAGGAGGGCGCCACCGACGCGGCGGCGGTGCTCGCGCTCCTCAAGGACGAGCTGCGCAGGGCCCTGGGGACCGCCGACCGGAGCCTCGCCCGCGCCGACGACGCCGAGCCGACGGTGTGGCTCGTCACGGGCGTCAACGGCACCGGCAAGACGACCACGATCGGCAAGCTCGCGGCCGTCGAGCGGCGCGAGGGCCGAGCCGTCGTGCTCGCGGCCGCCGACACCTTCCGCGCGGCCGCGGCGGAACAGCTCGGCCTCTGGGCGGACCGCACCGGGGCCAGGCTCGTGCGCAAGGAGGAGGGCGCCGACCCGGCCGCGGTGGCCTTCGACGGCTACAACGCGGCCAAGGCGACCGACGCGGACCTGCTGATCGTCGACACGGCCGGGCGACTGCACAACAAGCGTGAGCTGATGGACGAGCTGTCCAAGGTCAAGCGCGTCCTCGAGAAGCAGGCGGGGCCGCTCGAGGAGACCCTCCTGGTCCTCGACGCCACCACCGGCCAGAACGGCATCGCCCAGGCGAAGGCGTTCATGGAGGCGGTCGACGTCACCGGCCTCGTGCTCACCAAGCTCGACGGCTCGTCGAAGGGCGGGATCGTGATCGCCGTGCAGCGTGAGCTCGGGCTGCCCGTGAAGCTCGTCGGGCTGGGCGAGGACGTCGACGACCTCGCACCCTTCGACCCCGACGCCTTCGTCGAGGGGCTGTTCGCCGAGCTGTGACCCCCCGGGGCGGCCGGGAGGCCCGCGCTACCCTCGGCGACCGACGTCCCCGCTGCACCCCTCGAGGCACCCGTGTTCGATGCGCTCTCCGAACGGCTCGAGTCCGCCCTCGACCGCGTCCGCGGTCGGGGCCGGCTCGACGAGAAGACCGTTGACGCCACGCTGAAGGAGATCCGCCTCGCCCTGCTCGAGGCGGACGTCAACTTCAAGGTCGTCAAGGGCTTCACCACCCGGCTCCGCGAGGTGCTCGTCGGGGAGGAGGTCAGCAAGGCGCTCAACCCGGCCCAGCACGTCATCAAGGCCGTCAACGACGAGCTCGAGCGGGCGCTCGGCGGTGAGGCCGTGCCGCTCGACCTCAGCGGCCAGAAGCCCGCGGTGATCATGCTCGCCGGGCTCCAGGGGTCCGGCAAGACCACCGCCGCCGGCAAGCTCGCCCAGCAGCTGAAGAAGAAGGGCCGCAACCCGATGCTGGTCGCCTGCGACCTGCAGCGCCCGGCGGCCGTGCAGCAGCTGCGTGTCAACGCCGAGCGCGTCGGGGTGCACGTCTACGCGCCCGTCGAGTCGGGCGACCCCGTCCCGGTCGCACGCGACTCCATCCAGAAGGCCCGCGACACCGGCTGCGACGTCGTGATCGTCGACACGGCCGGTCGGCTGCACGTCGACGAGGAGCTGATGGCCCAGGCGCGGGCGATCCGCGAGGCCATCGGGGGGCCGGGCGGGGAGCAGTGCGAGACGCTGTTCGTGATCGACGCGATGATCGGCCAGGAGGCCGTCAACGTCGCCAAGGCGTTCCTCGACGACGTCGGCTTCGACGGGGTGATCCTCACCAAGCTCGACGGCGACGCCCGCGGCGGCGCCGCGCTGTCGGTCCGCGAGGTCA
>JAHWJY010000218.1 GCA_019348135.1 Actinomycetota bacterium
GCCCGAAGCTCGTGGCCGAGTCGACCAGCCGGAAGACGAGGAAGATCGCCACGAGCGCGACGGCGACCGCGATCCAACCGCGCCGGCGTCCGTCGAGGCCGAGGCCGCGCCCTGGGCCCTCGTCCCGATCGGCCGGGTCGTGCCCGTCGTCGGGGAAGGCATGGTCGCCGGCGTCGAGCTCGGCGAGGTAGGCGCGGGCGCGCTCCGCCTCGGCGGGGGGTACCACGACGCGATAGGCGCCCTGGTAGAGCCAGCTCATCTCCGGGTGCAGCCCGCCGGCGTCGTCGGACAGCAGCGACGCGACGTGGCCGGCGTCCTCGAGCGCCGTCACGGCGATCATCGCCTCGACGCGGCTGCCCGAGCTCGCCACCACGACCGGTTCGTCCCCGGTGGGGCGGTCGTCGTCCGTGCCGTCCATCCGGTGTCCCGTCCGTCCGTCCGCCTGCACCCCAGCCGTTTGCCGTTGCCCGTCCGCTGGGCCATACTCGCAGGCGTGCGGCCCGTCCGGGCTGCACTCACCGTGCCCGTTCGGGCGTCGGGATCCTACCCGCGAACCGATCGCTCCTGGCGATGCACCGGTTCCGGCAACGTCCGCCACCGCTCCCTCCGGGAGAGCGCTGAGGACCGAGGATCCCCCTGCGAGGTCCGCCTCGCGCCCGGCGATGCAGGGCCGACACACAACAGGAGCACCCGTGGCCGTCACGCTGCCCGACGACAAGCAAGCCATCATCGACCGGTTCGCCCGCACCGAGGGCGACACCGGGTCCCCCGAGGTCCAGGTCGCGCTCCTCACGCAGCGCATCGCCCACCTCACCGAGCACCTGAAGGTCCACAAGCACGACCACCACTCGCGTCGTGGCCTGCTGATGCTCGTGGGTCAGCGCCGCCGGCTGCTGAACTACCTCAAGCGCAAGGACATCGAGCGCTACCGGTCGCTGATCGCGACGCTGGAGCTCAGGAAGTAGCACCACCAAGAGGCCGGGGACCCCTCCCC
This sequence comes from Actinomycetota bacterium, assembly GCA_019348135.1. Lineage (GTDB taxonomy): Bacteria > Actinomycetota > Nitriliruptoria > Nitriliruptorales > Nitriliruptoraceae > JAHWJY01. Next base: position 995 of record JAHWJY010000218.1, read on the forward strand.
GGCCTCCTACCGTGCCGGGACTACCCTGGCCGGGCACCACCCAGACAACCGAAGAGATCCCTCCGCGGGGGAGTTCCCCGCGGCACGGTCACGACGACACCGGACGCGCAGCGCACCGACGTCGGACGTCAGTGGAGACGCCTCGACCCCCCAGCCTGGAGACGGTCTGCCGGGGCACGAGGAGCCCTCACTGATGTGCCGGCCCCGGGCCTCCAGCGCCTGGTCGATGTCGTGGTCGACCAGAGCAACAAGGAGGCCCCCTGTGGGCAAGCTCGGAACGTTCGAACACACCGTCGAGATCGACGGCAAGACCATCACCTTCGAGGCCGGCATGCTGGCCCAGCAGGCGGGCGGCGCGGTCATCAGCGCCGTCGGCGACACGAAGGTCCTCACCACGACCACGGCCGGTCCCGTCAAGGACTTCCTGCCGTTCTTCCCCCTCACCATCGAGGTCGAGGAGCGGATGTACGCGGCGGGCCGCATCCCCGGATCGTTCTTCAAGCGTGAGGGTCGCCCCTCCGAGAACGCGATCCTCACCTGCCGCCTGACCGACCGCCCGCTGCGCCCGACCTTCGCGGACGGCCTGCGCAACGAGATCCAGGTCGTCAACACGGTCCTGCAGACGACCCAGATCGACCCCTACGACGTCATCGCCATGAACGGCTCGTCGCTGTCGACGATGCTCGCCGGCGTGCCGTTCGACGGTCCCGTCGCCGCGGTCCGCTACGCGATGATGCGTGACGGCTCCTGGGTCGCCTTCCCCACCTTCGAGGAGCTCGAGGAGGAGGGCGTCTTCAACATGGTCGTCGCCGGCCGTGTCGAGGACGACGGCGAGGTCGCCATCCTCATGATCGAGGCCGAGGCCACCCCGGACAGCTTCATCAAGATCGAGATGGGCGCCACCGCACCGACCGAGGAGGTCGTCGGCCAGGCGATCGAGGACGTCAAGCCCATCCTCAAGCAGCTCTGCGAGGCGCAGACCGCCTTCGTCGAGCAGGTCGGTCGTCGCGAGGGCGGCGAGTTCCCGATCTTCCTCGACTACACCGACGAGGTCTTCGAGGCCCTCGCCGGTCGCGCCGAGAACGGCGTCTCCGACATCTACCACGACGCCGGCACGTCCAAGGAGCAGAAGAACGAGGCGCTGTTCTCGCTCCGCGACCAGGTCGTGGCCCAGCTCGCCGAGGAGGGCGTCGGTGACCTCTCCGAGGAAGAGGTGACCAAGCAGGCCAAGAACGCCTTCCGCTCGCTCGAGAAGAAGGTCGTCCGCAAGATGATCGTCGACGAGGGCGTCCGCGTCGACGGGCGCGGTCCCCGGGACCTCCGTCAGGTCACCTCCGACGTCCAGGTCCTGCCGAAGACCCACGGCTCCGCGATCTTCCAGCGCGGCGAGACCCAGGTCCTGTCGGTCCTGGCACTCGGCTCGACCCGTGAGAACCAGCGCATCGACACCCTCGACCCGGTCGAGGAGAAGTACTACATGCACCACTACAACATGCCGCCGTACTCCACCGGTGAGGCGGGGCGTGTGGGGTCGCCGAAGCGACGCGAGATCGGCCACGGCCTCCTCGCCGAGCGCGCGATCGTGCCGGTGCTGCCGCCGATGGACGAGTGGCCGTACACGATGCGTGTCGTCTCCGACATCCTCTCCTCCAACGGGTCGACGTCGATGGGCTCGGTCTGTGGCTCGACCCTCGCGCTGATGGACGGCGGTGTGCCGATCCACGCACCCGTGTCCGGCATCGCGATGGGCCTGATCTTCGAGAACGGCAAGTACACGACCCTCACCGACATCCAGGGTGTCGAGGACTTCTACGGCGACATGGACTTCAAGGTCGCCGGCCCCGAGGGCTTCATCACGGCCCTGCAGCTCGACACCAAGCTCACCGGCGTGCCGTCGGACGTGCTGCGTGACGCGCTCCTGCAGGCCCGCGAGGCCCGCATGTCGATCCTCGAGGTCATGCTCGAGGCCATCCCGGAGCCGCGTGACGAGGTCGCCGAGGGCGCCCCGCGCGTCGAGGTCGTGCACATCCCGCAGGACAAGATCGGTGAGGTGATCGGCCCCCGCGGCAAGATCATCAAGGAGATCACCGAGGAGACCGGCGCCAACATCGACATCGAGGAGGAGGGTGGCCGCGGCGTGGTCCGCATCTACGCCAACTCCGCCGAGGTCGCGCAGGCCGCGGTCGACCGCGTCAACGCCATCGCGAACCCGACCCTCCCCGAGGTGGGCGAGCGCTACAACGCGACGGTCGTCAAGACCGTCGACTTCGGCGCCTTCGTGAACCTCACGCCGGGCATCGACGGGCTGCTCCACATCTCCGCGCTGTCGAAGATGGTGGGCAAGCGCCTCGACCACGGCGAGGAAGCCGTGGACGTGGGCGACAAGGTCTGGGTCGAGGTCAAGGACATCCTCGACGGCGGACGCAAGTTCAAGCTCGAGTACGTCGGTGACCCGTCGGCTCCGTCGTCCTCCGACGACGCGGGTGACGACGACGGCGACGCCGGCGACGACCGCGGCGGTGACCGTGGCGGCCGCGAGCGTGGCGGCGACCGTGGTGGTCGTTCCCGTGGTGGCGACCGCGAGCGCGGCGGTGACCGCGACAAGGGCGGCGACCGTGAGCGCGGCGGTGACCGCGACAAGGGCGGCGACCGCGACACGGGCG
>JAHWJY010000219.1 GCA_019348135.1 Actinomycetota bacterium
ACAAGTGGAACCGCGGCGAGTACGCCACCACCGAGATCGCGATGTGCAAGCTCGCCTGCGCCGGGATGGCCTTCCGCGTGGCCGACGAGGCGATGCAGCTGCACGGCGGCTACGGGTACTCGCGCGAGTTCCCCATCGAGCGGTCGTGGCGCGACGCCCGGCTGATGCGCATCGGCGGCGGGACCGACGAGGTCCAGCGCGAGATCATCTCGAAGCTGATGGGCCTGTAGTGACGCTACGACGCCGGCGGGCTGTCGAGGTGCGCGAGGCTGAAGCCGCGCCGCCACGGCCGGATCAGCCGTTCCTGCACGAACCCCAGCGACTCGTAGAGCCGACGCGCTCCGCGGTTGGACTCGCGCACCGTGAGGTTCACGCTGGGACAGGCGTACGCCTCGGCGAGGTGGAGACAGCCGGCGGCGACCAGGACGCGACCGACGCCACCACGCCGCGCCCCGGGCGAGACCCCCAGGTAGTCGATGTAGCCGGTCGCGTCCTGCTGCCGTTCGATCGCGATGTAGCCGGTCACCTCCGCGCCCGACCGGGCGACGAGCACCGCCGCGTCGTCCCGCGCCGACGCGATGCGGGAGCCGCTCGCGTGCGTGCCGGGGAAGATGGCGTCGTGCAGCCCCGCGACCACGGGGGCGAGGTCGGTCGTCGCCGGCACGACCACCAGCTCGCCGGCGGGGTCCTCCGCGGCGCCGCGCAGGTCGTCGAGGTCGCCGCCGAGGCCGCGCACCAGCACGGCCGAGGCCTCCTCGGCGTGGAACCCGTGCCGACCGGCGACGGCCGGCAGCCACGCGTGACGCTCGTCCGGACCGAACTCCTCCTCCGTGACGTGGTCGGGCAGCTGCGCGCGCCCCGCCGCGAGCAGCGCGTCGGCCACCGTGTCCACGTCGGCGCCGTCCGCCACGAACGGGCCGCGCCACCACACCCGCGGCGGGTCGGTGTCGTGCTCGACACCGAGCAGTCCGACGATGGTGTCGCCATCGACCGCGACGAGCACGTCCTCGAGGCCGCGCGGCTCGAGCTGGCGCAGGTCGGTCGCGATGGCGGCGGGGTCCATGCTCTCCGAGGCGATGTGACGCGCCGGGTCCGCCTGCTGGTCGCCGAGCCAACGGGCCGCACCGTCGACCTCGTCGTCCCGGATCGGTCTGATGTCCATCCGCGGGACGCTAGCCCGCTGCCCTCGCTCCCCCCTGCACCCCGTCCGAGGACCGCATGAGCGACATCGACCTCACCCCGGCCGTCATCGGTGGCCCTCCCGCCCTGCCGCTCTACCGCGAGGAGCACGCCGCCCTCCGGGACGCGGCGCGGGCGTTCGTCGGGCGCGAGCTCGCCCCGCACGCCGACGCGTGGGAGGAGGCGGAGGACTTCCCGCGCGAGGTGTTCCGGGCCGTCGCCGAGGCCGGCTTCCTCGGCCTGAAGTTCGACGAGCGGTGGGGCGGCTCCGGACCCGACCTCCTCGCCCAGGCCGTCTGGATCGAGGAGCTCGCACGGTGCGGCTCCGGCGGGGTGGCGGCGGACCTCGGTGCCCACAGCGACCTCGCGTGCCTCTACCTCGCCCACGCGGGCAGCGACGACCAGCTCGACCGCTGGCTCCGGCCGTCGATCGCCGGCGAGTCGGTCGGGGCGCTGGGGGTGACCGAACCCGGCGCCGGCTCGGACGTCGCGGGCATCACGACGCGCGCCCGGCGCGACGGGGACGGGTGGGTGCTCGACGGTGCCAAGGTGTTCATCACCAACGGCTCGTGGTGCGACTACGTGGTCGTCGCGGCCAAGGTCGCGCCCGGGGACGGTGCCCCCAGCGACGACCCGCACGGGCAGGTGACCCTGTTCGTCGTCGAGGCCGACACGCCCGGCGTGGAGCGCCGGCGGATGTCGATGCTGGGGTGGCGGACGAGCCACACGGGAGAGCTCACCTTCGACGGCGTCCGCATCGCGGACGACCACCGGCTCGGCGACGTGGGCGGCGGGTTCGGGCTCATCATGCGCAACTTCGCCTGGGAACGGCTCTCGATGTCCCTCGGCGCGGTCACCGCGGCCGAGGAGGGGCTCGCCGAGGCGATCGCCTACGCGCGGGAGCGCGAGGTGTTCGGCCGGCCCGTCGCCTCGTTCCAGGTGTGGCGCCACCGCTTCGCCGACCTCGCCACGCGCATCGCCACGGGGAGGGCGCTGACCGAGCACGCCCTCCGGCTCCACGTCGCGACCGAGGCGGCGCTGCGCGTCGGCGAGCCCGTGCCCGTCGACACGGGGGAGCTCGTGCGGGCGACGTCGATGGCGAAGCTCGTCACCCAGCGCCTCGCCTTCGACGTCGCGGACGAGTCGGTGCAGGTCCACGGTGGCGCGGGGTACATGATGGAGTACCGCGCCCAGCGTCGGTGGCGCGACACGCGCCTGGGGCCCATCGGTGGCGGCACCGACGAGATCATGCGCGAGATCATCGCCAGGACCTACGGGCTGTAGCCCACGAGCAGGAGCACGCGGTGACCGGCTTCTCCATCCGGGCGCTCGAGGAGCGTCACGCGGCACGGGTCGGCGAGATCACCCTCGCGGCCTACGACGCCTCGGGCAGCCGCATCGAGGGCGACTACCGGGACTGGCTCGGCGACCCGCGGGCGCGGGTGCCCTACGCGACCGAGGTGCTCGTGGCCGTCGACGACGACACCGACGCGCCGCTCGGCACCGTGACGTTCGTCCTGCCGGGCGACGAGGAGTTCGAGCACCCCGAGCGCGAGGGCGACGCCGGCTTCCGCATGCTCGCCGTCGCCCCCGGCGCGCAGGGACGCGGCGTCGGCGCCGCGCTGATCGACGCCTGCATCACCCGTGCCCGGGAGGCCGGGGCGCACCGGATGGTCATCTCGTCGATGCACTGGATGACCCGCGCGCACGGGATGTACGCCCGTCGCGGGTTCGTCCGCCGTCCCGACCTCGACGTGGCCTTCCCGGCCGGCCACGCGTTCATCTTCACCCTCGACCTCAGCGACGAGGCCGAGGTCCGGTTCGGTCCGCCGGGGCCCGCCCGCGAACCGCTGTGGTACGAGGACGCCTGGGCCGAGGGCAACCCCGTCGACTGCGGCGGCTGACGACGGTGCGGGACCGGCGGGGCCTCACGCCGGCCGAGGTGACGCTGGCGTGGCACCACCGGGATCCGCGCGTCGCCACGGTGCCGCACACCCTGCACCACGGGCACCTGGTCGGGAACCGGGCGGCGCGGGACCTGAGTCACGGGCAGCCCCGTGGAAGGCGCGTACCCTCGCTGCCCATGGACACCACCCCCGCCGACATCGCCACCGCGCTGGCCGCCGAGCAGGACCAGGCCGGCGCCCTCCTCGACCGTCTGACCGACGCCGGGTGGGACGAGTCGATCAACCCGCTCGCGCTCGAGCGGCTGCTGATCCTGGGCCACTTCCCCACGTACGCGTCCGAGCTGGACTGGACCCCACGCGAGATCGCGGGCCACCTCCGCGACAGCGCCCGGGTGTTCACGGAGCGGATCCGCCGCACGCTCGCCGAGGACGAGCCGACGCTGCCGGACTTCGTCACCGACGACCCCGACCGGCTCGACGACTACGCGGCGACCTCCCGCGAGGACCTGCGTGCGCAGCTCGACGAGGCGCAGCTGGAGCTCCGCGCCACGGTCGC
>JAHWJY010000220.1 GCA_019348135.1 Actinomycetota bacterium
GGGTCGAGCCCGAAGCGGAAGGTCGCGACCGCGGCGCCGTACGCCACGAACGCGAGGATGAAGGTCGCGAGGAGGCCGCCGACGAGCGCGACCGCGATGAGGACGTAGGCCGGCGGGGGGGCGACCCCGCCGGCGAGGTTGGCCGCGAACCAGCCGATGCCGCCGACGCCGATGAAGGCGATCACGGCCAGCAGGAACGTGACCGACACGTCGAGCGCCGCGAGCTTGCTCGGGACCGTCCGCGGTTCGAGGAGCCCGACGTGGAGCTTCGACGACAGGCGGGCCGAGAGCATCCCGCCGAGCGAGCCGCAGGTGGCGACGAAGGCGGGGATGAGGACGAGGAGCGACGGCACGTCCAGGAACCGGTCGAGCCGGCTCTCGACCACGGTGCCGGCGAACACCTGCAGGGACACGGCGAAGGTCAGCACCACCAGCGACTCGCGCACGATGCGACGGATCGACGAGGTCTCGTGACGCCAGCCGACGACGAGCGTGGCGATCCCCGCGAGGAGCCCGACGCCGCCGAGGACGTCCGCGATGACGGGCACGCGCAGGAGCAGCGTCGCGAGCAGCAGGGCGGGCAGCGTGATGAGGTCACCCGTCGCGGTGATGATCGGTGCACCCACGTCGTCGATGTTCCAGCCGCGTTCGTTGGCGCTCCGCGCCATGGCGATCGTCACGAGCAGCAGGACCACCGACGACAGGATGCCGGCGACGAGCGAGATCGCGATCAGCTCCAGCACCGGGATGACGGGGAGGCCGAGGAGGGTGCTGATCAGCCACGCCAGGATGCCGGCCTGGGTCGCGGTGGTGACCGACAGGATCGTGACGGCCTCGATCTGCCGGCCGAGGAAGCTGGTGCGTCGGAGCTCGCCCTCGAACTCACCGGTCAGGATGCCGGTGCCGAGCCGGGCGGCGAACGCCCCGAAGATGCTCCCGCGCATGCCGATGGCCGCCGGGATCAGGGCGAGCAGGCCAGGTGCATCCTGCAGCGCGCCCGTCGCGGACCCGAGCACGGTCCCGGCCACGAGCGTCGCGAGCAGACCCACGCCGAGCGCGCTCGCGCTGTCGCGGATCGCGCGTCGCTCCTGGCGCCAGTAGTCCGCCGTGGCCGTCACCGGCAGTCCCAGCGCCGTCAGCACCCGGGTGACCGGCGCCGGCAGGCTCACGTCCGGTCGCGGCAGGCTGGGACGGGGCATCCGTGACACGCCCGCCTCCTCCACCTCGGACCCGGGAGCGTAGTGGCGGGCCAGCTCCGTCTACGGTCCCCGGCACTCCCGCCGACCGGACGAGGACGCGTTGCCGCTCGATCCCGCCATCCAGGACTTCCTCGGCCTGCTGCGCCAGCTCCAGGCCGACGGCCTGAAGCGCACCCACGAGATGGCGCCCCCCGAGGCGCGCGAGACCTTCCGCCGCCTGGCGCTGGCGCGACGGGGCGACGACGCCGGCGACCCGGTGGCCTCGGTCGAGGACACCTCGGCCGACGGCGTGCCGGTCCGGGTCTACGTCCCGCTGGGCACGCCGCGTGCCGCGATGGTGTTCCTGCACGGCGGGGGTTGGGTCATCGGCGACCTCGACACCCACGACGTGCAGGCGCGGTCGTTCGCGCACCACGCCGGCGTGGTCGTCGTCAGCGTCGACTACCGCCTCGCCCCGGAGGACCCGTTCCCGGCGGCGCTCGACGACGCGCACACCGCGACGCGGTGGACCGCGGACCGCCTGGGGGAGTGGGGCGTGGACCGTCTCGTGATCGGGGGCGACTCCGCCGGCGGCAACCTCGCCGCCGTCGTGGCGCAGGAGCTGCGCGGGACCGACATCGACCTCGCCGCCCAGGTGCTCGTCTACCCCGCCGTGGACATGACCCAGTCCCACCACTCGATCGAACGCCTCGGCCGCGGGTACTACCTCGAGGGCGACACGATGCGGTGGTTCGCCGAGCACTACGTGGGCGACGCCGACCCGGCCGACCCGCGCCTGTCCCCGCTCCTCGCCGACGACCTGTCCGGCCTGCCGCCGGCCGTGGTCGTCACGGCCGAGTTCGACCCGCTCGTGGACGAGGGCGACGCCTACGCCGAGGCGCTCCGGGCCGCCGGCGTGGAGGTCCGCCACCACTCCTTCCCGGGCCTCATCCACGGCTTCTACGGCATGGGCGGCCTGGCTCCCGCCGCCCAGCGGGCGATCGAGACCACCTGCGCCGAGCTCGTCGACCTCCTCGACTCCTGACGCCACTGCTCGAGTGGTGGGCTCGGGCCCGGACGTGGATCCCTGGGAGCGGCCCCCGCTGTCCGGATGGGCGGCCGTCTGGGACCGATGAGGTCGAGTCGCGAGCGTCGTCCACCATGGTGTCGAGGGAAGGATGGATGTGAACAAGGCCGGAACCGTGCGTGCCTGCTTCGAGAGCTACGTCCGCCAGGACAGGGACCGCGCCGAGCGCCTCATCGGTGACTCGTTCGTGTTCACCAGTCCCCAGGACGACCACATCGATCGGGCCGCCTACTTCGAGCGATGCTTCCCGACGATGGGCCGCCTGCGACGGCACGAGCTGCTGCACGTGACGCCGACCGACGGTGACGACGTGTTCGTGCTGTACGAGTACGAGCTGACGACCGGCGAGGTCTTCCGCAACGCCGAGGTGCTCACCGTCCGGGACGGGCAGATCGAGGAGGCACAGGTCTTCTTCGGGGGCCGCTTCGACGACTGAGCCGCTTCTCGGAACCGTCGCTCCCGCCGGTTCCGGGGGTGCCGGTCCGAGACCGCCGAACGTCGACCCCGGTCCACCGGCCCGGACCGGACAGCCTCCCGATCGACACCGGACGGGCGAGGATCGATCGCTTCCCGTTCGGCTGGGGAGGCCCCGCGGGGGCACAGCTAGGCTGGACGCATGAGCAACTACACCGCCCCCATCCGTGACATCCGCTTCGTGCTCGAGCACATCGGCCAGCTGCGGGAGCTCTCGCAGCTCGATGAGTACGCGCACGCCGACCCCGACATGGTCGCCGGGCTGCTCGAGGAGGCCGGCCGCTTCTGCTCGCAGGCCGTCGCGCCCACGAACCAGGACGGCGACCAGCAGGGCTGCGTCGTCGAGGACGGCGGCGTCACCACGCCGGAGAGCTTCAAGAAGGTCTACAGCCAGTACGTCGAGGCCGGCTGGGGCGCGCTGACGTTCCCCGCCGAGTTCGGCGGCGGCAACTTCCCGCACGTGGTGGGGACGGCCTTCAAGGAGATGCTGACGAGCGCCAACATGGCGTTCTCGCTCGCCCCGCTGCTCACGACCGGCGCGATCGTCGACCTGCTCGAGCACGGCTCGGACGAGCTCAAGCAGACCTACCTCCCCAACCTGATCACCGGCAAGTGGGCCGGCACGATGAACCTGTCCGAGCCGCAGGCCGGCTCGGACGTCGGCGCGCTCACCACCAAGGCGGTCCCGCAGGACGACGGCACGTACCGGATCACGGGCACGAAGATCTGGATCACGTTCGGCGAGCAGGACATGAGCGAGAACATCATCCACCTCGTGCTCGCCCGCCTGCCCGACGCGCCTGCCGGCACGAAGGGCATCTCGCTCTTCATCGTGCCGAAGTTCCTGGTCAACGAGGACGGCTCGCTCGGGGAGCGCAACGACGTC
>JAHWJY010000073.1 GCA_019348135.1 Actinomycetota bacterium
GCCGCTCGACGCGCAGATCGACCGCACCGAGCATCCGTCGCACCTCGCGCTTGCGCCCCTCCGCCATCACGATCTCGAGGAGCGCGTGGTTGCCCTCCTCCTCGAGCAGGCGCAACGACACGGGACGGGCGATCCCGTCCTCGAGCTCCACCCCGCCGCGCAGCTCCGCGAGCTTGCGCTTGCTGACCGGAGCGGGCACGAGCGCCACGTACACGCGCGGGACCTCGAAGGACGGGTGCGTGAGCGCGTGCGCGAGCTCGCCGTCGTTGGTGAGGAGCAGCAGCCCCTCGGTGTCCATGTCGAGGCGCCCGACGGAGAAGAGCCGCTGTGGCAGGGACACGAGGTCGAGCACGGTGGGCCGGCCCTCCGGGTCGTCGGCGGTCGTGACGACGCCCCGGGGCTTGTTGAGCATCACGTAGACGAGGTCCGGATCGGCGTTGATGCGCTCGCCGTCCACCCGGATGTCGCTCTTCGCCGCGTCGACCTTGCAGCCGAGCTCCGCCACCTCGCCGTCGACGGTGACCCGGCCCTCGAGGATCAGCTCCTCGGAGGCCCGGCGGGAGGCGATGCCGGCCGCGGCCATGACCTTCTGCAGCCGTTGCAGCTGTGGCTCGTCGCTCACGTGCTCTCCTCGTCGCTGTCGCCTCCGTCGCCGGTGGCGGCGACGTCCTCGTCGTCGTCCTCGGGCTCGGTGGCCGCCACGGCCTCGCGCAGCTGCGTCATCGCCGACCGGGCGGCGGTCTCGAGGCGCGCCGTCAGCTCGTCCATCTCGCTGTCCTGGTCGCGCCGGCCGGCACGGGCCGCGATCGGGGGCAGCGCATCCTCGCCCTCCTCCTCCGCGGCGTCCTCGCCCGTGTTCGTGCGTGGATCGGCGTCCCACCGCGCGGCGCCCGTGGACGGCAGCTCCCCGCCGGACGCGAGGCGCCGGCGTGCCTCCCGCAGCCGGTCGGCGGCGGGCTCGTCGGGGGCCGGCGCCTCGGGCAGGAAGTCGGTGAGGGGCGGCAGGTCGTCGAGCGAGTCGAGCCCGAGCTTCTCGAGGAAGGACGGGGTCGTGCCGTACAGGATGGCCTGGCCGGGCCCGGGGTCGCGGCCCGCCTCCGCGATGAACCCACGCACGACCAGCGAGCGCACGGCCCCGTCGGCGTTGACACCGCGGATGTCGCTCACCTCCTGCCGGGAGATGGGCTGCTTGTAGGCGATGACGGCCAGCGTCTCGAGCGCGGCCTGGGTGAGCCGGCCGCTCTTGCCGGCGAGCAGGTAGCGCTCGACCAGGGGGTGCGCGGCGGGGGTCGTGTACATGCGCCAGCCGCCGGCGCGCTGCTGGATGGTGACGCCGCCGCCCGCCGCCTCGTACCGCGCGGCGAGGTCGGTCACGGCCGCCGCGACCTCCTCACGGTCGAGCTCGAGCGTGTCGGCGAGGGTGTCGAGGTCGAGCGGCTCGTCAGCGAGGAACAGGATGCCCTCGAGCCCGGTGCGGGTCCGGTCGTCGATCACGTCGTCTCCTCGACCGCGGCGGACCCGACGCCCGCGAGCTCCGCGACGCTGCCGGGTCCATCGTCCTCGTCCGGCGCAGCCGGCTCGTGCTCGTCCGGCGCAGCCGGCTCGTACTCGTCGTCGGTGAGGCTGGCGAGGTCGCGCCCCCCGGGCCGGCGCTCGATCTCGATCTCGGCCCGGAAGTGGTCCTGCGCGAGGTCGAGGTGACCGAGCTTGTAGAGCTCGAGGAGCGCGAGGAAGAACACGACCCGGTCGCCGCGCCCGTGCTCGCCGACGAGCGCCCGGAAGGTCTTGCGCGCCCCCTCGGACGGCACGGCGGCGAGCACGAGCCGGGCGGCGTCGCGGATCGAGATGTAGCTCTTGCGGATGTGGGACAGGTCCACCCGCGGCTCGGGGCGCGGCGCGGTCGCCAGGGCGGCGAGCCGGGCCAGACCCTCGACGTCGATCGAGAGCGGCGTCTCGGGCACGAGCCGCTGGAGCTCGGGATCCAGCACGACCTCACGACCGACGAAGCCCTCGTTGGCGGCGAGGAGGTCGCGGAGGAGGGAGGCGGCGTCACGGAAGGCGCGGTACTCGAGCAGCCGGGCGTAGAGCAGGTCACGGGCCTCGCCGAGGAGATCCTCGAGCTCGTCGACCTCCTCGCGCGGGAGGAGCCGGGCGGCCTTGAGCTCGATGAGCGTGGCCGCCACGACGAGGAACCGGGTCGCCGTCTCGAGGTCGAGCTCGTCGATGCTCGTGAGCGAGGCGAGGAAGTCACCGGTGATCTCGGCGAGGTCCACCTCCGTGACCTCGACCTTGCGCCGGGAGATGAGGTGCAGGAGCAGGTCGAAGGGCCCCTCGAAGACCTCGAGCTTCACCTGGTACGTCATCGGGGCACGGCCTCGCGGGGCGGAGGAGGAGCGCGTCCGACCGTTGCAGCGGTGGGGACGGCGAGTGGAACAGCGCGCCGCGAGGGTATCGGCGGGGCAGGGGGCCCGACGAGCACCCCCGCGCGCGACGTGGCGGAGGGTCACCGCGGCGCCGTGAAACCCCCGTCCGCTGGTGGGGGCGCGTCCCCGGAGCCGGACGGTGCCCTCGGGGCCCCGGACGGAGCCGACGCCGGCCCCCGCGCACCGTCCTCCCAGCCGGTCGGGCGGTAGACGGCCGGACGGGCGGGCGCGGGAGCCGCGGACGCCGCGCTGGCCGGGGGTGGAGGGGGCGGCGTTCCCTGTGGCCGCGACCGACGCTGGTAGGCCGCCGCCACGGCGTGCAACCACGCCTCGGCGGGGATGCCGTCGGGCGGCGCCGGCCGGACCTTCGGGGCGATCGTGTCGGCGAGGCGCTCGGCCAGGCGACGGCGGGTGTCGGGGTCGAGCCGCGCCGCCCGCTGCAGCATCGACCGGACCGCCTGGTAGTCGTTCGGTCCCAGCGCGGTCACGTCGAGCTGCGCACCGAGCGCCTCCAGCCCACGGGGGACGGTGAACCGCTCGGAGACGGCGCTGCCTGCGCCGGTCCGCTCGCGCAGCACGAGCGTGCCGGCGACGACGTCCCCCAGCCGCTGCGTCCGCCGGCTGAACAGCGCGGTCAGGACCGCCGCCACCCCGAACGTCAGCTGGAAGTCGACCAGACCGAGGGCGGCCCGGACCGCAGCGTGCCGGAAGCCGACCGGCGCGCCTTCGACGGTCACCACCCGCAGACCGAGGGCGGCCTTGCCGGGGGTCCGCCCCGACCAGAGGGTCTCGAAGCCGATCGGGTAGCCGAGCTGCACCGCGAAGACCAGGAGCAGCGCGAGGGTCACCCCCAGCCAGCCCGGCAGGCCGGCGAACGTGTCCTCCACGATCGTGGTGGACAGGGCGGCCAGGAACAGGGCCACCAGCAACCCACCGACGAGCAGCGCGTCGAGCAGGTACGCGACGCCCCGCGAGCCGAGGTGCGCCACCGGCAGGTCGAGCGGGACGGCCTCCGGCGTCACGAGCCCGGGCGACGGCTCCACGCTGCCCTCCTCCGGTGACGGCGAGCGTTACGGTACTCGCGCCGCCACCTCGCGCGGCCGCGCCTGGCCCCGGAGGGTCCGCTGGACGTCGACGCGTTCATACGCACGAACCGTCCCACCTGGGACCGGCTCGACGCGCTGCTGCGCGACGCCCGACGCGGGCGCCTCGGGGCGTCGGAGCTCGACGAGCTCGTCCGGCTCTACCTGCGCGCCTCGTCACACCTGTCCACGGCACGGACCGTCCACCGCGACCCGGCGCTCACGGCCGAGCTCGCCGGTCTCGTGGGCCGGGCCCACGGGACGGTCTACGGCACGCGCGCGCGGTCGTGGCGCGCGCTGGGGCGGTTCGCCACCACCACGTTCCCCGCGGCCGTGTGGCACGCCCGCCGGGCGGTCCTGGCGAGCACCCTGCTGTTCCTCGCGTCGGCGCTCGTCGTCGGGGTGTGGTTCGCCCGCTCGGACGCGGCCGTGGAGGCGCTCGCCCCGCCCGAGGTGCGCCAGGCCTACCTCGACGAGGACTTCGAGGACTACTACTCCTCCGAGCCGGCGGGGCAGTTCGCGGCGTCGGTGTTCACCAACAACGCGCGCGTGGGGGTGCTCGCGTTCGCGGTCGGCATCGCCTGGTGCGTCCCCACGGCGGCGGTGCTGGTGCTGAACGGGGCCAACCTCGGTGTCGCCGCCGGGCTCTTCCACGCGGCCGGCCGCGCGCCGCACTTCTGGGGCCTGATCCTCCCCCACGGCCTGCTCGAGCTGACCGCCGTCTTCATCGCGGGCGGCGCCGGACTCCGCCTCGGGTGGACGCTCATCGCCCCCGGCGACCGGGGCCGGGGCGAGGCGCTCGCCGAGGAGGGCCGACGGGTCGTGGTGATCGTCGCCGGGCTCGTCGTCGTGTTCCTCGTCGCGGGTCTGCTCGAGGGCTTCGTCACGCCCTCCGGGCTACCGACGTGGGCACGCGTCGGCACGGGGGCGCTCGTCGAGGTCGTGTTCATCGCCTACCTGCTGGTGCGCGGCCGCGCCGCGGCGGCGGTGGGGCTCACGGGGGCCGTCGGTGAGCACCGACCGACCCGGCGCAGCCCCCGGCTCACACCCGACCCCGTGACTTGAGGTCGAGGTACGCGTCGACGAGCGCACCCGCCAGCCGCCCCGGCGGCTCGTCCACGACGGTCACGCCGAGCCGGCGGAGGTAGCCGGCGGTCCGCTCGCGGCGTCGCACCGCGGCGCCGGCCGCGGCGGTGAGGTAGGCGCCGGCGACCGCGCTGCCCCCGGAGGTGGTGTCCGTGGCACCCGCCGTGCTCCAGTCGGCGATCTCCGGGTCGCGGACCGAGGCCACGAGCAGGACGTGCTCCCGGAGCACCAGGGGCAGGGCCGGGACGAGCGTCTCGGCCACCGCCTCGTCGGCGAGCTCGGTGAAGAGCACGAGCAGCGCCCGTCGCGGGAACGTGGCGAGCGTGCGACGGAAGGCGCCGCGGTAGTCGGACTCCGCCAGCTCGGGCTCGAGCGCGTACATCGCCCGCACCACGCGACGCAGCTGGTCGCCCCCACGCGACGGGACCACGGCCCCCCGATGCCCGGACCCGAAGGCGAGCAGCCCGACGCGGTCGCCCACCCGGGTGGCGGCGGTCGTGAGCGCCATGAGGGCGTCCATGGCGTGGTCCAGGCGCGGGACGCCGTCCACGGTCGCCGCCGTGGTACGGCCGGTGTCGAGCAGGGCCAGCACGGTCTGGTTCCGCTCCGAGCGGTAGGTGCGGACGATCGGGCGTCCCGTGCGGGCCGTGGCGCTCCAGTCGACCCGACGCACCTCGTCGCCCGGGACGTAGTCCCGCAGAGCCTCGAACTCGGTCCCGGTCCCCCGGCCGCGAGCGGCCCGGAGACCCACCTCGAGCAGGCGCCCGCGCGTCAGCCGCAGCTCGGCCTCGCGTCGGGACCGGAACGACGGGTGGACCTCGATCCGGGTCGCGAGGTCGCGGGTGTGCTGCCGGGACGCGAGGCCCCAGGGGCCGATCGTGCGGACCGTCAGCGTCGCGAGGTCGACGTTGCCCCGCCGCGAGGGCCGGACCGCGGTCGCGGCGGTCGCGCGTCCGCCCGGCGGGACGCGGACGGAGGCGCGCCGGCGCTCGGCCCCGAGCGACGGCGGCAGGGCGTCCGCCAGGACGACGTCGAGGGGTCGCCCGACGGGGTTGCCGACGACCCAGGTGATCTCGCCCTCGCCGTCCAGGGCGACGACCGCCGGCGCGTCGCGCCGGATCGCCACCCGGGCGGGATCGACGCCCCGGAACGCGTCGAGGAGGGCGGCCACGAGGACGGCGGCGGCGGCGACCACGCCGGCGACCGGCGCGACGAGGACCAGCCCGGCCGAGGCGACGACCAGCCACGCGGTCCGCTGCGTGGGGCTCGGGACGTGCCGCCGCCAGCCGGCGGTGCCGGCGGACGCGTCCCCCGTCGCCGGGCCGGCGGTGTCGGCGAGCGCGCTCAGCGTGGGACCGGGACGCTCGCGAGGATGCCGTCGAGGACGCCGTCGGCGGTGCCACCCTCGAGCTCGACCTCGGGACGGAGCTGGAGCCGGTGGCGCAGGCTCGGCCGTGCCATCGTCTTGACCTCGTCGGGGGTGACGAAGTCGCGGCCGGCGAGCCACGCCCATGCCTTCGCCCCCCGCAGGAGGGCGGTGGCCCCGCGCGGCGAGACACCGAGCTCCACCGACGGCGACTCGCGGGTGGCGCGGACCAGGTCGACCACGTACCCACGGACGGCCGGGTCGACGTGGACGGCCCGGACCGCGGCACGCGCGGCCTCGAGGTCGGCGGCGGACGCCACGGCGCGGAGACCGGACAGGTCGTGGGGGTCGAGCCCGGCGTCGTGGCGTGCGAGGACCTCGTCCTCCTGCTCGCGCGTGGGGTAGTCGACGTGGAGCTTGAACTGGAACCGGTCCAGCTGGGCCTCCGGCAGGGGGTAGGTCCCCTCGTACTCGACCGGGTTCTGCGTCGCGATGACGGTGAAGATCGGGGACAGGGCGTGGCGCTCACCCTCGGCCGAGACCTGACGCTCCTCCATCGCCTCCAGCAGCGCGGCCTGGGTCTTCGGAGGCGTGCGGTTGATCTCGTCGGCGAGGAGCAGGTCGGTGAAGACCGGACCGCGCCGGAAGGTGAGCGCGCCACCGGTCCGGTCGAGGACGAGCTGGCCCGTGACGTCGGAGGGCATCAGGTCCGGGGTGAACTGCACGCGGCGGAAGTCGAGGTCGAGCGAGGCGGCGAGGGCCTTCGACAGCAGGGTCTTGGCGACGCCGGGGACGCCCTCGAGGAGGACGTGGCCACGTACCAGCAGGGCCGCGAGCAGCCCGGTGACGACGGCCTCCTGGCCGACGACGACGCGGGCGATCTCGTCCCGCACGGCCGCCAGCGCATCCCTCGGATCGTCCCCACTCACCGCTCGCCCCCCATCGGTGTCCCCTGCGCCGCGTTCACGGGCGTCCCGGTGGACGGTCCGTCCGGCCCCGGCGAGGCTAGTTGCCCGCCGGCGAGGCGCTGGCGCAGCCGGGCCACGGTGCGGGCGAGCCCGACGAGTGCCTCGTCGTCCGGGACCGGTCCGCGTGCCAGCGCGGTCGCGACACCGGCCGCGTCGGCCCCGGTCCAGGCCGCGATGCGCGCGGCCAGGACCTCGTCGGGCGCGTCCTCGGGGATGCCCAGCCACAGGCTCGCGTCCCCACGGAGCTCCGCACGCAGCGCCGCGCCCGCGGCGTCCCGCACCTGCCCGCGGCGCATCAGGTCCGCCGTCGCGAGGACCAGCTCGGACGCGGGGATGCGTACCGGAAGCTGCTCCTCGACCGGGGCGCCGAGGCGGCGGCCCCGTGCCCACGCCACGAGGACGAAGGCGAGCGCCAGCATCGCCAGGGCGACGTAGACGCGCGTGGGGACGAGCTCCCCCAGCGTCGCCTCCCCTCCCCCGGGTGGCGACGCGTCCGCGACGACGACGCCGCCGTCACGCCCGAGCAGGCGGACCAGCAGCAGCGCGTTGTCGGCGTCCCCGAGCCGTCCGTTGCGGAACGCGTCCGCGCCCCCGAGCGCCACGAGCTCGCCCGCCCCGACGCTGCGGCGGACGAGCCAGGCACCCCCCTCGAGCGGGAAGCAGCTGCGGTCCCCCGCGGCCGGCGCGAAGGAGACCCAGGTGGCGGAGTGCACGGCGTCGACCCCGCGCAGCTCGGGGTCGGCACAGGCCGGGGCGACGTCGGTGGCGCCGATGACGTCGGTCGCGAGCCGCCCGTCGACGACCACGTCCCGGAGCAGCGGGGACGCGGGGTCCGCGACCACCAGCCGGCCGCCCGCCGTGAGCCAACGCCCGACCTCCGCGCGTGCCTCGCGGTCGAGCTGGTCCCGGAGGACGAGGAACGCGCCGGTGTCGGGTCCCGGCACGGTGCCGACCGCGACGGGACGGTCGAGCTCCCGCAGGACGTCGACGATGCCCGCGGCGCCGGCGGGGTCCGTGGAGCGCGGGTCGAAGGGCTCGCCGCTCCGCTGCGGCCCGACCACGACGGCGGCGACCACGACGCTGGCGATCGCGAGCGCCCAGGGCCACCAGCGGGCGAGCGCCCCCCTCACGACCCCACCCCGACGGGCGCGCCGCTGGCCCGGCGGGCGGCGGCGGGCGCGGCGCCCCGGACGACGGCGAGGTCGGCCGCCGACGGTGGTCGGTCGGCGTACAGGACGGCCTCGACGACGTCGCTCGCACGGCCGAACGCGTCCGCGTGCCCTGGGTCCGCCGCGGCCACGGCACGGCGGTACTCGCCCACCGTGCGACCGTCGATCTCGGCCACGAGACCGAGCTCCGCGTACGCGGCGATCACGGCCCGGTAGGCCGTCCGGACGGCCTCGCGCAGGTCGCCGCGCCGCTCGGCGTCTCGCGAGCGGGCGTCCCAGTCGGTCGCCGAGCGCCGCTCGTGGTCCACGACCGTGAGCGGTCGCGTCGCCTCCCACCGCGTCCCGCGGACCAGCCGCCAGGCCACGAACAGCGCCCCGGTCGCGGCGAGCCCGAGCACGACCCAGCCGACGGCGGTGCCGGTGGCCGCCTCCAGCAGACCGATGAGCCGTCGGGCAGCCCACGCCCGCGCCGCCTCGGCCTGGCGCGCCCACCAGGGCGGTTCGGCGTTCCGGTAGGCGCGGCGCGACAGGACGTCGTCGACGGCGCGGCGGACCTCCGGGGCCGGCACGGTCCCGGGCGCGTCGGCGGCCGCGGCGACCGCGACCGTGCCCGGACCGGTGGCGGGCACGGCGGCCACCGGTCCGGCGACGAGGGTCACCAGCAGCAACGCCCCGACCGCCACGGCTCCGCGGTGCCGGTCAGCGATCACGCGCGAGATCCGCCGTCAGCACCTCGATGTCGAGGCCCTCGTGGCGGATGCGGGCGTCGAGGTAGATCAGCAGGGCGACGTTGGCGGTGAGGGGCACGGTCACGAGGCTCGACGCGGTGCTGCCGAGGGCGTTCAGCACGAACGCGGCCGAGCCGGCGACCGCGCTGCCCATGGTGAAGACGAGGCTCACGATCGTGCCGATGATCCCGATGACGAGGCCCGCCACGATGATGGTCCCGAGCGTGGGCCAGAAGCGGGGGCGGACCAGCGTCACGGAGCGTCGGATAGCGGCGGAGGCCCCCACGTCCTCGAGCAGGACCACCGGCACGACGACGTAGAAGAGCACGAGGATGGCGGCCATGGTCGGCAGCACCAGCACGATGCCCACGATGATGCCGGCGGCCTGGCTCGCGAGCCCGATGGCGACCGCCGGGAGGGCGATCGCGACGACGGCCGCGATCGAGATGAGGAACAGCAGCAGCGTGGCCAGCAGCAGCGTGCCGTACCGGCCCGCGGCCACGCGGTAGGCGTCCTGCCACGACACCGGCGTCCCGCGCTCACGTTCGATGGCGATCGTCATGACCGCGGCGCTCACGAGCGGTCCCACGAGCGCCGTGACGAGACCGGCGAGCACGGCGACCACCACGGACGTCGTCGACACCCCCGCGAACGGGTTGGCGGGGTCCTCGAAGGTCATGGTCGCCCCGGGCAGCGACGACAGGAGGCTGAGGGGGCCGTAGACCACCGCGACCGTCAGCGTGGCCGTTCCGGCCGTGGCCCGGAAGAGCTTGAAGGCCGTGTCCAGCACATCGCCGAGCGACATCGGGTGCAGCGGGATGATCCCGGCGCGGCCGCCGCCCCACAGCCCCCCGGACGGCTCCCGCCCCGCCCCGGGCGGCGGCGGAGGTGGGGGCGGCGGGGGTGGAGGGGACTCCCCCGACGTGCCGTCGCCCGGCCCCCACCCCGACATCGCTGCTCCTCGTCCGGTCACCCCGGGCGCGAGTATCCCACGACGGGCGCCGGGGTCAACCGAGGTCCGGCACTCCGGACAGGCCCACCCGTTCGAGCACGAGCGGGACGGGCGCGACCTGCCCCTCGCCGATGTCGACCAGCGTCGGGAGGCGCGCGAGCGCGCGCTCGGCGTCGGCCCGCGTGCGGGCGTGGACCCGCGCGACGGGCACGTCCGGCGACACGTGGTCGCCGACGCGCGCGAGCACCTCGAGGCCCACGGCCGGGTCGACGTCGTCCTCCTTGCGTCTCCGCCCCGCCCCGAGCGAGGCAGCCAGCTCCCCGAGCTCGCGACAGCGCACGGCCGTGACCGTGCCCGGTCCGGGTCGCCACTCGACGATCTCGGGCGCTCGGGGCAGCACCTCCCAGGGTCGGTCGGCGACCGCCGGGTCGCCCCCCTGGGCCACGACGAAGCGGCGGAAGCGCTCGAGGGCGCGGCCGCTGCCGAGGAGCTCGTCGACGAAGGCCGGTGCGTCCACGGCGGCAGCCGTCCCCGTGAGGACGAGTGCGGCCGCCGCGAGCTCGCGACACAGCTCGTCGAGGCGGCCGGGGCGCTCGCCCCGGAGCACCTCCACCGCGACCGCGACCTCGATGGCGTTGCCGATGCCGTCGCCGAGCGGCTGCGACATGTCCGTCACGAGCGCGGCCGTGCGACGACCCCTGGCGGTGCCGATGCGGACGCACAGCTCGGCGAGCGCCGACGCGTCCTCACGGCGGGCCATGAAGGCGCCGTCGCCGGTCTTGACGTCGAGCAGCACGTGGCTGGCGCCGCCGGCGATCTTCTTGCTCATCACGGAGGCGGCGATCAGCGCCCGGCTGGGGACCGTGCCGGTGACGTCGCGCAGGGCGTACAGCCGCTTGTCTGCGGGGACGAGCTCGGCCGTGGCGGCGGCCACGGCGAGCCCGATCCGCTCGACCTGCGCGCGCATCTCGTCCGGTGTCAGCGCCACCCGGAAGCCCGGGATCGACTCGAGCTTGTCGAGCGTGCCGCCGGTGTGGCCGAGCCCGCGACCCGACAGCTTGGCGAGCTGGAGCCCGGCGGCCGCGAGGATCGGCGCCACGACGAGGGTGGTCGTGTCCCCGACGCCACCGGTCGAGTGCTTGTCCACCGTCGGTCCGCGCAGCCGGGACAGGTCCACGGTGTCGCCGGAGGCGACCAGGGCGTCGGTCAGCGCGACCGCCTCGGCGTCGGAGAAGCCGCGGATGACCCCGGCCATGAGCAACGCCGACATCTGCTCCTCGGCCACCGCACCCGACATGTACCCCTCGACGAGCCGCCGGAGGTCGTCACCGGACAGCTCCTCACCGTCGCGCTTGCGGCCGATGAGGACGGGCGTCTCGAGGGGGAGGTCGGGCACGGGCTGCTCCGTTCGGGCCGCGGCAGCCGCAGTCTGCCCGACGGAGGGCACGAGGGGACGGTCCTCAGTCGGCCTTCGCGGCGCAGTCGACGCACTTGACCGACAACGGCCGGATCTCGAGCCGGGCATCCTGGATGGGGTCGCCGCAGTCCTCGCAGATGCCGTAGGTGCCCTCGTCCATCTGCTCGAGGGCCGTGTCGATCTGCTGGACCCGGGTGCGGGCGACGTCGATCTGCCCGAGGAGCTCGCTGCGCTCCTCGGTGGCCTGGGCGGAGTCGGCGAAGCCGTCGTTGCCGGTGTCGAGGTTCCTCACCTCGTCGCTGTAGGGATCCGCGCCGTACCCGTCGAGCAGCTCGATGTGCTGAGCGCGCTCACCCTCGAGCTGCGAGCGCAGCTC
>JAHWJY010000221.1 GCA_019348135.1 Actinomycetota bacterium
GTCCGCGACGGGCGCCTCTCCGGCCCCGAGGTGGACGAGATCCAGATCTGCGTGAACGCGCCCGTCGGCGACGTCACCCTCGACCTCTAAGGAACCTCCATGCCCACCGTGAAGCCCACCGAGTACGCCCATCTGTCCGACGAGCAGGTCGCCGAGCTCGGCCGCGAGCTCGACGCCATCCGCCAGCGCGTCCTCGACGAGCGCGGCGCGGTCGACGCCGACTACATCCGTCGCATCGTCAGGATCCAGCGCCGGCTCGAGCTCGCCGGCCGCGGTCTGCTCTTCGCGAGCTTCCTGCCGCCCGCGTGGCTCGCCGGCACCGTCGCGCTGGGGATCGCCAAGATCCTCGACAACATGGAGATCGGCCACAACGTCATGCACGGCCAGTACGACTTCATGGGCGACCCGAGCCTGTCGTCGCAGCAGTTCGAGTGGGACACCGCCGCGCCGTCCGCGAACTGGAAGCGCTCGCACAACGTCCAGCACCACACCTGGACCAACGTGGTCGGGCGGGACCGCGACATCGGCTACGGCATCCTCCGGATGAACGAGGACCAGCCGTGGCGTCCGGCCCACCTCCTGAACCCGGTCAACGCCATCGGCCTGGGCCTGTTCTTCCAGTGGGGCGTGGCGCTCCACGACCTCGAGGTCGAGAAGCTGCGCAGCGGCGAGACCCCGTGGGAGGACGTCGCGGAGTTCGCCACGCTCATCCGCCGCAAGGCGGCGCAGCAGGCGAGGAAGGACTACCTGCTGTTCCCCCTCCTGGCCTTCCCGATCGCCCCGCTCGTGTTCGCCGGCAACGTCACCGCGAACCTGATCCGCAACGTGTGGGCGTTCTCGATCATCTTCTGCGGGCACTTCCCCGACGGCGTCGCGCTGTTCTCCGAGGAGGACATCGAGGACGAAACGCGGGGCGAGTGGTACCTCCGGCAGATGCTGGGCTCCGCCAACATCACGGGCGGCAGGCTCTTCCACGTCATGTCCGGCAACCTCAGCCACCAGATCGAGCACCACCTCTTCCCCGACCTGCCGGCACGTCGGTACGCCGACATCGCCGTCGAGGTGCGCGAGATCTGCGAGCGCTACGGCCTGCCCTACACCACGGGCCGGTTCTCGAAGCAGCTGTTCTCCGTCGCTCGTCGCATCGTCCGGCTGGCACTGCCCGACCGCTTCCGGAAGCGTCCGGATCGTCCGACGTCGCTGCCGGTCGCGCCGAGGGACGAGCACCTCCTCGCCGCGTGAGAACGCGCAGGCACGACCGTTCGGCGGGGCCGAGGGGCGGCCCCGCCGTCGGCGTGCGACCAGACTGAGGATCAACGAGCTTCCGAGGAGTCCCGCATGCCCTCTCCCCGCCGCGCCGCCGTCCTCGGCGGGAACCGCATCCCCTTCGCCCGCGCCAACGGTCCCTACGCCGAGGCGAGCAACCAGGACATGCTGACGTTCACCCTCGAGGGTCTCGTGAGCCGGTTCGGGCTCCAGGGCGAACGGCTGGGCGAGGTCGCCGGCGGTGCGGTGCTCAAGCACTCCCGCGACTTCAACCTCACCCGCGAGGCCGTGCTGGGGAGCTCGCTGTCGCCGGAGACGCCGGCGTTCGACGTCCAGAAGGCGTGCGACACGGGCATCGAGACGACGGTGGCGATCGCGAACAAGATCGCCCTCGGCCAGATCGAGGCCGGGATCGCCGCCGGCGTCGACACCGTGAGCGACGCCCCGATCGCGGTCAACGACGACCTCCGCCGGCTGCTGCTCGAGTTCAACGCGGCCAAGACGCCGGCCGACCGCGCCAAGCTCCTCACGAAGCTCCGCCCCTCCCACCTCGTCCCGGAGACCCCGCGCAACGAGGAGCCGCGGACCGCCTACTCGATGGGCGAGCACGCCGCGATCACGGCCAAGGAGTGGGGCATCGAGCGGGAGGACCAGGACGAGCTGGCCGTCGCCAGCCACGTGAACCTGGCCGCGGCGTACGACCGCGGGTTCTTCGACGACCTGCTCACGCCCTACCTCGGCCAGCAGCGGGACCAGAACCTGCGTCCCGACGCGTCGGTCGAGAAGCTCGCGAAGCTGTCGCCGGTCTTCGGTGACCGGGAGACGGGCACGATGACGGCCGGCAACTCGACCCCGCTCTCCGACGGCGCCTCCGCCGTGCTGCTCGGCAGCGAGGACTGGGCCGAGGCGCACGGGCTGCCGGTGCTGGCGTCGTTCGTCGACGCCGAGTCGGCCGCCGTCGACTACGTCAACGGCGACGAGGGCCTGCTGATGGCGCCCGTCTACGCGGTCCCGCGCCTGCTCGAGCGCCACGGGCTGAGCCTCCAGGACTTCGACGTCTACGAGATCCACGAGGCGTTCGCGTCGGTCGTCCTCGCGACGCTGCAGGCCTGGGAGGACCCGGAGTACTGCAAGCGCCGGCTCGGCCTCGACGAGCCGCTCGGCGCGATCGACCGCAGCAAGCTCAACGTCAACGGCTCGTCGCTCGCGGCCGGCCACCCCTTCGCCGCGACCGGCGGACGGATCATCGCCACCGCGGCGAAGCTCCTCGCCGAGAAGGGCTCCGGCCGGGCGCTCGTGTCCATCTGCGCCGCCGGCGGCAACGGCGTCGTCGCCATCCTCGAGCGCTGAGCACCTCCACGGCGCACGCCGCGTCGTGACCGCGCAACGGACGCCGCACGCCGACCACGACCACGACCACGGAGACCCAGATGCCGGATCTCTACCAACAGCTCGTGAACTCCCCCGTCGGCAAGCAGGTCACCTCGCTCCTCGGACTGCCGCGGCCGACCGAGCTCCGCCGGTACGAGCCCGGTGACCCGCTGCTTCCCGGGACGGCGCTGGTCGGCGGCCCCGTGGACGGCCGGCTCGAGAAGACGGTCACCGGGATCCTGCAAGCGGCCGACGTCGACCTGCGGGTCGGCATGCCGTCCGAGGGGACCGAGGGCCGCTACGCGGCGCTCGTCTTCGACGCCACGGGGATCCACTCCTCGGCGGACCTCGCGAGCCTGCACGCGTTCTTCCACCCGACCGTCGCCAAGGTCGAGCCGTCCGGCCGGGTCGTCGTCCTCGGCACCCCTCCCGAGGAGTGCGCCGACCCGGGTGAGGCCGCAGCACAGCAGGCGCTCGAGGGCTTCGTCCGTTCGCTGGCGAAGGAGCTCCGGGGCGGCGCGACCGCCAACCTCGTGAAGGTCTCGGAGGGCGCGGAGGAGGGCCTCGAGTCGACGCTGCGGTTCCTGCTGTCCGGCCGCTCCGCGTACGTCAGTGGCCAGGCCGTGCAGATCGGGCCGGCGACCGACGAGTCCCCCGCCGCGGTGTCGGACTGGGACCGTCCGCTCGACGGCCAGGTGGCCGTCGTCACCGGTGCCGCCCGTGGGATCGGTGCGTCGATCGCCGCGACGCTGGCGCGGGACGGGGCGACCGTCGTCTGCCTCGACCTCCCCGCGCAGGGCGACCAGCTGACCGAGGTGGCCAACCGCATCGGTGGGACCACGCTCCAGCTCGACATCACAGCGGACGACGCGCCCGGACGCCTGGCGAGCTACCTGACCGACCGCCACGGCGGCGTCGACGTGATGGTCCACAACGCCGGCGTCACGCGCGACAAGACGATCGTGGGGATGGACGAGG
>JAHWJY010000222.1 GCA_019348135.1 Actinomycetota bacterium
GGGCGACGATCACGACGGCCCGCGGCGAGATCGAGTGCCGCGTCCTCGTCACCCCGCGGCTGCGCCCGCTCCGGGTCGGCAAGCGCCGACGGCGGACCATCCACCAGATCGGGCTGCCCTACCACTGGGCCTACCTCGGGCTCGTGACCGGCGACAACGTCAACGAGCTCATCGGCTTCGTCGCCGACCCCAACGTCTCCATCCAGGAGTCGAAGGCCCTCACCGGCGACATCCAGCCCGGACGGCGCAGCCGCGGTCGACGCGTCGTCACGAGCGGGCCGCTGGTCCGGGCGCTCCCCGACGGCGACGGCCGCCCCCGCGACCTCGCACCCGTCGACCGGGGCAAGGAGCCGGACGAGCACGGTCACCGCACGGGCCAACGCCAACGAGAAGAGGACATCTGATGTCGGTCTCGCCCGGGATCATGCCGACGTCGACCGAGAGCGCCGAGCTCCGCGCCGGCTCGGAGCTCGCACGCGACCACCGCGGAGAGTTCGACCGTGGGGACGGCCACGCGCTGCCGGCGGGGCCGAAGGGGTTCTTCACCGACACCACGGTCTGCATCGGCTGCAAGGCCTGCGAGGTGGCGTGCAAGCAGTGGAACCAGCTGCCCGACGACGGCTTCGTCTTCACCGGCACGAGCTACGACAACACCGGCGACCTCGGCTCGTCGACGTGGCGCCACGTCGCCTTCATCGAACGCCCCGGAGCGCACCCCACGACCGGCTTCGCGGACATGAGCTGGTTCGAGGGCGACGACGCCCCGAGCGCGCCGGTCGCGTTCGGGCCCGACCCGCAGGGAGGGGGTGACTTCTCGTGGCTCATGCTCTCGGACGTCTGCAAGCACTGCGTCCACGCTGGCTGCCTCGACGTCTGTCCCACCGGCGCGATCATCCGCACCGAGTACGAGTCGGTCTACATCCAGCCCGACGTCTGCAACGGCTGCGGGATGTGCGTGCCGGCGTGCCCGTTCGGGGTCGTCGACCGACGCGAGGAGGACGGCCGGGCCTGGAAGTGCACGCTCTGCTACGACCGTCAGCGTGACGGTCTCGAGCCGGCCTGCGCGAAGGCGTGCCCGACCGACTCGATCGTGTTCGGCGACATCGACGACCTGCGGGCGATCGCCGAGGAGCGCGTCGCCACGCTGCACGAGCGCGGGGTCGACAGCGCCTACCTCTACGGCGCCGACGCGGCCTCCCAGCCGGGGACGCAGGGGCTGAACGCCTTCTTCCTCCTCACCGACGCGCCGGAGGTCTACAACCTCCCGCCCGACCCGGTCGACCCCACCCACGCCGTCGGCGCGGCCTGGCGCTCGGCGCTCGTGGCCGGCGCGGCGATGGTGGTCGCCGTCGCCGGCGCGGTCCTGTCGGCCGCCGGGGCGAGGCGATGAGCGGATCGCAGGACCGGCACGTCGATCCCGAGCGGGCCCTGCTGTCCGGGGAGGGGGCCGGACAGCGGACCGGTGAGGGCAACGAGCGCTTCCCGGTCCGCAGCCACCGGACCGAGCATGGCTCCCCCGACGACGCGGCCGCCGGCGACGGCGGCACCACGTACTACGACCAGCCGCTCCTGAAGGAGCCGATCTGGATCTGGTCGGTCCCGGCGTACTTCTACGTGGGCGGCGTCACGTCCGGCGCAGCCATCGTCGGCGCCGTGGCCCAGCTCGCCGACCGCCGGGGCCTCGACCGGCTCATCCGTCGCTCGCGGTGGCTGGCCGGGGGCGGGGCGGCGGTCAGCACCCTCCTCCTGATCATCGACCTGGGGCGACCGGCCCGGTTCCTCAACATGCTGCGCGTGTTCCGCCCGAGCTCGGCGATGTCCGTCGGCTCCTGGGCGCTCGCCGCGACCGCGTCCGCCGCCGGTGCCTCGGCCGTGCTGCCGGCGGTCGGGGCGCGCCGGCTCGGCGACGCGGCGGGGCTCGGCGCGGGCGCGCTCGCGCCCGTGCTCGGCACGTACACCGCCGTGCTCCTGTCGGACACGGCGGTGCCCCTGTGGCAGGCGACCCGGACGTCGTTGCCGCGGTTCTTCGCCGCGTCGGCCACGGTGGCGACCGCGTCGGCGCTCGAGCTGTTCCCCGCGCTCGACGCCCGCGAGGAGGCCATCGCGCGCCGGCTGGGGATGGCGGCGAAGGTCGCCGACCTCGTCTGCGGCGAGCAGGTCCAGCACCAGGCCGACGAGGTCGCCCGGGTCGGCCGGCCGCTGCACGAGGGCGCGTCCGGAGCGCTGTGGCGCACCGCGAAGCTCAGCACCGCCACCTCCCTGGCCGTCTCCCTCGTGCCGGTGCCGGCACGCTGGCGGGTGGCCCGCCGGATCCTCTCGGCGGTGCTGGGCTCGATCGGCTCGCTCGCGGGTCGGTTCGCCGTCTTCCACGCCGGCAAGCGCTCCACGCGCGACCCACGGGCGACGTTCGTCCAGCAGCGGGCCGGCCGCGGCGCGGCCGCGATGGACGGGCTCGCGGGCGTGACGGGACCAGCCGGCCGCCGGGCGACCGACGCGTGACCGGACCGGACGCGCATCTACCTTGAGCCGACGGACGACACCGGAGGTCGCATGGACTGGCTGCATCGGTACGCGGATGAGCTCGGCGTGCCCCGCCTGACCGATGCGGAGGTCGCGCGTCTGCTCGACCTCGCGCGCGACGTCGCGCACGGCACCGAGCGACGGTCCGCGCCGCTGTCCACCTTCCTCGCCGGCATCGCGGTCGGCGCCAGCGGTGGGGGGCGCGACGTGGCCCTCGACCGCGCCGTCGCGGCCGCCGAACAGCTGCTCGACGCGGCCGCGCGCCCCACCGAGGACCGCGGCCCGTCGGCCCACCGGGTGGACACGGCCTCAGGCGACGCCTGATGCGTCGCCGGCCCGGTGACCGGACACGAGGGCCACGGCGCGCTCCGGGGACGAGGACCCCGCCGACATCCCCGTGACCGCCCGTCAGCCCTGGGGGCGGGCGTGGATGCGTGCGAGGATCGCGTCGCAGACGCGGGCGAGGTCGCGGACGTCGTCGGCCCCGAGGCCGTCGAACACGAAGCGGCGGACGGCCTCGACGTGGCCGGGAGCGGCGGCGACCACCTGGTCGTAGCCGGCGTCGGTGAGCACCGCGAGGGTGGCGCGGGCGTCCTCGGGGCAGGGCTGGCGGGAGAGCCAGCCGCGCCGCTCGAGGCGGGTGACCACGTGGGAGAGGCGCGACAGCGAGGCGTTGGCCTGCGCGGCCAGCTGGCTCAGGCGCAGACTGCGCTCGGGGGCCTCGCTCAGGACGGCCAGGACCCAGTACTCGAAGTGGCTCATGTCGGCGTCGCGCTGCAGCTGGGCCTCGAGCTCGGAGGGGAGCTTGAGGATCACCGCTGCGAGGCGTCGCCAGGCGGCCTGTTCGTGGTCGTCGAGCCAGCGGGGTCGGTCCATGCCGTCAGCCTGCCAGGCGGCCGTCGTCACGCCAACGACGTGGGGGCGCGGGATCAGGTGCTGGCGGTGCGGACGCCGGACCAGCGGGCGATCTCGGCGTCGAGGTCGAGCCGGTCGACCGGCGCGGTGTTCTCGTAGGCGCCCCACTCCTCGCGGGGGAGCATCCACATGACCTCGAACTCGTTGCCGTCGGGGTCGGCGCCGTAGA
>JAHWJY010000074.1 GCA_019348135.1 Actinomycetota bacterium
CACGGCGTCACCGACATCCGCGAGTTCTTCGAGGGTGACGTCCGCTTCCTCGCCCGCTTCTAGGCCCCTCCGGCCCCGAGGAGTTCCCGCTGTGAAGGTTCCCCTGTCCTGGCTCCAGCGCTTCGTCGACGTCGACGACCTGTCGCTCGACGAGCTCGTCGACGTGATGAGCCTCCACGGGCTCGAGGTCGAGGAGGTCCACGTCCCCGGCGCCGGCACCACCGGCGTGCGGACCAAGCGGGTCGTGTCGTGGTCGCCGCACCCGGACGCGGACAAGCTCCGCGTGGTCCGGGTCACCGACGGCACGACCGAGACCGAGCTCGTCTGTGGTGCGGCGAACTTCGACGTCGGCGACGTCGTCGCGCACGCCGAGGTCGGGGCCACGATCCCCGCGCCGGCGGGTCGGTCGGCCCCCTTCCGGCTGGAGGCGAGGGAGCTCCGCGGCGTCGTCTCCAACGGCATGCTGTGCTCGGCACGTGAGCTGCAGCTGGGCGACGACCACGACGGCATCATGGTGCTGGCCGCCGACACGCCCCTCGGCGCCGACCTCGTCGACCTCCTCCCCGTGGGGGAACCCGTGATCGAGGTGGCCGTGCTCGCCGACCGCGGCGACCACCACGCCATCCTCGGCATCGCGCGCGAGGTCGCCGCGATCCTCGACCGCGAGGTCCGAGGGCTGTCCGCCGCGGACGGGCCGGCGGCCGAGGGCGTCCCCGTCGACCTCACCGGCACCGTGCGCGACGACCTGGTCGGCTGCTCCCGGTTCGTGGCGTGGACCGTCGAGGACGTCACCGTCGCGGCGTCGCCCTGGTGGCTCCGCCAGCGCCTCGCGCAGTGCGGCATCCGGTCGATCAACAACGTCGTCGACGTCACCAACCTCGTGATGCTCGAGACCGGACAGCCCCTGCACGCCTTCGACCTCGACCGCCTGCACGGGCCCCAGCTGACCGTCCGCTGGGCGAGCCCCGACGAGACCCTCGTCACGCTGGACGACCAGGAGCGCGAGCTGCTCGCGACGGACCTCGTCATCGCCGACGCCGACCGCCTCGTCTCGCTGGCCGGCGTGATGGGTGGCGCGGACAGCGAGGTCTCCGCCGGCACCAGCCGGGTGCTCCTCGAGGGCGCGACGTGGGACCCGCTCGCGATCCGGCGCACGTCGCGCCGGCTGAACCTCGTCTCGGAGGCGTCGCTGCGCTTCGAGCGCCGGGTCGACCCGGCCATGGCGCCCGTGGCGGTCGCCCGGGCGGCCGAGCTGCTCGCGGAGCTCGGTGGTGGCCGCATCGTCGCCGCCACCACCGCCACCGCCGGGCCGGCCCCGGACGGCCCGGCCCGGGTGGTGCTGGACACCCGGTGGTGCGCCCGGTTCCTGGGACTCGACGGGCTCGACGCCGGGACCCAGGAGGCCCTGCTCCGCCGCGTGGGCTGCACGGTCGAGGCCGAGGACGCGACGTTGACCGTCACCCCGCCGTCGTGGCGCGGCGACCTGACGCGTCCGGCCGACCTCGCCGAGGAGGTGGCCCGTCTCTACGGCTACGAGCGCATCCCGGCCACGATGCCCGCCGTGACGCTCCAGGGCGGCCTGTCCCCGGCACAGCGGGCGGAACGTCGCCTGCGGGAGACGGTCCTCGCCGCCGGGTTCCACGAGGTCCGCGGGCGGCCGTTCGTCGGGACCGACGCCCTCGAGGGCGTGGCGCCCAGCGACGGTCGCGTGCAGCTCGCGAACCCCCTGGCCAAGGACGCGGCGGCGATGGCGCCCACCCTCGTCGAAGGCCTGCTGCAGGTGGTACGGCGCAACGTGGGGCAGGGCCGTCCGGGGACCGCGGTCTTCGAGCTCGCGCGCATCTTCCGGCCTGCAGGGGACGTGGTCGAGGCCAGCCTCGAGGGGTTCGGGGACGGCTGGCGCTGGACCGACCCCGACGGGGTCGCGCTCCCGACGCAGCCGCGGGTCCTCGCGCTCGCCGCCCAGGGCCTGCGGACCGGCCCCGGCTGGCTCGACGAGGACGAGAGCTGGGACGTCTACGACCTCCTCGCCGTCCTCGACGCCGTGGTGGCGGGTGTGGCCCCGCCCGAGGACCCTGCGGACGCGAGGTCCGCTCCGCGGCTGCTCGACCCGGACGCGAGGTCCGCTCCGCGGCTGCTCGACCCGGACGCGAGGTCCGCTCCGCGGCTGCTCGACCCATGGCGCCTGGAGCGCGAGCCGGTCGAGCGGGAGGGGTTCCACCCCGGCCGGACGGCGGCGCTCGTCCTCCGCGGCGTCGAGGTCGGCGTCGTGGCGCAGCTTCACCCGACGGAGGCCGACCGTCGCGACCTCGTCGAGCCGGTGGTCGTCGCCGAGCTGCTGCTCGAGCCGCTGCTGGAGCACCTCGCCGGCGAGGACCCCTCGCCGGTGCAGGCCGTCGAGCTGGTGCGGCACCCCGCGATGACCGTCGACGTCGCGCTCGTGGCCGACGAGTCCGTCACCTACGCCGAGCTCGAGGCCGCGGCCCGCGCCGGCGCCGGCGAGCTGCTGGACGAGCTGTGGTTCTTCGACGAGTACCGCGGCTCCCAGCTGGGGGAGGGGGAGCGGTCGATCGCGATGCGGTTGCGCCTGCAGTCACCCGAACGCCAGCTCACCGACGACGACGCCGAAGCGGTCATCGCGGCGGTCGGCCGCGAGGCCGCGGTGGTGGGAGCCCGGCTGCGCGCCTGACACCGGGGCGCGCGTGCGCTGACCGGGCGCCGGCAGGGGTGCCGGCGACGGACGTCGAAGCCACCGGCGAACCCACCCGGAGGCCCGTCCATGTCCCTCACCCGTCGCGCCCGGCTCCTGACGCCGGCGCTGGTGTTCTCGCTCCTGCCCGCCTACGGCTTCGTCGCCGTCGACCTGCCCGCCGCCGGCGGGTCTCCGGCCACCGATCCGGCGACCAAGAGCGACAACATCCAGCACGTGGCGAACGTGTCCTTCGCCGAGTTCGAGGGCGAGCGGAGCAGCGGGACCGATCTCGAGTTCGCGACCCTCGTCGTGGACCACGACGGCGAGGCGGAGACGGCGGCGGTCGAACGCACCTTCGTCTTCGCCGGCAGCTACCAGAAGGGGCTGCAGATCATCGACGTGACCGACCCGGCGGAGCCGGTACGGGCCGCGATCTACGACTGTGCGATCTCCCAGGGTGACGTGCAGGTGTTCCAACGGGACGGTGGCACGTTCGTCACCTACACCCACGACAACGGCTACGGCGCCGGGACCGACAGCGCCTGCTACCTGGACGCGGAGCGGCTCGGGCACTTCGATGGGGCGACGACCGCCGGCACGTTCATCGCCGACGTCAGCGACCCGTACGACCCCACGACGGTCGCCTTCGTGCCACTGCCGAAGGGCTCGCACAACCAGACGGTCCACCCCAGCGGTCGGTACCTGTACAACTCGAACTCCGAGCTGATCAACAACGCGCAGAACGCCGGCATCGAGATCATCGACATCACCCACCTCGACGCGCCCGTCGTGCTGGACACCCTCGAGCTGCCCGTGCGACCCGGCCTCGGCACGGACAGCCACGACCTCACCTTCAGCCAGGACGGCACGCGCGCCTACTCCGCGGCGTTGTCGCAGACGGTCATCATCGACACCGAGGCCCCCGCGGCTCCTGAGGTCATCACCTCGTTCGTGGATCCCGCGATCAACGTCGAGCACCAGGCGAACCCGATCACGCTGACCGACCCCAGGTACGGCACCAAGGACTTCCTCATCGTCGAGGACGAGTTCGCCGGCGCGGCGGGCGCGGAGCAGAGCTGCCCGAGCGGCGGCGTGCACGTCTACGACATCACCGACGAGAAGCTGCCGGTCAAGGTGGGCTACTGGAACATCGACGACTTCACGACCACGAAGGTCGTCGGGGCCGGCTCGGGGAACCGCTGCACGGCCCACGTGTTCGAGCTGCACGAGGACGAGGCGCTCATGACGATCGCCTTCTACGCCCTCGGGGTCTCGGTCGTGGACCTGTCGAGCCTGGTCGGGATCGCGTTCGGCGCCACCGGCGTGGGTATGCAGGAGGTCGCCTACGCCGAGTTCGACGACAGCGACACCTGGGCGGTGAAGGCGCCGTCCGTCGATCGGAACGGCACCTTCCACATCTACGGCAACGACCAGATCCGCGGCCTGGACGTCTACGAGGTCACCCTCGCGCTCGATCCGGTCACGGATCCCGCGGCGCTCTCGGTCGGCACCGGCCGGGACGCGTGGCTGTCCCCCCTCGAGGCCGACCGGCTCCTGATCGGTCGGGAGCTGCCGGCGGACTACGAGCCGTACTGCCTCCTCGGTGACGCCCGCTGAGGCGACGCGTAGCGCGGACGGATCGGGGGCGGCCGCGGGCCGCCCCCGACCCATGTCCAGGGTGCCGTCCGGATACGCCCCTAGGCTGGCCGCATGGCAGACGTGAGGATCAACCGCCGGGTGCAGATCCCGGAGCACGAGCTCGAGTTCCGCGCGTCGCGGAGCGGGGGGCCCGGTGGACAGGGGGTCAACACGACCTCGTCCAAGATCGAGCTGCGGTTCGACGTCGATGCGTCCGCGTCGCTGTCGGACCGGGACAAGCAGCTGATCCACGAACGTCTCGGCAACCGCATCACGGACGACGGCGTGTTCATCCTCCAGTCGTCCGAGCAGCGCAGCCAGCACCAGAACCGCGACGCCGCGGTCAGTCGCTTCCAGGCGCTGATCAGCGAGGCCATCCAGCCGCCCAAACGGCGCAGGAAGACGCGGCCGACGCGCGCGTCGAAGGAGCGCCGCCTCAAGGCGAAGCGCATCCGCTCGGAGAAGAAGGAGCTGCGCAAGCCGCCGCCGACCCCCTGACCGGCGCGCTCCGATCCGATCGCGCACCCCCGGTTCGACACGGTGGATGGCTCTGGATAGTGTTGCAGTTCCTATCCAACACCCGTCCCCCCAGCGAGGTACCTCCGTGGCGCACCAGGTCGGGATCGTCGGTGCCTCGGGCTACGGCGGCGTCGAGCTCCTCCGCCTCGCCGACGCGCACCCCGCGGTCGACGTCGCGGTGATCGCCGCCCACGCGCAGGCGGGGCAGCAGGTCTCCGCGCTCTTCCCCAACCTCCCGGGCCCGCGCACCTTCGACGCCATCGACGTCGACCAGCTGGCCGGCCTCGACCTCGTCTTCCTGGCGACCCCGCACGCGCCGGCGCTCGAGCTCGGCTCGGCCCTCGCTCGTCGCGGCACACCCGTCGTCGACCTGTCGGCGGCCTTCCGGCTGCCCGCCGAGGGGTTCGCCCGCTGGTACGGCGAGGAGCACCCGGAGCCCACGCTGGCGCCGGCGTCCGACGGGACCCACGGCGGCGAGCGCGCCGCCTACGGCCTCCCGGAGCACACCCGCGCGACCGTGCGTGGCGCCCGGCTGGTGGCGAACCCCGGCTGCTACCCGACCGCGGCGCTCGTCGGCCTCGTGCCGCTCGCCCCGCTGCTGCAGCCCGGCAGCGTGGTCATCGACGCGAAGTCCGGGACGTCGGGTGCGGGACGCGGCGCGGCGGACAGCCTCCACTTCAGCCACGTCCACGGCGATCTGGTCGCCTACGGCGCGCCCGGGCACCGGCACACCGGCGAGATCGAGCACTGGCTGAGCGTGCTCGGCGGACGGGACCTCGGTCCCGTGTCGTTCACGCCGCACCTCGTGCCGATGGCCCGCGGCCTCCTCGCGACGAGCTACGCCGCCCTCGCGCCGGGCGTCTCCGCCGACGACGTCAGGACGGCTCTCGACGAGGCGTACGCGGACGAGCCGTTCGTCGCCGTGCTGCCTCCGGGCACGTTCCCGCACACCAAGGCGCTCGCCGGCTCCAACGGCGTCCAGGTCTCGGCGGTCGTGGACGAGCGGACCGGGCGTGTGCTGGTCACGGCCGCCGAGGACAACCTCGGCAAGGGCGCGGCGGGACAGGCCGTCCAGAACGCCAACATCCTGCTCGGCCTCGACGAGACGACGGGACTGACGGCGATCGGGATGTACCCGTGACGGACAGCTGGGGGCCTCCGGACCGCAGCGTGCTGCGCCCGGTCGCCGGCGGCGTGACGGCCGCCCGCGGCTTCCGGGCCGGCGGCGTGGCGGCGGGGCTGAAGCCGTCCGGCCGGCGCGACCTCGCCCTCGTCGTGGCCGACGCGCCGGCCGGCTGCGCCGTCACGACCACGACGAACCAGGTCAAGGCCGCGCCGTGCGTCGTCACCGAGGAGCACGCCCGCAACGGCCGCGCCCGCGCGGTCGTCGTCAACGCGGGCAACGCCAACGCCTGCACCGGGGACCGCGGCCTCGCCGACGCACGCTCAACGGCGGCCGCCGTCGGGGCGCGCCTCGGGGTCGACCCGACCGACGTGCTCGTGCTCTCGACCGGGATCATCGGGGTCCCGATGCCCATGGACCGGCTCCTCGCGGGCATCGGGCCGCTGGTCGGCGACCTCGCCGGCGACGGAGGGGATCGCGCGGCCGAGGCCATCACGACCACCGACACGACCGTCAAGACCGTCGCCTACGAGGTGCGCGACGACCACGGCACCTGCACCGTCGGCGGCATGGCCAAGGGCGCCGGCATGATCGAGCCGGCGATGGCCACGATGCTGTGCGTGCTCACGACCGACGCCCCGCTCGCCGGCGCGGTCCTGCGCCCGATGCTGCGGCAGGCCGTCGCGCGCTCGTTCAACCGCATCAGCATCGACGCCTGCGGCTCGACCAACGACACGGTCGCCCTCCTGGCCTCCGGGGCGAGCGAGCAGCCGCCGGGCCTCGCCGCCCTGCAGGTCGCGATCGAGGCCGTCTGTGCCGACCTGGCGCTCGCGATCGTCCGGGACGGCGAGGGCACGACCAAGGTCGGCTACCTCACCGTCCGCGGCGCCGCGACCGAGGAGGACGCGGCCGGGCTGGCGCGCGCCATCGCCGGGTCGACGCTCTTCCGGGCGGCGCTGCACGGCGCCGATCCCAACTGGGGCCGGATCCTCGCGGCCATGGGGGCGTCGAGCATCACCTTCGAGCCCGCCCGGGTGTCGGTCACGTGCGGTGGCGTCCAGGTCTGCCGCTTCGGCGTCGCCACCGCCTTCGACCGCGGCCAGGCCGCCGCGGCGATGGGCCGCGCCGACGTCGAGGTCGTCGTCGACCTCGGCCTCGGTCGCGCCGGCACCACCTTCCTGACCGCCGACCTCACCCCCGACTACGTCGCCGAGAACGCCTACTACACCACCTAGGGGATCCAGATGCCCGTCGCCCCGCACGACCCCCGTAGCGCCGCCGCCCAGGACAAGGCCGGCGTGCTGCGTGAGGCGCTGCCGTGGATCACCCGGTTCCACGGCAAGACGGTCGTGATCAAGTACGGCGGCCACGCGATGGTGGACGACGAGCTCAAGCGCTCGTTCGCGGCCGACGTGGCGCTGCTGCACTTCGTGGGCCTCAAGCCCGTCGTCGTCCACGGCGGGGGACCGCAGATCACCTCGCTCGCCGAGGAGCTGGGCGTCGCCTCGTCGTTCCTGGGCGGGCTCCGGGTCACCACGCCCGAGCTCATGGACGTGGTCCGCATGGCCCTGCTGGGCCAGGTCAACCCCGAGGTCGTCGGGCTCGTCCAGGCCGCCGGCGCGGCCGCCGTCGGTGTGTCCGGCACGGACGCCGGCACCCTCCGCGTGCGGCCGGCGGTGGGGCCGGCGGGTG
Organism: Actinomycetota bacterium; assembly: GCA_019348135.1. Classification (GTDB taxonomy): domain Bacteria; phylum Actinomycetota; class Nitriliruptoria; order Nitriliruptorales; family Nitriliruptoraceae; genus JAHWJY01. The sequence goes on from JAHWJY010000074.1 coordinate 7,665, forward strand.
AGGACCTCGGCCTCGTCGGCGAGGTCGAGCACGTCGACACCACCTACCTCACCGACCTCCTCGCCGACGGCTTCCTGCCGGTGGTCGCGACCGTCGGACGCGACGCCGAGGGCAACGAGCGCAACGTCAACGCCGATCTGGCGGCCGGCGCGATCGCAGCGGCGCTCGGGGCGTCGAAGCTCGTCTACCTCACCGACGTCCCGGGCCTCTACCTCGACTTCGGGGCCGAGGACTCCCTGCTCAGCGAGATCTCGGTCGACCGGCTCGAGGAGATGCTCGCCCGCGACGAGCTCCACGCGGGCATGCGGCCCAAGGTCACGTCGATCGTGCGGGCCCTGAAGGACGGCGTGCCGCAGGCCCACATCCTCGACGGGCGCGTCCTCCACGCGGTGCTGATCGAGATCTTCACCGACGAGGGGGTCGGCACGATGGTCACCCACGCGGCCGGGGGCGACGAGGGCGTCCTGCTCGAGCACGACCGGCCCGGAGGTGCAGCGTGATCCCCGCGACCGTTCCGACCGACGAGCTGCTCGCCCGTCACGGGCGTGCCGTGATGCAGACCTACGGCGCCGCGGAGCAGGTGTTCGTCCGCGGCGACGGCGTGGCGTTGTTCGACGCCGAGGGACGGCCGTACCTCGACTTCCTCTGCGGCCTCGCGGTCACGAGCCTCGGGCACGCGCACCCGGCGGTGACCGCCGCCGTGGCGGCGCAGGCCGCGACGCTCGTGCACACCTCCAACCTCTACGTCACGTCGCCGGCGGTGGAGCTGGCCGAACGGCTCGCCCGCATCACCGGCTGGGCGGACGCGCGCACGTTCTTCGCGAACTGCGGCGCGACGGCGAACGAGGCGGCGCTGAAGCTCGCACGCCGGCACGGCAAGCGCCAGCACCCGGACAAGGTCCGGGTCGTGACGCTCGAGGGCTCCTTCCACGGCCGCACGTTCGCGACGCTCGAGGCGACGGGGCAGGCGGCCAAGCACGCACCGTTCGAGCCCCTCCTGGGGGTCGTCGACACCGTGCCGTTCGACGACCCGGCGGCGCTGCGCGCCGCGGTGGGCGACGACACCTGCGCCGTGCTGCTCGAGTGCGTCCAGGGCGAGGGCGGGGTGCGTCCGGTGCCGGACGAGGTGCTGATCGCCGCCCGGGCGGCCTGCGACGCGCACGGCGCGCTGCTGATCTTCGACGAGGTGCAGACCGGCATCGGGCGCACCGGGCCGTGGTTCGCGTTCCAGGACACGCCGGTGGTACCCGACGTCGTCACCGTCGCCAAGGCGCTCGCGAACGGGCTCCCGATCGGCGCCTGCGTCGCGCACGGACCGGCCGCGACCGTCCTCGACCGGGGCGAGCACGCCTCGACCTTCGGCGGGAACCCGGTCGTCTGCGCGGCGGCCAACGCGGTCATCGACACGATCGAGCGCGACGGCCTCCTGGTGCACGCCGGCCGCATCTCCGAGGCGATCGTCTCGGGGATCAGCGAGCTCGCGGCTACGGTCGCCCTCGTGCGCGGGATCCGCGGCCGGGGGCTGCTCCTCGGGGTGGAGCTCGCGTCGCCGGTGGCCGCCGCGGTCGCCTCGGCCTGTCGGGACCGCTTCCTGCTCGTCAACGCCGTCGCTCCCGACGTCCTCCGGCTGGCTCCGCCGCTCATCGCGACGGAGCAGGACGTCGCCCTCGCACTCGCCGCCCTGCGCGAGGCGTTGGACGCCGTCGCCGCCACACAGGGGAGCGCCGCACCGGCGCCGACGGGACAGGAGAACGCATGAGCGCCGACGCGACCGACCCGGGACCGGAGGAGGCTGCGCCGCGCGTCCTCATCGTCGAGGACGACCGCGACGTCATCACGCTCCTGGTCGAGATCCTGTCGCACGAGGGCTTCGAGCCCATCGTGGCCGCCGACGGCCTCGAGGGTCTGCTCAAGATCCAGACCGGCCAGCCCGACCTGGCGCTGCTCGACATCATGATGCCGGACATCAACGGCGTGCGGGTGCTGGAGCAGCTGCTCGAGGAGGGCGCCGGCGAGCTGCCGGTCCCGATCATCGTCATGACCGGCTCGCCCGAGGGAGCGGCCCGCTCGCGCCAGCTCCTCGGCCGCGATCGCGTGTTCGAGAAGCCGTTCGACCCCGACCACCTCATCCAGCGCATCCGTTCGCTGCTGCCGACGAGGAGCTGACGATGGACGACTTCCTCCGGACCGACGACCTCACGCCCGAGACGCTGCAGGCCGTCCTCGACCTCGCCGACCAGCTCAAGGCCGACCGGCGCAGCCGGGTGTCCTCGACGTCCACGCTCATCCGGTCCGACCTGCACGGCATGACCGTCGCGCTGCTCTTCGAGAAGCCCTCCACGCGGACCCGCGTGTCGTTCCAGGTGGCGGTGCACGAGCTGGGCGGACACCCCCTGCCCCTCTCGTCGGCCGAGCTGCAGCTCGGCCGGGGCGAGACCATCGGCGACACCGGCGAGGTGCTGTCGCGCTACTGCCACGCCATCGTCGTGCGCACGTTCGGCCAGGACCGGCTCGACGAGCTCGCCGCCGCCGCCGCGGTCCCGGTCGTCAACGCGCTCACCGACCTCGAGCACCCCTGCCAGGCGCTGGCCGACCTGCAGACGTTGCGCGCGGAGTTCGGGGCCCTCTCCGGCCGGTCGCTCGCCTACGTCGGCGACGGCAACAACGTCGCCAACTCGCTGCTCCTCGCCGGCGCCATGGCCGGGATGTCGGTGCGCGTCGGGCACCCGGACGGCTACGCGCCGGATCCCGACATCGTGGCCCGCGCCGAGCGGCTCGCCGGCGACAGCGGCGGCGAGGTGGTCCTCACGGACGACCCCGCCGAGGCCGCCCGGGGCGCCGACGCCGTCTACGCCGACGTCTGGACGTCGATGGGGCAGGAGGCCGAGAACGAGCACCGGCTCGAGGTCTTCGCCCCGTACCGCGTCACCGCCGACCTGATGGACGAGGCGGCCGACGACGCCATCTTCCTGCACTGCCTCCCGGCGCACCGCGGCGAGGAGGTCACGGCCGAGGTCATCGACGGCCCCCGCAGCCGCGTGTTCGACCAGGCGGAGAACCGTCTCCACGCCCAGAAGGCGCTGCTCGTGACCCTCGTGACCGCGGGGGACTGACCGTGCCCGTGGACAAGACCCGCCGGCAGCAGCTGATCCGTCAGCTGGTGACCGAGCACGACCTCAGCTCGCAGCGCGAGGTCGTCGACGCGCTCGCGGCCCGCGGCGTGGAGACGGGGCAGGCCACGGTCTCGCGCGACCTCGACGAGCTGGGCGCCGTGAAGGTGCGTGGGCGCCGGGGCGGGCTCGTCTACCGGCTCGCGACCGACCCCGGGCCCGCCACCGCCCGCGACCGCCTCGGTGACACGCTGCGGCGCTTCGTCACCTCGGTCGACGCCAGCGGCAACATCACCGTCCTCCGCACCCCGCCGGCGTGCGCCGCGCCCGTGGCGTCGGCCATCGACCTGTCCGAGATGGACGGCGTCCTGGCGACCACCGCCGGCGACGACACGGTGCTCGTCGTCGCCGCCGAGGGCGTCAGCGGCGCCGAGCTCGCCGAGCGCTTCCGGCACATCCTCACCCCCGTCCTGCACACCTGACCACCGACGAAGAGAGCAACAGCATGAGCAAGCGCGTCGTCCTCGCCTACTCCGGCGGCCTCGACACCTCGGTCGCCATCCAGTGGATGAAGGAGCACAAGGACCACGAGACGATCGCCGTGGCCGTCGACGTCGGCCAGGGGATCGACGACCTCGACGAGATCCGCGAGCGGGCCCTCGCCTGCGGCGCGGTCGAGTCCGTGGTCGTCGATGCCCGCGACGAGTTCGCCGACGACTTCGTGCGTCCGTC
>JAHWJY010000223.1 GCA_019348135.1 Actinomycetota bacterium
CCGCGGCCGCCGGCGAGGAGGACGAGGGCCCGAGCCGCGAGGTCGTCGTCGAGGTCGGCGGGCGTCGGCTCGAGGTCAAGGTCTTCGGCGAGCTCGCCGTCGCATCCGGTGCCGGCGGCGCCGCCAGGCCCACGGCGAAGCGGCGGTCCCGCGGCGGGGGCGGCGGGGGCGGCGGAGGAGCCTCCTCGGAGGACCTGGTGGCGCCCATGCAGGGCACCGTCGTCAAGTACGCCGTCGAGGAGGGCGCGGAGGTGTCGACCGGCGACCTCGTCGTCGTGCTCGAGGCGATGAAGATGGAGAACAACATCACCGCCCACCGCGACGGGACCGTGACCTCGATCGGGTACGCGGCCGGCGACGTGGTCGAGACGGGCGCCGTGCTGGCCCACATCGAGTCCGCCGGCGAGGCCGAGTAGGCGCGTCTCAGCCCGCGAGCTCGCCGTCGCCGTCGCCGGCGCCGGCGGCGAGGTCCTGGACCGCATCGCGGATCGCGTCCTCGAGCGCGCGTGCGAGGAACGGCCGGACGACCTCGAGCGCGAGCGGGCGGAGGCGGTGGATCGCCTCGATCGTCGCGCCGACCTCGTGCGGGTCGGGGCTGCCGACGAGCAGGGGCTCCACGACGTAGCCACGGACGAGGTCCACGAAGCGTCGCGCGATGTCGACGACGTCGGGCCGGATGGAGCGGACGAGCTCGAAGACGGCCTCCAGCGGCACCCCGACGCGCGCGAGCTCGGTCCCGGCCTCGATGAGGACCGGGCTCGGGGCACGGAAGCGGTCGTCGTCGACGGCCTCGAGGAGGCCGAGCTCGAGGGCGCGCAGCAGCAGTCCCGGCTCCTCGGCCATCTCGGGGAAGCGCTCGACGAGCTCCTCCCGGGCGTACTCGCGGGGGTCCTCCGTCGCGACCGGCGCGTCGAGCAGGTTCTCGATGCCGATGAGGGACGACAGGTCACCGCCCCGCGCCCAGACCGTGAGCGTGTGCCGGATGGCTTCCAGCGAGAACCCGCGCTCCTGCAGGCGCCCGATGAGCTCGAGGCGACGCAGGTGCTCCTCGCCGTAGTAGCCGGTGCGACCCTCGAGCTCGGGCGGCGCCAGGAGCCCGCGCTCCTGGTAGGCCCGGATGTTCCGCGAGGTCGTCCCCGCCCGCTGGGCCAGCTCGTCGATCCGGAGTCGCATGCGGGCAGCGTACCGCCGGACGGTTGCATCCCACGGAGTTATGTGCCACCATCTACTGGCACATAGCGCTGTGGCGTATACGTCGTGCCGCAGCGGACGACGCCCGGGAGTCCCGACGATGACACGGACCGCGACGGACCCGCTCGACGACCTCCTCCCCCGGTTGAACGAGCTGTCGGTCGAGCACGGCCACGGCGCCTTCACGGACGTCGGCTGGGACGACCCCGCCCTGGCGATCGACCACGACGACCCGCGCTGGGAGGCCCTCGACCTCGACCCCCTCGCGGCATCGGCGTGGTACCGCGCACAGCCGCCGGCGGTCCGGCGCGAGATCGGCATCCTCCGCATCGCGTCGATCATGCGCGTCGGGTGGCAGTTCGAGAACGTGCTGCAGCGCGGCCTGCTCGAGCTGGCCATGCGCATGCCGAACGGGACCACGGAGTTCCGCTACGCCCACCACGAGATCATCGAGGAGTCGCAGCACACGCTCATGTTCCAGGAGTTCGTCGACCGCGCCGGTGCCCCGGCGACCGGCATGCCGCGGTGGGCGGTGCGGGCCGGCGACCGCATCGCGCGTCGGACGCGCTGGTCGCCGGCGCTGTTCTTCCTGTTCGTGCTGGGCGGCGAGGCACCGATCGACCACGTGCAGCGGCGCGTGCTGCGGGAGGAGCGGCTCCACCCCCTCGTGCACCGCATCTTCGACATCCACGTCGCCGAGGAGGCGCGCCACCTGTCCTACGCCAAGACGAGCCTGCGCCGCGACGTCGGACGGATGGGGCCGCTCCGCCGGCACGCCCTCGCGCTGCTGGCACCGTTCGTCTTCGCGATCATGGCCCGGATGATCCTCGCGCCGACGCCGGCGCTCGTCTCGGTCCACGGCATGCCGAGGCGGGAGTTCCGGGCGCTGCGCCGCTCGACCCCGACGGCCGCCTTCATCCGCGACGCGCTCGGTCCGACCCGCCGGTTCCTGCGGAGCATCGGGCTGGTCACGCCGGCCTCGGTCCGGGTCTGGCGCGCCCTCGGGGTGTGGGACGACGGCCGCGGCTGAGCGGGTCCGCCCGCGGACCGTGAGCAGTCCCTCCCCGCATCCGGGGACGAACTGCTCACCGTTCTCCCGCTGCTCACGGTCCGCGCAGGAACGCACGCCGGCGCGCGCCCGTCAGCCGCCGGGCTCCTGCGCGCCCAGGACGACCTCCGGGGTCGGGAACCACAGGTCCTCCACGTCGCCGCCGGCCGGCTCGTGCACGACGAGGTCCGTGGGCACCTCCGGGTCGGGCTCGTTCCCGGGCTGGTAGACGGCGGTGCGGTGGTCGCAGGAGGGTCCAGCCGGCTCCGTGGCCTGGCCCTCGGTCCGCTTCGGGGCCGGTCGGCGTTCCCCGACGACCAGCCGGTCGCCGTCGCGCTCGACGTCGTAGTGCGCCAGCGTTCCCTCCGTGGTCAGTGCGGCATGAGCATCCGGCAGGCCTCGGCGATCGAGCCGGCCATCGAGGGGTAGACCGTGAGCGTCTGTGCGAGCTGGCTGACGGTCAGCCGGTTCTGGACGGCGACCGCCAGCGGCTGGATGAGGTCGCTGGCGCGCACCGAGACGACGACCCCGCCCATCACCATGCCGGAGCCGACCATGGCATGGACCTTCACGAACCCGTCGGTCCCGTGGACCATCTTGGCGCGCGAGTTCGAGCGGAAGTCGAGCCTGGCGGTCTCGGTCTGGATGCCCGTCGCCGCGAGGTCCTCCGGGGACGACCCGACCGTGGCGACCTCGGGGTCGGTGAAGATCGTGGCGGCGACGGCGTCCCAGCGGATGGGCTGCACCGCCTGGCCGAGGGCGTGCCACATGGCGGTGCGTCCCTGCATCGCCGCGACGCTGGCGAGCATCATCCGCCCGACGACGTCGCCGGCCGCGTAGATCCAGCGGCACGTGGTGCGCCCGACGGCGTCGACGTCGATGCCACCCCAGTCGTTGAGCTCGACGCCGGCGGTCTCGAGACCGAGGTCACGGCTCACCGGCACCTGCCCGACGGTGAACAGCACGTGGGATCCCTCGACGCTGCCGCCGTCCTTCAGGCCCACGACGACGCCGTCGCCGGTGCGCTCGCAGGACACGGCCCGTGCGTTCCGGAGGATGGTCATGCCGCGCCGCTCGAAGACGTTCTCGATCACGTGCGCGGCGTCCGGGTCCTCGGTCGGCAGGATGAGGTCGCGGGACGAGACGAGGGTCACCTCGGAGCCGAACCGGACGAAGGCGTGCGCGAACTCCGCCCCGGTCGCACCCGAGCCGACCACGATGAGCCGCTCGGGGACCTCGGGGAGCCCGTAGACCTGGCTCCCGAGCAGGACCCGCTCGCCGTCGGGCTCGAAGAACGGCAGCACCCGCGCGGTCGAGCCGGTCGCGACCAGGACGTACTCCGCCTCGAGGACC
>JAHWJY010000224.1 GCA_019348135.1 Actinomycetota bacterium
CCAAGCGCCTGAAGGTCACCGAGGCCCTGCGGACGACGAAGAACAAGCCGTCCGCGATGGTGCTCGAGGCCATCCCGGTCATCCCGCCGGACCTGCGCCCGATGGTGCAGCTCGACGGTGGCCGCTTCGCGACCTCGGACCTGAACGACCTCTACCGCCGCGTCATCAACCGCAACAACCGGCTGAAGCGGCTGCTCGACCTCGGCGCGCCCGAGATCATCGTCAACAACGAGAAGCGGATGCTGCAGGAGGCCGTCGACGCGCTGTTCGACAACGGCCGTCGTGGGCGTCCCGTCACGGGCCCGGGCAACCGGCCGCTGAAGTCCCTCTCCGACATGCTGAAGGGCAAGCAGGGCCGGTTCCGCCAGAACCTGCTCGGCAAGCGCGTCGACTACTCGGGTCGTTCCGTGATCGTGGTCGGTCCGACCCTGCGCCTGCACCAGTGCGGTCTGCCGAAGGCCATGGCGCTCGAGCTCTTCAAGCCCTTCGTCATGAAGCGGCTCGTGGACCTCAACTACGCCCAGAACATCAAGAGCGCCAAGCGGATGGTCGAGCGCTCACGTCCGCAGGTCTGGGACGTCCTCGAGGAGGTCATCCAGGACCACCCGGTGCTGCTCAACCGCGCCCCCACCCTGCACCGTCTCGGCATCCAGGCGTTCATGCCGGTGCTGGTCGAGGGCAAGGCCATCCAGCTGCACCCGCTCGTCTGCACCGCCTTCAACGCCGACTTCGACGGTGACCAGATGGCGGTCCACCTGCCGCTGTCGGCCGAGGCGCAGTCCGAGGCCCGCATCCTGATGCTGTCGGCGAACAACATCCTGACGCCGGCGACCGGGCGCCCGATCGCGACGCCCACCCAGGACATGGTGCTGGGGATCTACTCCCTCACCTACACCGAGGGGCTGAACGACGACCGCGGCGACGCCGTGGCGCCGTACGAGGACGTCGACCCGCAGTCGCTGCACTTCTACGCCTCCGTGGGCGAGATCGAGATGGCGCTGGCGAACAAGGTCATCGGGCTCAAGGACTGGATCTGGCTGCGCGTGCGCGGCAAGGAGCTCGACCCCGCCGACCGTCCCGAGCACCTGCGCGAGGACGAGGCGTGGGCCGAGGCCGTCGCCGAGAACGTCCCGGTGCGGGTCCTCACGACCCCGGGTCGCGCGATCCTCAACGAGGCGCTCCCGGCCGAGTACCCCTTCGTCAACTACGTGCTGACGAAGAAGGGCGCCGGCGACGTCGTCAACCGCTGCACCGACGTCTTCCAGCGCTGGCAGGTCACCGAGATCCTCGATGCGCTGAAGGACCTCGGGTTCAAGTACGCGACCCGCGCCGGCGTGACCGTGGCGATGTCCGACGTCGAGACCCCGGCGCTCAAGGCCGAGGTCCTGTCGGAGTCCGAGGAGCGTGCGGCCAAGATCGAGAAGCAGTTCTCCCGCGGCGTCATCACCGACGACGAGCGTCGCCAGGAGCTGATCGAGATCTGGACCGAGGCCACGAACCGCGTGGCACACGCCATGGAGACGAACTTCAACCCGACGAACCCGTTCTTCATGATGGCCAACTCGGGCGCCCGAGGGAACATGACCCAGCTGCGGCAGATCGCCGCCATGCGTGGGCTCGTGGCCAACCCGAAGGGTGAGATCATCCCGCGGCCGATCAAGGCCAACTTCCACGAGGGCCTCACCGTCCTCGAGTACTTCATCTCGACCCACGGTGCCCGGAAGGGTCTCGCCGACACCGCCCTGCGGACGGCCGACTCGGGCTACCTGACGCGTCGCCTCGTCGACGTGTCGCAGGACCTCATCGTCCGCGAGGAGGACTGCGGCTCGGAGCGCGGCATCGACGCGGTCGTCGGCGAGCACGACAGCCAGACGCTCTACGGCCGGACGCTCGCGAAGGACGTCACCTACCCGGGACGTCGCAAGGTCCTGATGAAGGCCAACACCCACATCTCCGACCACGAGGTGCGCTACCTCCGCAAGGCGCTCGTCAAGGGCATCGACCCCGAGACCGACGAGCCGCTCGAGAACGAGGCGACCCTCGAGGACCGCACGGTCGTCGTCCGGTCGGTGCTGACCTGCGACACCGAGGTCGGCGTCTGCCGCATGTGCTACGGCCAGATGCTCGCCACCGGCGAGATGGTCGACTTCGGCGAGGCCGTCGGCATCATCGCGGCCCAGTCGATCGGTGAGCCGGGGACCCAGCTGACGATGCGTACCTTCCACACCGGTGGTGTGGCCGGGGACGACATCACGCAGGGTCTGCCGCGTGTCGTCGAGCTGTTCGAGGCCCGTTCGCCGCGAGGCAAGGCCGAGATCAGCCGGCTCGCCGGCAAGGCCGAGATCGAGGTGACCGACAAGGGTCGCGTGGTCCGCGTGAAGGGCTCGCGCGACCAGGTCGACGAGCACGAGGTCTCGCGCCGTGCGCGGCTCCTCGTCGAGGACGGGCAGACGGTCGAGGTCGGCCAGAAGCTCACCGAGGGCGCGATCGACCCGCACGAGCTGCTCGAGATCCTCGGTGTCCGCGCCTCCCAGCTGCACCTCGTCCAGGAGGTCCAGGACGTCTACCGCAGCCAGGGTGTGCCGATCCACGACAAGCACGTCGAGCTGATCTGCCGCCAGATGTTCCGGCGCGTCCAGATCGTCGACCCGGGCGACACCACCTTCCTGCCGGGCGAGAACATCGACCGGGTGAAGTTCAAGAAGGAGAACGACCGCGTGCTCGCCGAGGGTGGCGCGCCGGCGGCCGGTCGCCAGATGCTGATGGGCATCACGAAGGCGTCGCTCGCCACCGACTCGTGGCTGTCCGCCGCCTCCTTCCAGGAGACGACGCGTGTGCTCACCGAGGCCGCGCTCGAGTCCAAGGTCGACCCGCTGGTGGGCCTGAAGGAGAACGTCATCATCGGCAAGCTCATCCCGGCCGGGACGGGCCTCGAGCGCTACCGCAAGATCGAGGTCGGCCACACCGAGATGCCGGAGCAGGCGCTCCCGGCCGACATCGCCGAGTTCCTCGCGTCGACCGAGTCCTACGAGGGCGACGGGTCGTGGGGCTTCGACGGTGGCTGGGGCTTCGACGAGTACGGCAACCAGCAGGCCGGCGGCGCGGAGGAGTAGCGCGCCGCGACCAGCGACGACGGAGGGCGCCCCGCAGGGGGCGCCCTCCGTCGTTGCGCCGAAGATCACTCGTCGGCGTCGCCGTCGGTCTCCTCGGAGATGTTCTCGTCGACGTTCTCGACGTCCTCCTCGACCTCCTGCTCGACGTCGTCCTCGATGCCGCCGTCCTCCTCGCAGGCGGTGGCACCGAGGGCGAGGACGGCCGCGAGCGCGGCAGCGGTGGCGGTGGATCGGGGTGCTCGCACGGGATGCTCCTGGGATCGGGGTCGACACAGCCTGCCGGAACCCGGCCGACCCCGGCCGACCGTTCGGCCAGGTCAGCGCACGCCGTCGACGGCCCGGCTCAGCTGGACCTGGAGGTCGCCGTCGATGGCCGCGGGGCCGCCGAGGACGTAGCCGCCGTCGGCACGCGTGACGAGGAACTCGGCGACCCGCACGTCGGGGCCGGCGAGACCCGTGAAGATCGGC
>JAHWJY010000024.1 GCA_019348135.1 Actinomycetota bacterium
CCGCGTGCAGCATCCGGTCGGCGCGCGAGATGACGTGGACGATGTCGACCTCGGCACCGGTCCGCGTCGACAGCACGAACGCGATCTCCTCGGCGGCCCGGCCGTCGCGCGTGCCGGTCGCCGCCGTGAGGATGCGACGGAAGACGAGCCCCTCCCCCTCGTCGCGTGCGGACCGCACGAGCAGGACCGGGAGCGGGGTGGCGACGAGCAGCCGGCCGAGCTGCTCGGACAGCTCCGCCGGCGTCTGCACGTCCTCGCTGACGCCGAGGGCGAGGAGGTCGTAGCCGTAACGGGCCTCGTCGGCGACGACCCGCGCCGGCGATGCCTGTCCGCCGCGGACCACGCGGTCGACCCGCCGGAGCCCGAAGAGCTCGGACACCTCGTCGACCACGACGTTGGCCGCGCCCACGCCCTCGGGCTGGACCGACAGGACCGTCACGCTCGCCTCGGCGTCGAGCGACAGGTCGACGATCCGGGCCGCCAGCCGGGAGTGCGCCCCGCCGCGGGTGGGGAGCAGGACCCGCCGGGCGCTGACGAGGAGGCTCTCCCCGAGCAGCGCCTCGCGCTGGATGCGGTCGGTCTCGGGCTCGTTCGCCGGCACGCGCGCGAGGGCCCAGGCGAGCAGCGGCGGGGTCAACGCCGAGCTCACCAACGCGACCGCGACCAGGGACGTGTAGGCGACCTCGCTGAACACGCCCGCGTCGAGCGCCACGGCGGCGATCACGACCCCGAGCGCGCCGCGGGCGGTGAGCCCCGCCCCGATGGCGACCGCGCTGTGGCGGTCGAGCTGCGACATCGAGCCACCGAGCGCCGCCCCGCCGATCTTGCCGGCGATCGCGACGACGAGGATGACGAGCGTCCACAGGGCGACGGACGGCGAGGCGAGCAGGCGGGTGTCGAGCGCCATGCCGGCGGTCGCGAAGAACAGCGGTCCGAGGAAGCCGGTCGTGATGAGCTCGATGCCGTGCGCCACCTCGCGCCGTCGCAGCGGCGAGCGGCGCAGCGCCACGCCGGCGAGGAACGCCCCGACCAGGGCGTCGAGCCCCGCCGCGGCCGACGCGGCCGCGACGCCGAGCGCCGTCACGATCGTGATCGTGAACGCGCCGGCGATGCCCTCGGTCAGCTCGTAGGAGGCGCGCAGGAGCCGGTCGACCACCCGCTGGCCGACCACGAGGACGGCCACGGCGAACACGACGACGGCGGCGACCGTGGTGAGCGTCCCCACGACCTCGAACCCGCCCACCTGCGCCGCGGCGGTGAGCACCCCGAGGAGGAGCCACCCGACCGTGTCGTCCGCCATGGCCGACACCATCGTGATCTGGCCGATGTCCCGGCGCAGGATCCCCATCTCGGCCAGGATCCGCGAGATGACCGGCAACGCGGACAGCGCCAGCGCGAGACCGACGAACGCGGCGAGGAGCGACCGGTCCCCCAGCTCCCCGAGGAAGGCGTCGGGCACGAGCCAGGCCACGCCGGCGCCCGCGCCGAGCGGGAGGACGAAGGCGGCGACCGGCACCGCCGCGGTCGACCGCAGCAGGCGGCGGACGAGCGGGACGTCGACCTCGTAGCCGGCCGTGAGCACGATCAGGACCAGCCCCACCGCGGCCAGGCCGAGCACGGGACCGCCCACCACGTTCCCGGGGAACAGGCGCTCGGCGGCGCCCGGAGCCAGCGACCCCAGCACGGACGGGCCCAGCGCCAGGCCGGCGAGGAGCTCGCCGACGACCGCCGGCTGACCGATGCGGCGCGCCGCGAACCCGAGACCTCTGGCCGCGACCAGGAGCACGAGCACCTGGACGAGGAAGCGGACGACCGCCTCGTCGGCCAGAGCAACCACGCAGGCCCCCTGCGATCGACGGATGGCGGACACGGAGCCTACGGGACCGCGCCGACGGCCCGTCGGCGGGAGCGTCGGAACCGGGCGAAGCTCACATCAGGCGGCGGACCGCCTCGTCGAGCAGGAACCAGCCACGGTCGGTGGCCTGCAGCCGCCCGCAGGAGGTGGTGACGAGCCCCACGCCCACGGCGTCCGCCAGCGCGGCCGGGTCGAGCGGCGGCGCGTCGACCGGGTGCAGCCCCTCCCGGACCCGCAGGCCGAGCATCAGCCGCTCCTCGGCACGCTCGACGGGCGAGAGCTCCTCGGCCGCCGCGACCGGCGACGCTCCCGCCTCGATGGCGGTGACGTAGCGCGGGATCGAGCGGTGCGACCACCACCGGCGACCGGCGACGTGGGCGTGCGCCCCGACGCCGAAGGCGAGGTAGTCGCCGTGACGCCAGTACAGGAGGTTGTGCCGGCTGCGGAAGCTGCGCGAGGCGGCCTCCGGCGCTGCTCGACGGGCAGGCGACCGCGCCCAGTTGGAGACCTCGTAGTGCTCGAACCCCGCGGCGCCGAGCACGTCGTCGGCGACGTCGAAGCGCTCGGCCTGCACGTCCTCGTCCGGCAGCGGCATCGCGCCGGCGCGGACGGCGACGCCGAACGGGGTGTTGTCGTGGATGGTCAGCGCGTAGGCCGACACGTGGTCCGTCCCGGCCGCGACCACCCGACGCAGGGTCTCCGCCCAGTCCTCGTCGCGCTCGCCGGGGGTGCCGTAGATGAGGTCGAGGTTGACCTCGCCGATCCCCGCGGCCCGCGCCTCGGCGATCGCCTCGACCGGTCGCTCCGGTCCGTGCTGGCGCTCGAGGGTCGCGAGGACGTGCGGGGCGAAGGACTGCGCCCCCATCGACACGCGCGTGACGCCGGCGGCGACGAGCCGCTCGAACAACGCGATGCTCGCCGTCTCGGGGTTGCACTCGACCGTGACCTCGGCGTCGCCGGCGAGGTCGAGCTCGCCGGCGACCCGCTCCACGAGGCCGGCGAGGTCGTCCGGCGGGAGCAGCGTCGGCGTGCCGCCCCCGACGAAGACCGAGGTGACGCGCGGCCACGCGTCGTCGAGGTCCGCGCCGGCGGGTGCGAGCACGCGCCGCCCGCCCGCGACGGTCCGGGCGATGTCGTCGTGCACCGCCGCGACGTAGCGGTCCATCCAGCCGGCCTTGTCGTCCCACGTCGCGAAGTCGCAGTACCCGCAGCGGTGGGCGCAGAAGGGCACGTGGAGGTAGACCCCGAAGCCGGCCGCCGGACCGGACTCGACCGGATCGTCGAGCCAGCGGCTGGCGGGGGGCACGTCGGGGCGCTCGGCCGCGTCCAGGCTCGTCATGGCGACGACGGTACCGGGACCGGTGGCGGGCTCACCGACCGGTGAAGCGCGCCTCGCGTCGCTCGATGAAGCTCATCACGCCCTCGCGCGCGTCCTCGCTCCTCATGACGTCGTCGACGAGACCACGCAGGTGCCGCTTCGCCGCCTCCGTGCCCTCGTCGCGCGTCATCCGGGCGTTCGCCAGCGTCCCCCGGACCCCGATCGGCGCCTGCGCCGCGATGCGGTGGGCGATCGCCGCAGCCCGCTCGACGTGCTCGCCGGCGGGGACGACCTCCTGCACGAGGCCGATCCGCAGCGCCTCCTCGGCCCCGAACTCCTCGGCGGTGAGGAGCCAGCGCATGGCGTTGCCCCAGCCCAGCTGCGCGTGCGCGCGCATGGTCGCCCCACCGAACGGCAGGATCCCGCGACCGATCTCGAGCTGGTTGAAGCGCACGTCGTCGGCCGCGACCACGACGTCCGATGCCAGCGCGAGCTCGATGGACAGCGTGAAGGCGATGCCGTTGACGGCCATCACGACCGGCTTGGGCACCTGCGGACCCCACACGCCGAAGGGGTCGTAGGCGCGGCCACCGGACAGCGCCTCCGGGCCGTGCTCGGCCACCGCGGCCCCCACCTCGGCGAGGTCGAGCCCGGCCGAGAAGTGGTCGCCGGTCGCGTGCACCAGCCCGACCCGGACGTCGTCGTCCTCGCCGAGCCGCTCGTACGCGGCCGCGAACTCGTCGATCATCGCGAGGTCGAACGCGTTGCGCTTCTCCGGCCGGTCGATGCCGATCCGCAGCACGTGCCCGTCCACCTCGGTCACCACACGCTCGCCCACGACCTCGTCCTCGTCCTCGGGGAAGGCTCCACCGTAGTCTCCGCTCCCCGACCCGAAGGGACGCCGGTGGGTGACACAGGACGGGTGACCGTGGTCGGCGCCGGCGTGTTCGGCGCCGCCACCGCGAGCGAGCTGGCCGGCCGTGGCTGGGACGTCGTGCTCGTCGAGCGCTACCACCCCGGCCACGTCCGGGCCTCCTCCGGCGGGCTGTCGCGGGTCCTGCGCTTCGGCCACGGCGACGACGTGTGGCACACGCGCTCGGCCCGCCGGTCGCTCGCGGCGTGGGGTGAGCTCGAGCAGGAGGTCGGCGAGGAGCTGGTCGTCCGGACCGGGATGATGTGGTTCGCCCACCGCGAGGACGGCTGGGAGGCGCTGACCGAGCGGACGCTGCGCGACGAGGGCATCCCCGTCGAGCACCTCACACCCGCGGACGCCGCCGGCGCGTTCCCGAGCCTCGCGACCGACGACCTCGCGTTCGTGCTGCACGAGCCCGAGGCCGGCGCGATCCGCGCCGACCGGGCGACCCGTGCGCTCGTCCGGCAGGCCGAGCAGCGGGGCGCCCGCGTCGTCGTGGGCCACGCCCAGCGCGACGGCGACGGCGTCACGGTCGACGGCGAGCGTCTGGCGGGCGACGCGGTCGTGTGGGCCTGCGGGCCGTGGCTTCCGGGGCTGTTCCCCGGGCTCGTCGACCTCCGGATCACGCGGCAGGAGGCGGTCTACTTCGGAGCGTCGGCCGACTGGCGGGCGGGGCGCGTCCCGACGTGGGTCGACTACGACGGTGCCGCCTACGGCACGGGGGACATCGACGGCCACGGCTTCAAGTGCGCGCCGGACGTCGAGGGCGAGGAGCTCGACCCGGACACGGAGGACCGCCGTCCGTCCGAGTCCCACGTCGAGCACGCCCGCGAGCACATCGCGCACCGCTTCCCCGCGCTCGCCGACGCGCCGGTCGTGCAGACGCGCGTGTGCCAGTACAGCCTCACCGCCGACACCCGCTTCATCCTCGCGCCGGTCCCGGATGCCGCCGGGGTGTTCGTGGCCGGCGGTGGCTCCGGGCACGGGTTCAAGCACGGCCCCACCGTCGGCCGCGTCATGGCCGACCTCGTCGAGGGGCGCGCCGAGCCGGACCCGGCCTTCGGCCTGGGGCCACGCGAGGTCGGCACGAAGCTGCGCACCGCCGGCGCCCGCTGATCCCTGTACCGACGTGGTCCGGACGTCCGGACCACGTCGGTACAGGGACGCGGTGCGGGGGTCAGTCCTGGCGGACGGCGCCGGTCTTGAGGGCGGCGACGAAGGCTTCCTGCGGGACCTCGACGGACCCGACGGCCTTCATCTTCTTCTTGCCCTCCTTCTGCTTCTCGAGGAGCTTGCGCTTGCGGCTGACGTCACCGCCGTAGCACTTGGCGAGGACGTCCTTGCGCTTGGCCTTGATCGTCTCGCGGGCGATGACCTTGGCGCCGATCGCGGCCTGGATCGGGATGTCGAACATCTGCCGGGGGATCAGCTCCTTCAAGCGCTCGACCATCGTCTTGCCGTACTCGTAGGCGCGGTCGCGGTGGACGATCGCGGAGAACGCGTCCACCGGCTCCTTGTTGAGGAGCACGTCGACCTTGACGAGGTCGGACTCGAGGTAGTCGCTGCGCTCGTAGTCGAGCGAGGCGTACCCGCGCGTCATCGACTTCAGCTGGTCGAAGAAGTCGGTGATGATCTCGGCGAGCGGCAGGATGTAGCGCATCTCCACGCGCTCCTCGGTGAGGTAGTCCATCGCCACCATCTGGCCGCGCCGGCCCTCGCACAGCTGCATGACCGGCCCGACGTAGTCGTTGGGCGTCACGATCATCGCCTTCACCGTCGGCTCCTCGACGCGGAGGATGCGGTTCGGCTCGGGGAGGTCCTGCGGGTTCGAGACCTCCATCGTGAGGTGCTCGCCGTCGTCGCCCTTGGCCTCGAGCACCACGTGGTAGCGCACGCTCGGGGCGGAGGTCACGAGCGGGATGTTGAACTCGCGGTCGAGCCGCTCGGTGATGATCTCGAGGTGCAGCAGGCCGAGGAAGCCGCAGCGGAAGCCGAAGCCGAGCGCCACCGAGGTCTCGGGCTCGAAGGTGAACGAGGCGTCGTTCAGCTGCAGCTTCTCGAGCGCGTCGCGCAGCACCGGGAAGTCGTCGGAGTCGACCGGGTAGAGCCCGGAGTAGACCATCGCCAGCGGCTCGCGGTAGCCGGGGAGCATGGGCACGTCCTTGGCGCCCTTGCCGGCGAGGGTGATCGTGTCACCGACCTTCGCCTGGCTGACCTCCTTGATGGCCGCCGACAGCATCCCGACCTCGCCGGGCCCGAGCTCCCGGATCGGCGTCTCCTCGGGCGAGTGCACCGCGAGGTCGTCGATCTCGTTCTCGTAGCCGGTCGCGCGCATGTGGATCTTGTCGCCGGGGTGGAACGTGCCGTCGATCACCCGGAAGTAGACGAGCGCCCCGCGGTAGGGGTCGTAGACCGAGTCGAAGATCAGCGCCCGCGGCGGACCGCCCTCGGTGCTCGGCGGCGGGACCTTCTCGACGATCGCGTCGAGGACCTCCTTCACGCCCTCACCGGTCTTGGCGGAGATGCGCAGCACGTCGGAGGGGTCGCCGCCGATGATCGAGGTCATCTCGCGGGCGACCTCGTCGGGGCGTGCGGCCGGGAGGTCGATCTTGTTCAGGACCGGGATGATCTCGAGGTCGGCCTCGAGCGCGAGGTAGAGGTTCGCGATCGTCTGGGCCTGCATGCCCTGCGCCGCGTCGACGAGCAGGATGGCGCCCTCGCAGGCGTTCAGCGCCCGGGACACCTCGTAGCTGAAGTCGACGTGGCCGGGCGTGTCGATCAGGTTCAGGAGGTACTCGGGACCGCCGCTGCCACGCCCTTCGGGCTCGTACGGGATGCGGGCGGTCTGGGCCTTGATCGTGATCCCGCGCTCGCGCTCGATGTCCATCTTGTCGAGGTACTGCGCACGCATCTTGCGGGGGTCGACGAGCTCGGTGATCTGCAGCATGCGGTCGGCCAACGTCGACTTGCCGTGGTCCACGTGGGCCACGATGCAGAAGTTGCGGATGCGCTCGATGGGGTAGGTCACCGGGAGACGTGGCCTTCGTGCCGAGGGAGTGGTCTTGGCCACGGAGGACGGGCCGAGAGGTGGGTGCGAGGGTACCGGCGCCGGACCGGTCCACCCCCGCCCGTCACCGCGGGACCGGCTGCTCCACCCGTGGGACGGCGGCGAACGGCGAGCGCGCGAACCACGAGGGGAAGGCGCGTCGCAGCGGCTCCGGCCCGTCGAGGCGGAGCGTGCCGTCGCGCAGCACATCCGGCCAGTCGAGGTCGCCGCGCCACACCTCGACGAGCAGCCCCAGGTCGATCTCGGCCCGGACCTGCACCTCGTAGCCGGGATCGAAGTCGCAGACGTCGACCTCGTCGTCGATCACGAGCCACCAGTCACGGACCCCGACCGGCCGGTCCGGGAACCGGAAGGTGACGACCGTGCGCCCGTCGGGCACGCGCTCCCGGACCACGTTGCGCCGGACGTCCCACATCAGGAGGTGCGGGTCGAGGTCCTCCTCGCCGAGCTCGGGGATCCACCGTGACCCCCACACCCCGAGCGCCTCGACGACCGGGCGCAGCTCCTCCCCCGCCGCGGTGAGCCGGTACCGCACGTCGCCGTCCGTCTCGGTCCGGTCGACGACACCTGCCCGGACCAGCGTGCGCAACCGCTTGGAGAGCAACGTCGGGGACATGCGCGGCACGCCGCGGCGGAGGTCGTTGAACTGCGTGCTGCCGGCACCGAGCTCGCGGACGACCAGCATGGTCCAGCGCTGGTCGAGCAGCTCCATCGCCTTGGCGACGGGACAGAACTGGCCGTAGCTCGCCACGCTCACCTCCGGGGTCCACGACGACCGTAACCCCACGCCCGTCCGCGGGCCGTGCTTCTCGCGCCGGTACAGATGTTGCACTGGTCGCCGGCCCGGACGGCTCGCAGGATGGGGGTCCGACATCGAGACGGGGAGGACCCGGTATGGAGACACAGGTCGAGACGAGCCCGCAGGAGCGGGCGGGGCAGCTGCTGGGCTACGCCGCGGGGTACGTGGCGCACCGGTTCGTGGCGATGGGGCTGCGGACGGGACTCGTCGCCGCGCTGGCGGACACGCCGGCCACGGCCGCACAGCTGGCGGACCGGCTCGACCTCGATCCGTTCTACGTGCAGGTGTGGTGCCAGGGAGCGCTCGCCGCGGGGCTGTGCGACGAGGACGACGGGCGGTTCAGCCTCGTCAGCCACGCGGCCACGCTGCTCCTCGACGACACCTCCCCCGGGTACGTGGGCGGCATCTTCCCGATCCTGGAGCAGCACGAGCTCTTCGGCCGCTTCGAGCAGGAGCTCCCCTCGGGCGAGCGGCTGTGGTGGGACGACACCAGCCCGGAGTTCATCCGGCTCGTGTCCTCGACCGGCAGACCCTTCTACACGCGACTGGTCGGGGGCGGCCTGGCGCAGGTGCCCGGTCTCACCGACCGCCTCGCCGCGGGCGGGCGGATCGTCGACACCGCCTGCGGCTCGGGCCTCGGCCTGGTCGCGCTGGCCGAGGCGTTCCCGGGGTGCACCCTCGTCGGGGTGGACGGCGACGCGGTCTCGCTCGCGGCGGCCGAGAAGCGGCTCGCGGAGCACGGGCTCGCCGACCGCGTCACCCTGATCCGGTCGCCGCTGGAGGAGGCCGACATCCCGGAGGCGGCGCTGGTCGTGAACAACATCTCGATGCACGAGTGCCGCGACATCGACGCGGTCACGCGCAACGTCCTCGCCGGGCTCGAGCCGGGCGGGTGGTTCGTGATCTCGGACTTCCCCTTCCCGGACACCACCGAGGGGCTGCGGACCGTCCCGGGTCGGGTGATGTCGGGCATCCAGGTCTTCGAGGCCCAGATCGACGACCAGCTGCTCCCGCGCCGGGTCTACGACGAGCTGCTCGAGCGGCACGGCTTCACCGACCTCGGGGCGGCGACGCTGACCCCGGTGCACGCCCTCACGTGGGGACGGCGGCCCTGATCGACCCCGCCGTCGGTTGCCGGGACGCGGAGGCCGCTGGTACCCTCCGCGTCCGGCTCGCCTCGCGTGCCCGGTCTGCGCTCTCCACCTCTCCCGACAGCGCGCTCGGCCGTGCGGCGACGTCTCCACACTCCTCGAAGACCTGAACGGGATCGACCGTGGCCAACATCAAGTCCCAGATCAAGCGCAACCGCCAGAACGAGAAGGCGCGCCTCCGCAACAAGGCGGTCAAGTCCCGCCTCAAGACCGAGCTGAAGAAGTTCCAGACGGCGGTCGAGGCCGGCGAGCGCGACGACGCCGAGCAGGCGTTCCGCGAGGCCACCCGCGAGCTGGACAAGGCCGCGACCAAGGGCGTCATCCACCGCAACAACGCCGCGAACAAGAAGTCGCGCATGGCGAAGAAGCTCGCGGCGCTGTAGCGCACCGAGCACGCGACAGGGCGCCCCCGCGGGGCGCCCTTCGTACGTCCGGGGGTTGCCCTCCGCCCGGTCCGGTGACCACTACGCTCGTCCGGCGCACCGACCGCCACCGCGAGGGACCGCGTGCCCGACCACCCGACGTCCCCTCCGACCTCCACGTCCCCCTCGCCCGGCCACGGTGAGGTGCTCGCGGAGGTCGCGTCGCTCGCGGCGCCGGACCGACGTGACGTCGTGGTGGCGTTCGCCGAGGCGGCGCTGCGACGGGTGCCCCCGAGCCAGCTCGAGCAGGCCGACCGACGCCTCACCGCGCAGCAGCTGGTCGACGCCTTCGGGGTCGCGGACGAGCGCCGCGAGGCCGAGGTCGCGATCCGGGTCTTCACGCCCGAGGTGGCGCTGGACGGCTGGAGCAACCCGGGCGCGGTGATCCAGATCGCCTGCGAGGACCGGCCGTTCCTGCTCTCGACCGTGACCGAGGAGCTCGAGCTGCGTGGGCTCGAGCTCGTGCGCTCGCTCCACCCCATCGTCGGCATCCGTCGCGACGCGGACGGCCGCATCCGGCAGATCCTCCCGGCCCGCACGGCCGATGCCCGCGAGTCCTTCCTGCACATCGAGCTCGACGCCGAGCTCGAGCCCGCGGAGGCGAGCGAGCTCGCGGCGTCGCTCGAGCTCCTCCTCGGCGACGTCTTCGCCGCGACCCGCGACTACGAGGCGATGTGCGCGCAGGTCCGCGGCGTCGCCGACCGGTTGCGCCGGGAACCACCGCCCGGCGTCGACCCGGAGCGCTCCGTCGAGACCGCCGCGCTGCTGTCGTGGCTGCTCGACGAGAACTTCGTCGTGCTGGGCACCCGCGAGTACGAGGTCGTGGACCTCGACGGTCGCGAGGCCGTCCGGGTCAAGCCCGGCAGCGGGCTCGGCGTGCTGGCGGACGAGGCGTCCTCGCGGTTCGCCTCCCCGGTCCCCATCGACGACCTCGACCCCGATCTCGCCGACCGCGTGCGCGACCCGTCGCTGCTCACCATGTCGCGGACGAACCGGCTCGCGACCGTCCACCGCCGGGCGCGGATGGACTACGTCGGCATCAAGCGTGTCGGCGCGGACGGCTCCGCCCGCGGCGAGTTCCGCATCGTCGGCCTCTTCACGCGCAAGGGCTACACCGAGCCGGCGCGGACGACGCCCGTGCTGCGACGCAAGCTCCGCTCCATCCTCGAGCGCGAGGACGTCGTCCCGGGCTCCTACGACGAGATCACGCTCAGCTCGCTGTTCCAGGCGCTGCCGAAGGACGAGCTGTTCCAGGCGTCCGAGGAGGACCTCCACGACCTGCTGCTCGGGCTCTTCCACGCCGAGGAGCACCGCGAGACCCGGGTCATGACCCGTGTCGACCACGTGACCCGGACCGTCAGCGTGCTCGTGGCCCTCCCCAGGGACCGCTACACCCCGCAGCTGCGCCAGGACCTGCAGCGGTTGCTGCTCGAGCGCTACGCCGGCGACCGGGTCGACGTCGACCTGTCGCTGGGCGACCGCGCCGAGGCGCTGGTCCGCTTCAACGTCCACGTCGGCGAGGACGAGGTCCCCGTGGTCTCCCGGGCGGCGCTCGAGCAGGAGGTCCGGGGGCTCGCGCGGTCGTGGATCGACGACGTGGTCGCCGCCCTCACCCGTCGCGCCGGCGAGGCCGACGGCAAGCGGCTCGCGCGACGGTTCGCCGAGCGACTGCCCCGCTCCTACCGCGACACCACACCCGCCGAGGCGACGGTGGAGGACATCGAGCTGCTCGACCGGGTGGTGCAGGACGAGACCGAGCTGGCCGTCGTCCTGCACCCGTCCGGCAACGGTGGCCTGGTGCGGCTGAAGGCCGTCCAGCGTGGGGACATGCTCGAGCTGTCGAGCTTCATCCCCATCCTCGAGTCGCTCGGGCTGACGGTCGTCGAGGAGATCCCCCACGCGCTCGAGGGGGACGGCCCGCGGCTCGGGATCAGCGACTTCGGGGTGCGGGCGAGCGGCGGCGGTTCCATCGACGTCGCCCGGGACGGGGACCGGCTGGCCGAGGCGACCATCGCCGCCTGGCGCGGGCAGTTCGAGGTCGACTCGATGAACCGCCTCGTCCTGTCGGGCGGTCTCACCTGGCGCCAGGTGTCCGTGCTGCGTGCCTACCGCCGCTACCGACGCCAGGTGGGGACCGCGTACACCCCCGAGTACGTCAACGAGGCACTGGCCGCGCACCCCGACGTCGTCGGGGCGCTGATGGCGTACTTCGACGCGAAGTTCTCCCCCGCCGTCGAGGCGTCGGAGGACGAGCTCGCCGTCCACCGCCAGCGCGTCGTCGACCGCTGCGACGACGTGGTGCGGCTCGACCACGACCGCATCATGCGGTCCATGCTCGCGCTCGTGGACGCCACGTTGCGCACCAACGCCTTCCGCGACGACGCCGAGGTCGAGCGCCCCGACGGACGCCGGATCCCGTACGTGGCGTTCAAGTTCGACCCCTCGCGCGTCCCCGACGTCCCGCGACCGGTGCCGTTCCGCGAGATCTTCGTCTACTCCCCGCTCGTGGAGGGCATCCACCTCCGCGGTGGTGCGGTGGCGCGGGGCGGGCTGCGCTGGTCCGACCGCCAGGACGACGTGCGCACCGAGGTGCTCGGGCTGCTCAAGGCCCAGATCCTCAAGAACGCCGTGATCGTGCCCACCGGTGCCAAGGGCGGCTTCGTCGTCAAGCGTCCCCCGGCGGACCGCGCCGAGCTCCGGGCGGAGGTCGAGCGCCAGTACGTGACCTTCATCCGTGGTCTGCTCGACCTCACGGACAACCTCGCCGCCGGCGAGGTCGTCCCGCCCCCGGGGGTCCGTCGACACGACGGCGACGACCCCTACCTCGTCGTGGCCGCCGACAAGGGCACGGCGACCTTCTCCGACCTCGCGAACTCCGTCGCCGCCGACTACGGGTTCTGGCTCGGCGACGCCTTCGCGTCCGGCGGCTCGCGGGGGTACGACCACAAGGCGCTCGGCATCACCGCGCGGGGAGCGTGGCTCGCCGTCCGACGCCACTTCCGCGAGCTCGGCATCGACACCCAGACCGAGCCCATCTCCGTCGTGGGCATCGGGGACATGTCGGGGGACGTGTTCGGCAACGGCATGCTGGCGTCGCGCACCATCCGCCTCGTCGCCGCGTTCGACCACCGCGACATCTTCATCGACCCCGATCCCGACGCGGCGGCGATGTTCGAGGAGCGCCAGCGCCTGTTCACCACGCCGGGCACGACGTGGCAGGACGTCGACCGGGCGCTGCTGTCCGAGGGCGGCGGCGTGTGGTCACGGGACGTCAAGACCATCGAGCTGAACGACGCCGTCCGTTCCGTCCTGCGCATCGACGACGAGCAGCTGTCACCCGACGAGCTGATCCAGGCCATCCTGCGTGCCCCGGTCGACCTCCTCTGGGCGGGTGGCATCGGCACGTACGTCAAGGCGTCCAGCGAGACGAACGACGACATCGGCGACCGCGCCAACGACGACCTCCGGGTCGACGCGGACGACGTGCGGGCACGGGTGTTCGGCGAGGGCGCCAACCTCTCGATCACGCAGCGCGGTCGGGTCCAGTACGCCCGCCGGGGCGGCCGCATCAACCAGGACGCCGTCGACAACGCCGCCGGCGTCGACATCTCCGACCACGAGGTCAACGTCAAGATCCTGCTCGGCATGGCGGTGGAGGACGGCCGCATCGACGACGCCGAGCGGGACGCCCTCCTCGCCGAGGTCACCGACGACATCGTCGAGCACGTGCTGTGCGACGTGGACCGTCAGACGTGGACGCTGTCCCAGGAGGCCCGAACGAGCGTCCGGATGGTGGACCAGTACGAGGCCACCATGCGCACGCTCGAGGCCGAGGCGGGACTCGACCGCCCCATCGAGGCCCTGCCGGACACCGCCGAGATGGCCGAGCGGGCCGACGCCGGCGCCGGGCTCAGCCGCCCCGAGCTGGCGACGCTCCTGGCGTCGGCCAAGCGCGTGGTCGCGGCCGACCTCCTGGCGTCGGACCTCCCGGACCAGCCGGCCTTCCAGACGACGCTCACGACCTACTTCCCGCCGCTCCTGGTCGAGCGCTTCGGGGACCTCGTCACCCACCACCGGCTGCGGCGCGACCTGGTCGCCATGATCGTCGCCAACGACCTCGTGAACCGGCTCGGCACCACGTTCGTGTTCCGGCTGGCAGGTGAGGCCGGGCTCCCCCGCGCGCGGGTCGTGGCGGCCTACTGGGCCGCGCGCGCCGTGGCCGACGCCGACTGGGCGTGGACCGGGCTCGAGCAGCTGGCGACCGTCCTCGATCCCGACCGTCAGCTCGCGCTGAAGCGGGGCGTCGACGAGACGGTGATCGAGCTGACGCGCGCCTACCTCAACGACCCGGTCGTCGTGGACGTGGCCTCGGTGATCGAACGCGACGCCCCCGTGGTCGAGGCCTTCCGTGGTGACCTGATGCAGGTCGGGACCGACGACCAGCGCCGCCGGCGCGTCGAACGCGCGAACACGTTGATGGACGACCTGGTCGATCCGGAGCTCGCCGCCTACCTCGCGACGAGCCGGGACCTCACGCTCGGCCCCGAGGTGGCGGCCGTCACCCGCGGGCTCGGACCGGACAGCACGCGCAGCGCCAGCGCCGTCGTGGACGCGTTCCTGCGGCTCGCCAGCGCGCTGGGCGTCGACCGGCTCCGTCGTGTGCTCGACCGCATCGAGCCGGAGGGTCGCTGGGCGAGGTGGCAGCACGGTGGCCTCCTGTCCGACCTGCGGGAGGTCCAGCGGGCGGCCGTGGCCCGGACCCTCAGCGAGGAGCCGTCGCTGGCCGAGCCGGAGGCGGTGCAGCGCTTCCTCACGCGGCGCGAGACGGCCTTCCGCCACGCGATCGAGCTCATCCGCGAGGTCGAGTCCGACGAGCACCCCAGGCTCGACGCCGTGAGCGTCGCGGTGCGGGCGGTCCGCTCCGCGCTCGACGAGCGGGCGTGACGCAGGGGCGCCGGCCCTACCTCCGCCCGGCCGTCGCGCTGGGGGCGGCCGTCGGCGTGTTCGGGATGACGTTCGGGGTGCTGTCCACCGCCGCCGGGATCGGACTGGCGCAGACGATCGCGCTGTCGCTCCTCACGTTCACGGGCGCGTCGCAGTTCGCGGTCGTCGGCGTCCTCGCCGGCGGCGGCACGGTGGCGGCGGCCCTGGGCTCGGCCCTGCTGCTCGCGGCGCGGAACGGGGCGTACGGGCTCGCGCTCTCCCCCTCCCTCGGTGGCGGCCTGACCCGGCGGCTCGCCGCGGCGCACCTGGTGATCGACGAGTCCACCGCCATGGCGGTCGGGCAGGAGGACGCCGCCCACACCGAGGGCGCGTTCTGGGCCACCGGGCTGTCGGTCTTCGTCTTCTGGAACCTCGGCACGGTCATCGGTGCGCTCGGCGGGCAGGTGATCGGCGACCCCGCCGCGCTCGGTCTCGACATCGCGTTCCCCGCCGGCTTCCTGGCGTTGCTGGTCCCGCTCCTGCGGGGGCGCGGAGGACGGCTCGCCGCGGCCTCCGGCGCGCTCGTGGCCGCCGTCGCGCTGCCGTTCACCCCGCCGGGGGTCCCCATCCTGCTCGCGACCGTCGGCATCGTGCCGGGCCTCCTCCTCGGTCGGCGGGGCGACGTCCGCGGTGGTGCGGGGGAGCCGACGTGAGCTGGACCGCCGTGCTCGTGCTGTCCGTCGGCGCCTACCTGTTCAAGGCGGCCGGTGTCCTCGGGGGGCGGTTGGCCGTGGGGCCGGTGGCGTTGCGCACGGTCGCGCTCCTCCCGCCGGCGCTGCTGGCCGCACTCGTCGTGGTGCAGACCTTCGGCGGCGACGCCGGCCCGGCCCTCGACGAGCGCGCCGTCGGTCTCGCGGTCGCCGGCGTCGCGGTGTGGCGTCGCGCCCCGTTCGTCGTGGTCGTCGTGCTCGCGGCCGCCGTCACCGCCGGTCTGCGAGCGCTCGCCTGACGGGCGGAGAGTTCAGGACCGGACCTCCGCGAGCGGCAGCTCGGGGTCGGCCAGGCGTGAGCGGTCGACACGACGCCCGCTCCCGACGATCGCCTCGAGATCCTCGACGACGTCCCAGACGTTGAGGTTCATCGCGGCGGTGACGCACCCGTCGGCGAGCCAGAAGGCGATGAACTCTCGCGCCGCCAGGTCGCCGCGGACGACGACGTCGTCGTCGGTCCCGGCCAGCCCGACGTACTCGAGCCCCACGTCGTACTGGTCGCTGTAGAAGTACGGGAGCCGGTCGTGGACCTCGCCCGCACCGAGGAGGTTCCGTCCCGCCGCGGCGCCCTGGTGGCGGGCGTTGGCCCAGTGCTCCACCCGCAGACGACGTCCGTAGCGCGGGTGCCACGCGCTGGCCACGTCGCCGGCGGCGAAGATGCGTGGGTCGGCGGTGACCAGCGTCTCGTCGACGAGGACGCCGTCGTCCACCCCGAGCCCGGCACGTTCCGCGAGCTCGGTGTTCGGGACGACACCGATGCCGACGACGACGAGCTCCGTGTCGATGGTGGAGCCGTCGCTCGTGACCACCTGCCGGACGGCGTCGTCCCCACGGAGGTCCGTGACGCCCACCCCGAGGCGCAGCTCGACCCCGTTCGCGCGGTGGAGGTCGGCGAAGACGGCCCCGATCCGCGGCCCGAGCACCCGCTGCAACGGCGTGGCCAGCGGATCGACCACCGTCACGGCGGCGCCGAGGTGCCGCGCGGCGGCGGCGACCTCGCAGCCGATCCAGCCGGCGCCGACGATGGTGACGTGCCGGGTCTCCCCGAGGCGCCGACCGAGGTCGACGGAGTCGTCGAGCGTGCGCAGCGTCACGACGCCGTCGAGGCCCGCCCCGAGCGGGAGCGTCCGTGGCCGGGCGCCGGTCGCCAGCAGCAGGCGGTCGAAGCGACGCTCGGTCCCGGATGCGGTGGTGACGGTGCCGGCGTGGCGGTCGATTCCGGTGACCGGATCGCCGGTCACGACGTCGATGTCGTGGTCGGCGTAGAAGTCGGGCGCGTGGACGTAGGCCGTGTCGGGCGGGGCGTCGCCCATGAGCACCGCCTTCGACAGGGGCGGCCGCTCGTACGGGTGGTGCGGTTCGTCCGTGACGAGGGTGACGCGACCGTCGAAGCCGTCCTGGCGGATCGCCTCGGCGGCGGCGGCGCTCGCCAGGCCGCCACCGACGAGCACGACGTCCGCGATCGCGGCGGTCACGACCGCCCCCGGCTCGGACGTGCGAGCTCGAGGAACTCCTGCCGCGCGGCTGGCCGGTCCCGGAGCAGCCCGTACAGGGTCGAGGTCACCGTTCGGGCGCCGTCGGCGCGGACGCCGCGGATGCTCATGCAGAGGTGCTCGGCCTCCAGGACGACGCCGACGCCGCGGGGTTCGAGGTGGTCGCGCAGCCAGTCGGCGATCTGCGCGGTCATGCGCTCCTGGACCTGCGGTCGGCGTGCGAAGGACTCCACGAGGCGCGCGAGCTTGGACAGCCCGACGATCCGCTCACCCGGCAGGTAGCCGACGTGGGCCGTGCCGCGGAACGGCAGGAGGTGGTGCTCGCACAGCGACGTGAAGGGGATGTCCGAGACGAGCACGAGCTCGTCGTAGCCGGCGTCGTTGGGGAAGGTCGTGGCCTCGAACGGCTCGGGCGTGAGCAGCTCGCCGAACATCCGCGCGACCCGTGCCGGGGTGTCCGCCAGCCCGTCGGTGCGCCGGTCGAGGCCGAGGGCATCGAGGAGGTCGGCCACCGCGGACGTCGCGCGCTCCAGGTCCAGGGGGCGTGCGAGCAGGACCGGGGAGGAGGGATCCGGGCGCGCACCGATCGCAGCGGTCGCCGCCGTCACCGGGACGCCGTGCCGGGGGTGCCCGTCGCCGGGAAGCCGGCGGCGAGGCGGGCGAGGGCGAGCGCCCCGATCAGGAGACCGACGTCGCGCAGGGCGATGTCGAGGAACCCACCGACCAGCAGGAGGTTGACGATGATGCCCGCGAGCCAGGCCGCGACGACGTAGCCGCCGATGCGTGGGCGGACCGCGACCAGCACGCCGGCGGCGATCTCGACGACGCCGACGCCGAGCATGATCGCGTCCGCGGAGCCGGGCAGCACCGACACCACCCCGGACCACAGGTAGGTCGACCAGTCCACCATCACCTCGGTGAACTTGTCGAGCCCGAAGAGGATCGGGGCGACGGTGAACCCGACCCGCAGGAGGGTGAACGCCTGGAACGCGGGGTCGGTCGGGTCGGCCCGACGGGTGTCGGCGGCATCAGCGGTGATCGACGTCATCGGGACCTCCAGGTTGTAAGATGAACGTGCTTTCACCATAGAACGCTCGTCGTTCTAAAGTCAATGCCCGTTGCTCATACTGGTCACGTCACGTCGCCAGGGGGACCACCATCGCCCTCGATCCCGCGCACCTCGATCCCGTCTGCAGCCTCGAGGACGCCACCCGCCGTCGCCTCTACGACTTCGTCGCGGCCGCCGGTGGCCCCGTCACGCGCGACGACGCCAGCGTGGCTCTCGACATCGACCGCTCGCTCGTCGCCTACCACCTCGACAAGCTGGCGGCCCAGGGACTGCTCGCCGTCTCGTTCGCCCGTCCGGAGGGGCGCACGGGGCCCGGCGCGGGCCGGCCGGCGAAGCACTACGAGCGCTCCGACCACGAGTTCGCCGTCAGCGTCCCCCCGCGCGACTACCGCCTCGCGGCCGAGCTCCTCGCCCGGGCCGCGGCGTCGGATGCGACCGGCACGGTCCGCGAGGCGCTCCACCGCGCCGCCGACGAGCTCGGCCGGGAGCTGGCGGGCCACGCCGGGACGCCGGGCGATCTCGTGGCACACCTCGAAGGCCAGGGCTTCGAGCCCTACGACGACGCCGGCGTCACCCGGCTCCGGAACTGCCCCTTCCACCGCCTCGCCCAGGAGCACAGCGAGCTGGTCTGCGGGATGAACCTCGCCATGCTCACCGGCGTCGCCGAGGCGCTGGGAGCGGAGACCGAGGCGCGTCTCGACCCGGCACCGGACCGGTGCTGCGTCGCCTTCGTCGATCGCGCCTGAGCGCACCGACCAGCCGCTCCCCGGGGCCCGGGGAAGTAGGGTCCGCGGCGGCGGCGAGAGGGGATCGCCATGGTGGGAAGGCCGGATTGGTCCGATGCCGTCCTCGGGCGCCTCGTCGAGGACACGCCGGCGCGGGTGGCGGTCGTGCGTGTGGTCGGTGACGACGCCGTCTTCGAGCTCGCGGGGCGATCGGCCGCACACGGTCTCGGGTTCACGGTCGAGGAGCTCCTCGGACGCACCTTCCGCGACATCTACCCCCCGGAGGACGCCGCCGACGTCCTCGCGCACATCGAGACGGCGCGGGAACGGGGCCACCACACCTACGACACCGTCCGCGACCTCCCCGGGGGCCGCCAGTCCGTGCACGTGGACGTCCTCGCCCTGGACGACGACCGCTTCCTGCTCTCGAGCCTGGACGTCTCGGCGGAGCGCGAGGCGCAGCGGCAGCTCGACGAGGTCACCCGCACGGCCCGGATCGGCGTCTACCACTGGAACGTCGTGGACGACGAGCTGTGGTGGTCCGACGAGCTCTACCGCATCCTCGGCTACGAGCCGGACGGCACCGAGCCGAGCGTCGCCCGGTACCTGGAGCGGATCCATCCCGACGACCTCGAGCTCGTCACCACCCGCACGGAGGAGGTCCGCCGGGACGGGACGCCGCGGACCACGCAGCACCGGATCGTGACACCGACGGGGACGGTCAAGGTCGTCGAGGGTCGCTCCACGGCCACGACGACCGCGGACGGCGAGCTCCTGTACGTCCTCGGGACGATGCAGGACATCACCGAGCGGGTCGCGCTGGAGGAGGCCGCCGACGAGCTGCGTCGGGCGACGGCCCGCAAGCACACGGCCCTCGAGGTGCACGATCGCATCGTCCAGGGGCTGAGCGAGGTGTGGCTCGCGCTGGAGCTCGGCGACCTCGCACGCGCACGCCAGGCGACCGAGCGGGCCACCGCGAGCGCCCAGGCGGTGGTGGCCGACCTCCTCGCCGACGTCGGGCGCGGCCGCGGAGGCATACGGCCGGGCGACCTCCGGCACGGCCGGGATCGCGCGACGGACGGCCCGGAGGACGCCGGGTGAGGCCGACCGTCGTGATCGCCGACGACCAGTCCGACCTGCGCCACCTCCTGCGACTGCTGCTCGAACGCGACGGTCGCCTCGTGGTCGCGGGCGACGCCGCGGACGGCCGACTCGCGCTCGAGATGGTCGAGGAGCTCGATCCCGACCTCCTGCTCCTCGACCTCGGCATGCCGGGGATGGACGGACTCGAGGTCCTGGCCGCGCTCGCCGGCCGTGCCCGCCCGCGGACGGTCGTCCTGACCGGGTTCACCGACGACGCGACGATCGAGGAGGCACGGCAGCTGGGCGCCGTCCGGTGCCTGGTCAAGGGTGCGGGGTTCGGCGGCCTCGCCGACGCGCTGCTGGACGCCCTGGACTGACCCGTCAGCCGCTGGACGTGATCGCCTGGCGGAGGTCGTCGAGGAGCACCTCGACGCCCTCGAGCCCGATCGCGAGCCGCAGCATGCCGGGGAGGATGCCGGCCTCGAGCCGCTCCTCCGGCGACATGTTGAAGTGCGAGGAGTTGAACGGCAGGCTCGCGAGCGTCTCGACGCCACCGAGGCTCGTGGCCTCGACCGCCACGCGCAGGCTCCGGACGGCGCGCAGGGCCCGCTCGTCCCCGCCCTCGAGTACGAGCGTCAGCATCGCCCCGCGCCGCTCGGGCATGACCCGGTCCACGACCGCGCCGGCATCCGGGTGATCGCTCCGGCTGGGGTGGATGACCGCCGTCACGCCCTCCTCCTCCGCCATCGCTGTGGCGAGCTCGACGGCCACCCGGCACGCCTCCTCGAGGCGGACGCGGAAGGTGCGCACCCCGCGCCAGACGAGGAAGGCGGCGTGGGGGTCCAGCGAGCCACCGAACGTGATGATGCGCCGCTGGATCTCCTCGATGAGCGCACCGTCGTTCGTGGCGATGGAGCCGGCGATCACATCGGAGTGCCCGGCGAGGAACTTGGTCGCGGACTCGACGACCACGTCCGCCCCGAGGTCCAGCGCACGGGTGCAGAACGGTGTCGCGAACGTGTTGTCGATCACGACCGTCGCGCCCGCTCCATGCGCCGCCTCGGCGATCGACGGGATGTCCATCACCCGCAGCTGGGGGTTGGACAGCGTCTCGCCGTACACGACGCGGGGCGCGTGCTCCGCGATGGCACGGCGCCACGCCTCGGTGTCGAAGGCGTCGACGCGGACGACCGTGACCCCGAGCCCCGGCAGGTCGCGCTCGATCAGGTCCCCGGTGTCCCCGTAGACCTGCTTCGACGCGACGAGCGTGTCGCCGGCCCGCAACAGGGTCACGAGCGTCGTGGCGATCGCGGCCATCCCGCTGGCGGTCATGAGACCGTGCTCGGCACCCTCGAGACGGGCGATGTCGTCCGCCGCGGCCTGGACGGTGGGGTTGGAGAACCGCGAGTACCACGTCTCGTGCAGCCCGCCGGTGCCCTGGATGTCCTCGTAGGCGCGGTCGTCCAGCTCGAACGTCGTCGTCTGGTAGATGGCGGGGACCACCGGGGAGGTACGCGACGTGTGGGCGCGGCCGGGGCGGTACGGGTCGGTGGACTCCACGGGAGCCTCCTCGGGAGCGAGCGGGTGGGCGATGGTCAGGGGACGAGGTCGAGCGCCGCGAGCGCCGCGTTGGCGACCAGCCCGGCGGTGAGGTCGTGCACGGCGTACAGATCGGCGATCGTCCCGGACTGGCCGAACGTGTCGACGCCGAGCGGGACCACGGGACGACCGACGGCGGAGCCGAGGAAGGCCATCGCGTGCGGCGAGGCGTCGTGGACGGTGACGAGCGGCCCCGGGTCGGCACCGAGGACGCGCGCGAGGTGGAAGTCGCGACGCGGCCGGCGGGCGCGACGGATCGCGCCCGTCATCGCCGTCCGCCAGCCGACGTAGAGACGGTCGAGCGAGGTCACGTCGACGACGGCCGCGGCGATGCCCTCGGAGGCGAGCTCGTCGGCGGCTGCGAGCACCTCGGGCATCACGGCCCCGGAGGCGCACAGGGTCACGGCCGGACCCTCGACGTCCGGCTCGTGCAGTCGGTACGCGCCGGCGAGCACGTCGGCGCGGAGGCGGTCGTCGCCGAGCCGCTCAGCCGCCGCCTCGAACGGGGCCTGGTCGAGCTCGCGCGTGGTGAGACGGAGGTAGAACGCCCCGCCCTCGGCGTCGTTGGCCAGCGAGTCGAGCGCGTCGCAGAGGAGCCAGTCGAGCGCGCCGACGTAGGCCGGCTCGGCCGCCGTCAGGTTGGGCAGCTCGAGCGCCAGCGACGCCGTGACGCTCGACTGGTGGGCACCGCCCTCGGGGCTCAGGGTGACGCCGGCCGGCGTGCCCGCGACGACGAACCGCGCCCCGGAGTAGAGCGCGTGGATGAACGCGTCGAGTCCGCGGCAGACGAAGGGGTCGTAGAGGGTCCCGATCGGGAGCAACCGCTCGCCGTGCAACCGCTCGGCGTCACCGAGCTGCCCGAGCATGCTGAACAGGTTCATCTCCGAGATGCCGAGCTCGATGTGCTGGCCCTTGGTGTGCTCCGCCCAGCGCAGCAGCTGCCCCTCCGTCGCCTCGCTCGTGCGGGCGTGGTGGAACACCCCGACGGAGTTGATCCAGCCCGCGAGCCCGGTGGAGACCGCGACGTCCGGCGAGGTGGTGACCATGCGCCGGCGCACCGCCTCGTCCCGGCCGAGCCGGGCCACGAGCCGACCGAGCGACGCCTGGGTCGACGCGGGCTTGCGCGGCCGCAGTCCGACCTCGTCCGGCACCGGGACGTCCGCGGGACGGGGGGCCGGCACGGGCCGGTCGAGGCGCCGACGCGTGCCGGCGACGACCTCCGCCTCGGGCGTGCCGTCCGGGAAGGGCGCCCACTCGTCGTCGGGGTCGGCGAGGACGCCGCGCAGGTCGGCGACCTGCTCCGGGGTCAGCAGCGTCGCGTGGTTCATCGGGTCGCCGGCGATCGGCAGCCCCCATCCCTTCACGGTGTAGGCGAACACCACCGCGGGGCGGTCCGGATCGTCGTCGGCCTCGCGGAAGGCACGGAGGAGCGTGGGGATGTCGTGGCCACCGAGGTCGTGGACCACGCCGGCGAGGTCGCCGTCCGCGACGTCCGCCAGGGACCGGGCGACGGCGGCGTCGGCGCCGTCGAGGAAGTACGCACGCAGGTCCGCACCGGCGAGCCCGAGCGAGCGCTGGTAGCGCTCGTTGGGCATCTCGTCGATCCACCGTCGCAGCGCGTCCCCGCCGGGCGCGTCCATCGCCGCCGTGAGGCGGTGGCCGTACTTGGCCTCGATCACCTGCCAGTCGTTGACCGCGAACATCTGCTTCAGGCGCGCCGCCTTCACGCCGGGCACGACCCGGTCCAGGCTCTGCCGGTTGAGGTCGACGATCCAGGTGACGTTGCCGAGCCCGCCCTGGGCGATGGGGTCCGCCATCGCCTCCCACACGTTGCCCTCGTCGAGCTCCGCGTCGCCGAGCAGGGCGAAGAACCGGGCGTCGGGTCGGGCACCGAAGTGCTCGTCGACGTACCGACGGGTCACGGCGGCGAACAGCGGGGCGACGGCCCCGAGCCCCACCGAGCCGGTGGAGAAGTCGACCGGGAAGCGGTCCTTGGTGATCGAGGGGTACGCCTGCAGCCCACCGAAGGCACGGAGGGTGGTGAGGTCGTCGCGCTCGAGGTTGCCGAGGAGGTACTGGATCGCGTGGAGCACCGGCGACGCGTGCGGCTTGACCGCCACGCGGTCCTCCGGTCCGAGGTGGCCGAACCACAGCGCGGTCATCAGCGACACCATCGACGCCGAGGACGCCTGGTGCCCGCCGACCTTCAGCCCGTCGGCCGACGGGCGGTCGTGGTTCGCCGCGTCGACGATCCGCACGGCCAGCCACAGGATGCGCCGCTGCAGGGAGGCGAGCGTCGCGGGGTCAGGCGTCACCGTCACCGGCTCCTCCGTGCGTGCCGAGGGGCTCCCCCGGCGGTAAGGTGTGAAGTGCGCGAAGGCACTTACAGGGCGCGACGGTACACGGACCACGCGGCGCTGTAAACGGTCCGCGTGTGGGCGGCCGGAGACGGAGGGGCGGCATGGACTACGACACCTTCACCGGGCAGACCGTGTCGGAGGCCGTCGCGCTCGCGAACCTGTTCGCCCTCGGCGAGCCCGACCCGAGCGAGGTCCGCGACGTCCTCCGGCTCTACGGGCTGCGCGACGGGCCGGTCGACCTCGCCGCGTTCGGCGACCTCGCCGGCCGCATCCGGGCCGTGTTCGAGGCGGGCAGCGACCGCGAGCGGGTGGAGCTGCTCAACGCCCTGTTGTCGTCATACGAACCGACGCCGTTCATCGCCGACCACGACGGTCAGGGACCGCACTTCCACTTCGTGCCGGACGACGGGGCCGACGTCCGGCGCGTCGGGGCGTCGCTGACCATGGCCCTCGCACACGTCGTCGTCGACTACGGCGGCGGTCGGCTGGGTCGCTGTCCGGCGCCGCGGTGCCCGAACGTGTTCGTCGACACGACCCGCAACCGCAGCCAGCGCTACTGCTCCAAGACCTGTGCGACCCGCGTCCACGTCGCCGAGCACCGCGCCCGGCACTGACGTCACGTCGGCGGGGCGGCGTCCCCACGCGCCATGGCGGCGACCTGCTCGGGCTCGGCGTTCCCCCCCGAGCACACCACGACGACGGGGCCGTCGGCCACGACGAGTCCGGTCGTCAGCGCCGCCACCCCGACGGCCGCCGCACCCTCGAGCACGACCCGGTGCTCGTCGTAGACGGACCGCATCGCGGCCCAGATGGCCTCCTCACCGACGAGCACGACGTCGTCGACGAGCTCGCGGACGATCGCGAACGTGTGGCGGTTGTCGGCGCCGATGCCCCCCTGGAGGCTGTCGGCCAGCGTGGGCAGCTCGTCGAGCTCCACCGGGCTCCCGGCGGCCAGGCTCGTGGCCATCACCGCACCGTCCTCCATCGACACGCCCACCACGCGGACGTCGGGGCGCCGGGCCTTCACCGCCAGGGCCACGCCGGCCAGCAGCCCGCCGCCCGACAGTGGCACCACCACCACCGCCGCGTGCTCCCACTGCTCGACGAGTTCGAGCCCCACGGTGCCCTGGCCGGCGATGACGGCCGGATCGTCGAACGGGTGCACCAGCGTCATCCCCTGGGACGCCACCCGCTCCCCCGCGGCCACCAACGCCTCCGTCTGCGACCGACCCCCGACGACGAGGTCACAGCCGAGCCGGCGGAGGGCCGCGAGCTTGCCCGCCGGGACGTTGTCCGACACGCACACGGTGGCCGGGATGCCGCGCTCGCGCGCGACGTAGGCGACGGCACGCCCGTG
Organism: Actinomycetota bacterium; assembly: GCA_019348135.1. Lineage (GTDB taxonomy): Bacteria > Actinomycetota > Nitriliruptoria > Nitriliruptorales > Nitriliruptoraceae > JAHWJY01. The sequence continues at coordinate 24,905 of JAHWJY010000024.1, forward strand.
GTTGCCGGTCGAGGCGGTCACGACACCGCGGGCGGCCGTCGCGGCGTCGAGCGACAGGATCCGCGCCGCCGCGCCGCGCACCTTGAAGCTGCCCGTGGGCTGCAGCGACTCGAGCTTCAGCCCGACGTCGACCCCGACCCGGCGCGACAGCGCCGGCGAGGCGACCACCGGCGTCCTGATCGCGACCTCGCGCACGCGGCCGACGGCGTCCTCGACGTCCTCGACGGACGGCTGCCCGTCACGCATCGATGGTCGTCCCCGTGCCACGAGCGGCGCAGCGCTCGACCGCGAGCGCCGCGATGGCCGTGTCCTGCGCCCCCGTCCCCGTGAGGTCGCACACCGTGACCGCCTCCGGCGAGGGCCGGCCGGCGGCACGACCCGCGATCACGTCCCCCAGCTCGACGGCGCGGCGCTCGTCGAACCCCGCCGCGACGGCGGCGCGGAGCTCGCCCAGCCGCAGGCTCTGCGCCACACGGTCGCAGACGAACAGGTCGGCCGCGGCCACGAGGTCGGCGGCGAGCTCCTGCTTGTGCTCGGCGTCGGAGCCGACGGCGGTGACGTGGAGCCCGGGGTGGACCATCGACGCGTCGAGGAGCGGCTCGGTCGCCGGCGTGGTCGTGACCACGATGTCGGCCTCGGCGGCGGCCTCCGCCGGCGACGCCGCCACGGCGATCGGCAGGGCCAGCGCCGCGCCGACCTCGTCGGCGAACCGCCGTGCCTCCTCGCCGCGCCGTGCCCAGACGACGGCGCGCTCGAGCGGGCGGACGAGCCGCAGCGCCTCGAGCTGCAGCCGCGCCTGCACGCCGGCGCCGAGGACGGCCGCGACGGTCGCGTCCGGACGCGCGAGGTGGTCGCTCGCGACGGCCCCGGCCAGCGCCGTGCGCACGTCGGTGAGGTAGCCGTTGTCGAACAGCGCGGCCACCGGCACGCCGGTCTCGGTGTCCAGCACGATCATCAGTCCGCCGAGGCTCGGCAGGCCCCGCGCGGGGTTGTCGAAGAACCCGGCGGAGAGCTTCACGGCGATGCCGGCGTAGCCGGGCAGGTACGCCGACTTGATGTCGATCTCGCCCCGGTGCTCGGGGACGTCGATGCGCATGATCGGCGGCATCGACGCGCGGCCGGCGCTGACCAGCGGGAAGACGGCCGCGACCGCGGCCAGCTCGTCCCGGCCCAGCCCGACGGCCGCGCGCAGGTGTGCCTCCGTCAGGACGCGGATCGTGGTCACCGCGGGCTCCTTCAGCCGAGCGGGCGGGCGACGTGGCTGTTGAACCGGGACAGCAGCATCTGCATGTGCTCGACCCGGATCTCCGCGAGGCGCGGGCCGGACGAGCCCTCCATCGCCTGGGTGGTCTGGTCGACCTCGTCCGCCATCACGTCGATCTCGGCGTCGAGGTCCATCTCCGGCAGGAACTGCAACCACACCCGGGCCGTCTGGTGGTAGAGCTGGTCGTGGATGCGCCGCAGCGTGTCGCTCGAGAACACCGCGAGCACGGCCTCGTGGTAGCGGTTGTAGAGGGCACCGAGCTCGCGCAGGTCGCGGCTGACGCGGACGGCGTCGACCCCGCGACGGACGTCGCCCAGCTCCTCGAGCACCGCGGGCGACGCGGGGAGCCGGACGAAGTCCCCGACGAGCTCGGCGATCTTGAGGCGGACCGCCCAGACGTCGCGCACCTCCTTGGCGTCGACGACGGCCACCGTGGCGCCGGCCCCGGGCCGCTGCACGACGAGACGGTCGTACTCGAGCCGGTCGAGCACCTGCCGGATCGGCGTGCGGCTCACCCCGAACTCCGCCGCGAGCGCCTCCTCGGGGAGCCGCGCCCCGGGCTCGACGTCGAGGAGGCAGATGCGGTCGCGCAGCGTCCGGTAGATCTCGGCGACCGGGGTCCGCTGGCCCTTCTCCGCCACGGTCGCTCCCGTCGTCCGTCGGTGCCGGTCGGCGCAGCATAGCGGCGACGACTTTTGTATACACCCTGGACACACTCGGTGGACACCTCTAGGGTCGTCGCAGCGCTGGGAGGCGCGACGACCCCCGGAGAGAGGCAGCAGGATGCGCAGAACCTCGAGGACGCGGTGGCTGAAGGCCACCACAGCGCTGGCGGCGATGGCGCTGCTCGCGACCGGATGCGGCGGTGACGACGCCGAGGTCGATGCCGACGCCACCGCGGCGGCCGACCCGTCGGCGGAGGACACCGCCGACGACGCGTCCGGGACGGGCGACGGTCTCCTCGAGGAGCTGCGGTCGCGCGGGACGATCAAGATCGGCATCGCCAACGAGGTGCCGTACGGCTACGAGGGCGACGACGGCGAGCCGACCGGCGAGGCCCCCGAGGTCGCACGTGCGGTCCTCGCCGAGCTCGGGATCGACGACATCGAGGCGGAGGTCGTCGACTTCGGGGCGTTGATCGGTGGGCTCCAGGCGGGCCAGTTCGACATGATCGCGGCCGGTATGTACATCAACGCCGAACGCGCCGAGCAGATCCTGTTCTCCGACCCGGACTACTGCGTCGGTGAGGCCTTCGCCGTCCCGGAGGGCAACCCGCTCGGGCTCACGGACTTCAACTCGGTCGTCGACTCCGGCGCCACCATCGCGATCCTGTCGGGTGCCGTCGAGGAGGGCTACGCCGAGACCGCGGGCGTGCCCGCGGAGCAGATCGAGCTCTTCACGGACGTCAACGCCCAGTACGACGCGCTCTCCGCCGGCCGTGTGGACGCGGTGACGGGCACCTCGCTGACGGTCCTGAACCAGGTGGAGTCGCGCGAGGGCTTCGAGACGACGACGTCGTTCTTCCCCCTCGACGAGAACGGCGAGGAGATCCTCGGCTGCGGTGGCTTCGGCTTCCGCCAGGAGGACCAGGCCTTCCGCGACGCGTTCAACGACAAGCTGAACGAGATGCAGGAGGCCGGGACGCTGCTGCCGATCATCACCCAGTTCGGCTTCGCCGAGGAGGACGTCCTGCGCGCCCAGGAGCTCACGGTGGAGGATCTCGCCGGCTAGCACCGTCGCGGGCCGACCGGGCATCCGGTCGGCCCGCCGCGTCCGGCACGAGCACGGATCCGATGAGGGAGGCACGGCGATGGGTGAGCTGATCCTCAGCCCCCTCCGCTACGAGCGCCTGCTCGAAGGTCTCAGCGTCACCCTCCAGGTCCTCGGCCTTGCGTTCGCCCTCGGGATCGTCCTGTCGCTGGTCTTCGGCGTGGCGCGCCTCTCCGAGCGCCGCTGGGTCCGCGGGATCGCGCTCGTCTACGTCGAGTTCTCGCGCGGGATCTCCTCCATCATCCTGCTCTTCTTCATGGCCATCGCGATCCCGATCCTGCTGGGTCTGGAGCAACGGAGCCTGCTGGTCCTCGGCGGCGTCGCGCTCGGTCTCAACATGGGCGGCTACGGGGCGGAGATCATCCGGGGCGCGATCCTGTCCGTGCCGAAGGGGCAGACGGAGGCCAGCATCTCGCTGAACCTCACCGACGCCCAGCGCCTGCGCTACGTCATCCTCCCCCAGGCCATGCGCGTGATCCTCCCGCCCATGGGCAACCTCACGATCGAGATCCTCAAGGGCACCGCACTCGTGTCGCTGGTGGGCCTCGCCGATCTCACCCTCGCGCTGCGCAAGCTCGACGTGCCGCAACCGGGCGTCGAGCGGGTGCCGACGATGGTGCTCTTCGCGAACGTGCTCGTCATCTACTTCGTCGTCGCACAGGTCATCAACGGTCTCTTCCGGCTCGCCGAGCGACGCACCGAGCGCAGCTACGGCACCCGCGCCCCCATCGAGCCGGTGCCCGACGGTGTCGAGACGGCCGGAGCGGGCGGATGAGCGACACGCTGCAGGACCCGACGGACGGGACCGTCGACGCGGACGACGCCGCACTGCCACCCGGCGTGGGCGAGTCCCGATGGTGGCGGCGTCCCGACGTGATGATGCCCCTGACGATCGTCACGATCCTGGGCGTGGCGCTGGCCATGACCGGGGTGGAGCAGGTCCACTTCCGGGTGGACGTGAGCCCCGACGGCTCGACCGTGTGGGACTGGACCTTCTTCTGGGCGCTCGTCCCCGAGATGCTGAAGGGACTGCTCGTCCTCGCGCGGGCGACGGTGTTCGGCTTCGCGGTGGCGCTGGTCGTCGGGCTGGTCCTCGCCCTGGGCCGACGCTCGAAACACCGCGTGGTCAGCTGGCCGACGGCGGGGTTCGTGGAGTTCGTGCGCAGCACGCCGCTGCTGGTGCAGCTCTACTTCCTGTTCTACGCCCTGCCCGACGCCGGCATCCGGCTCGGCCGCATGCAGGCGCTCGTGATCGGGCTCGGCATCCACTACGGCGCCTACTGCTCGGAGGCGTACCGCGCGGGCATCAACAGCGTCCCCGAGGGGCAGTGGGAAGCCGCCACCGCCATGAACCTCGGCCCCACGACGACGTGGACCCGGGTGATCCTGCCGCAGGCCATCCCGAACGTGCTGCCGGCGCTGGGCAACTTCCTCGTCGCGGCGTTCAAGGACGCACCGCTCGGCTACGCGATCACGGTGACCGAGGTGCTGTTCTTCGCCACGACCATCTCGGGTCGACTGTTCCGGCCCCAGGAGCCGTTCATCCTGATCGGCATCGGGTTCCTGCTGGTGAGCCTGCCGGCCGCCTGGCTCGTGAGACGACTGGAGGCGCGCCTTGCCTACGACCGCATCTGAACCGATCCCCGCCGTCCGCATGCGGAAGGTGTCGAAGGCGTTCGGCGACAACGTCGTGCTGAACGAGCTCGACCTCGACGTGGCGCCCGGCGAGCGCGTGGTCATCATCGGCCCGAGCGGGTCCGGCAAGACGACGATCCTGCGCGTGTGCATGACGCTGGAACGCCCCGACGCCGGCACCATCGACATCAACGGCGAGTCCCTCTACCACGAGCCGGACGGGGACGGGCTGAAGCCGGCGCGGGAGAAGCACATCCGCCAGGTCCGCTCGCGGGTGGGGATGGTGTTCCAGCACTTCAACCTGTTCCCGCACATGAGTGCGCTGGAGAACGTCGCCCTGGCGCCGATCAAGGTCCACGGCATGCCGAAGGACGAGGCCTACGAGCTCGGCCGCCAGCTGCTCGACAAGGTGGGCCTGCGCGCCCACGCCAACCACGCCCCCGGGCAGCTCTCCGGCGGGCAGAAGCAGCGCGTGGCCATCGCCCGTTCGCTCGCGACCGACCCCGACGTGATGCTGTTCGACGAGGTCACCTCGGCCCTCGACCCGGAGCTCGTCGGCGAGGTCCTGGGCGTGCTGCGCGACATCGCCGAGGAGGGGACCACCACGATGATGCTCGTCACCCACGAGATGGGGTTCGCCAAGGAGGTCGCCGACCGCGTGGTCATGTTCGACCACGGTCGGATCCTCGAGGAGGGCCCGCCGGATCAGCTCCTCCACGAGCCGGCGCACGACCGGACGCGGTCGTTCCTCCGCGCGGTGCTGGCGCATTGAGCGCCGGCCCCGCGTTCACACAGGAGGAGTACGACGCCCGGCTCGCGAAGGTGCGCACGGAGATGGACCGGCGCGGCATCGAGGTGCTGGTCGCGACCGATCCCTCGAACATGGCGTGGCTCACCGGCTACGACGGCTGGTCGTTCTACACCCACCAGGCGGTGATCGTCGCCGCCGACCGGCCACCGCTGTGGTGGGGACGGATCCAGGACGCCAACGGCGCGAAGCGCACCGTGTACATGGACCACGAGCACATCGTCGGCTACCCGGACGACCACGTGCAGTCGACGGAGCGGCACCCGCACCAGCACCTCGCCGCGTTGCTGGCCGACGTCGGCCTCGGCGACGCCCGCGTGGGCGTCGAGATGGACAACTACTACTACTCGGCGGCGGCGCACCAGCACCTCACCGACGGCCTGCCCGACGCGTCCTTCGTGGACGCGACCGCGCTCGTGAACTGGCAGCGCGCGGTCAAGTCGGAGCAGGAGCTCGTGTACATGCGCCGGGCGGCCCGCATCGTCGAGCACATGCACCGCCGCATCCTGGAGCTGGCCGAGCCGGGCCTGCGCAAGAGCGCGCTCGTCGCGGAGATCGTGCACGCCGGCATCGACGGCGTCCCCGGCCCGGACGGCTTCGGCGGTGACTACCCCGCCATCGTGCCGCTCCTGCCGAGTGGCGAGGACGCCTCGGCGCCGCACCTGACCTGGGACGACGAGCCGCTGCGCGCCGGCGAGGGAACGTTCTTCGAGATCGCCGGGTGCTACCGGCGCTACCACGCCCCGCTGTGCCGGTCGGTCTTCCTCGGCGAGCCACCGGCCCACGTCCGTCGCGCCGAGGCGGCGCTCGTCGAGGGCCTCGAGGCCGGTCTCGACGCGGCCCGTGCCGGCAACCGTGCCTGCGACATCGCCAACGCGCTGTACCGCGCGCTGGAGCGCGCCGGCATCGAGCGGACCGGGCGCTGCGGCTACCCCATCGGGCTGAGCTACCCGCCCGACTGGGGCGAGCGCACGATCAGCCTGCGCACCACCGACGAGTCGGTGCTGGAGCCGGG
>JAHWJY010000225.1 GCA_019348135.1 Actinomycetota bacterium
CGTCCGATGTGCATGCGGTCGAGCTCGCTGTCCTCGGCGTCCTCGGTCGCCTCCTCGGAGAGGTCGAGCCGACCGAAGACGAGCGGCTCGTCGCCCAGCTCCAGCTGCGCGAGCCGCAGCGCCGACCGGTACACGAACACGTCCCGGTCGAGCAACGCCTGGAACGTCGAGCCGGTGCCGGCGTCGCGGCCGGCGCGTCCGAGGTCACGGGCGCGCTCGCGGAGCACCTCGAGGCGGGCGTAGGCACGGTCGACGTGAGCCTGCTCCCGCGCGATCTCCTCGCGCTTGCCCACGTGTCCTCCGGCCCCGGCGGACGGACGAGCCTACCGCTGGCTCAGCGTGATCCCGGGCCCAGCGAGGCCCCGCCGTCGAGCACCAGCGTCTGCCCGGTGATCCAGCCGGCGCCGGGAGCCAGGAACGCGCGTGCGGCGTGGGCCACGTCCTGGGGCACCCCGAGCCGGCCGAGGGGGTAGCCGGCGGCCACCTCGGCCTCCCGGTCCTCGTAGAGGGCCCGCGCGAAGGTCGTCTTGACCACGGCGGGGGCCACGGCGTTGACGCGGACCCGCGGGGCGAGCTCGACGGCCAGCTGGGCCGTGAGGTGGATGAGCGCCGCCTTCGATCCGCCGTAGGCACCGATGAGCGGTGCCGGCTGGAGCCCGCCGACCGAGGCCACGTTCAGGATGGTGCCGCCGTGCTCGGCCATCCACGCGTGCCACACGGCCTGTACCCAGCCGATCGGGGCCACGTAGTTCACCGCGAGGATCTTCTCGACGGCGGCGAGGTCGGCGTCCACGAGGGCGCCGTACTGCACGTTCGTGGCGGCGTTGTTCACCAGGATGTCGAGGGACCCGAACGCGTCGATGGTCCGCCGCACGGCGTCCTCGCGGTGGGTGGCGTCCGAGGTGTTGCCGGCCACGGCGATCGCGGCGTCGCCGGGCAGCTCGGCCAGGGCCGCATCGAGCTCGTCCTGCTTGCGGGCCGTGAGGCACACCCGGCCGCCGTGCGCGACGATGTCGGTGGCGATGGCGAGCCCGATGCCACGAGAGGCCCCCGTGACGATCGCGGTCAGGCCGGCGAACACCTCGGCGGTCATGGCTCGCCCCGTCCTTCGATCCGTCGTCGGGACGGACAGGCTAGCCCCGCGCGCCGCCGCCCCAGCGCCCGGGGCTCGCGCGCGTGGCGTGCAGCTCGGCAGCCGCGTGGGGCCGGACGGGGTCGGGTCCGCGGCCGGGCGCGCCGACCCGCGACGCGGCACCCTGCGACGGTGCCCCTGCGTCGAACGAGGCCCCCATCGCGACCCCCACCACACCCGACACGGACGCGCGCCGGAGATCGCTCCTCGACCGGGCCGCGCCCCACGGCGTCCCGGTCCTGCGCGACGGCGTCCGGGGCGCTCTGGGGCGGGTGTTCGGGGGTCCACCGTTCGACCCGGACGGCGACGCCGGCGATGCCGGCCTCTTCGGGCCCGCCTCGGCGTCGTGGCGGGTGCTCGGTGACGCCGCCGCGATCGTCGGAGGCGTCCGCGCGCTGCTCCTCCAGCTGACGCACCCGCTGGCGATGGCGGGCGTGGCGGAGCACTCGGCGTTCCGCGACGACGCGCTCGGCCGGCTGCAGCGCACCTCCGGGTACGTGACGACGCTCGCCCTCGGGACGACCTCCGAGGCGCTGGCCGTCACCCGTGCCGTCCGGACCGTCCACCGGACCGTCCGTGGTCGCGCCCGGGACGGTCGGGCGTACGCCGCCGACGACCCGCACCTGCTGGCCTGGGTCTCCGTCGCCATGACGGCCAGCATGCTCGCGTCCGACGCCGCCTACGCCGCGTCCCCGGCGGACGCCGCGACGCGCGACCGCTTCGTCGCGGAGCAGTCGCGGGGCGCGGCGCTCCTCGACCCCCGCGTCGACCTGACGGCGCTGTCCGCCGACGCGGACGCGCTCGTGGCGCTGCGGGCCGGCGAGCTCCCGCTGCCGATGATCACCGACGGGTCGCTGCCGACGTCGGTCCCCGACCTCGACGCCGCCCTCGCCTGGTACGGCCCCGAGCTGGGCGTGGACGACGAGGGCAGGGCGGCGCTGCGGTTCCTGCTGTGGCCGCCGCTGCCTCCCGCGACCCGTCTCGGCTACCTCCCGATCCTCACGGGCGCGCTCGCGACCCTGCCGCGTGACGTCCGCCACGTGCTCGGCGTGCCGCGGAGCTGGACCCTGTCCGCCGCGGCGCGCGTCAGCACCCGGACGACGCTGTCGCTGCTGCGGGCGGTCGTCGGCCCATCGCCGGCGATCACCGCCGCCACGGCACGTGCGCAGCGCGACCCGGGGGACGGTCCCGGCGCGCCGTGACGGACGCGGCCGGGTCCGTCACGGGGACGGCCCGACGGCCACCGCCGAGCGGCCACGGCCGTCGGCCCTACCGCTGGCGTGTCCGGTTCGTCAGCATCTGGGTCCCTCCCCGACGTCCCAGGAGTGCCCCCATGGAGCCGACCCACCTCGACGTCCGGACCGCGTTGCACGGCGCGGCCTTCCCCGCGGACGGTGACGACCTCCTCGGCGTCGCCCGGGTCAACCAGGCCGACCCGGACGTGCTGGCGGCGCTCGACCGGTTGCGGGCCGACGAGATCTACGACTCGATCGAGGAGGTCCTCGACGAGCTCAACATCGACCACACCGCGATCGACGACACGAGCACGCTGCGCACGATGCTCGGCATGGGTGCCGACGACCCCGACCCGGACCACATCGCGCTGGACGACGAGTTCGACGCGAGGGGGCGTGAACCCGAGCTACCCGTGTGATGCGAGGAGGTCGCTGACCTCGTCGGCGGCGCGGTCGCCGGACCGGACGGCGCCCTCCATGTAGCCGTTCCACACGTCGGACGTCTCCGCGCCGGCCCACACGAGGCGCCCGACCGGCTGGCGCAGCGCCGCCCCGTACGCGGTCCACGCGCCCGGCACGAAGTGGGCGCCGTAGCAGCCGCGGGTGAACTCCTCGGCCATCCAGTCCCGCTCGAGGTAGTGCCGGGGGGTGAGCGCCTCGGGACCGAAGTAGTCGGCGAAGCGACGCAGCACCGCCTCGCGGCGGGCGGTGGGCGTGACGCGGGCGAGCCGCCGGGCGTCGTCGGCCTCGAGGAAGCCGAGCAGGATCCCGGGCGTCCCGGACGGCGGTGAGTTGTCGAAGGTGATCTTCACGGGACCCTCGTCCGACACCGCCTGCCCGGTCAGGCCGGCGTCCCGCCAGAAGGGCCGGTCGTAGACCGCGAAGCACTTCATCACGGCCCCCGCTGGCAGCCGCTGGGTGAGCTGGTCGCGCCAGCTCGGCAGGCCCGGTTCGTAGACGAGCCGTCCGGCCAGCGTCGGCGACAGCGCGACCACGGCGGCGCCGGCGCGGAAGGCACGCCCGTCGGCCGTCGACACCTCGACCCCGGAGGCACCGTGCCGGACCGTGCGGACGACGGCGCCGAGCACGACGCGGTCGCCGAGCGGCCGCGCCAGCTCCTCCGCGATGCGCGCCGAGCCGCCCACGATCCGGTCCTGTTGCGCGCCGGCGTCGACGGAGATGAGCGTGTCGAGGTCGGTCCCGGAGTGGACGT
>JAHWJY010000226.1 GCA_019348135.1 Actinomycetota bacterium
CGAGGACCCGGAGGTCGAGGACCCGGAGGTCGAGGACCCGGAGGTCGAGGCGCTGTCCGCCTTCGATCCCGAGCCGCCCGCGCCGGCCGACCACGTCCAGCACACGGACCTCGTCGACGCCGCATCGGGACCCGCGTGGGACGAGTCGACCTGGGCGGACGACGAGGCGGCCGACGCCGAGCCGATCCCGGAGCCGGAACCAGGGCCGGAACCGGGGCCGGAACCGGAGCGAGCCGAGCTCCCGGTCGACGGCGGCTCGACCGCCGACGAGCCGCTGTTCGGCGCCTACGAGGAGGCGCCCGCGCCCGTCGCCCCGCCCCCGACCGACCCGGTCCCGCCGCTGTTCGAGCACCCACCGGTCGCGGCCGAGCCGGCACCCGCCGACCTCGTCGAGCCCCCCCAGGCCGGGGACGCCCCACAGGCCGGGACGGACGCGGAGGGCGGCCGGACCATGCGCGTGCACGACGGCCGTCTCGACAAGCGGCCCGGCCCGATCCGGATGACCCCGTCCGAGGCGATCGCCCTCGCCCAGGACGGGCCGCAGGCCCTGCGCCGCCGCACCCACCCCGACACGGGCCCCGCCACCTGACCTGCCAGGGCGTTCAGGCGCTCTTGGCACCCTCGCCGCCGAAGTGCCGCGCGATCTGCCGCGAGATCACCAGCTGCTGGATCTCCTTGGTGCCCTCGAAGATCTCGTAGATCTTCGCGTCGCGGTGGAACTTCTCGACGTCGAACTCGCGGCTGTAGCCGAAGCCGCCGTGGACCTGGATGGCCTCGTCGGTGACCTGGACCGCGACGCGCCCGGCCTTGAGCTTCGCCATCGACCCCTCGCCCTGCTTGAACGGGGTCCAGGTCACGCCCATGTTGATGCCGCGCCAGCACAGCAGGCGTGCGGCGTCGATCTCGGTGGCCATGTCGGCGAGCTTGAAGGCGATGGCCTGGTGGCGGATGATCGGCACGCCGAAGGTCTCACGCTGCATCGCGTAGGTGACGGACTGCTCGTAGGCGGCACGGGCGATGCCGACCGCCTGGATCCCGACGATGGGACGCGTCGCCTCGAACGTCGACAACGCGCCCGACTTCGACTTCTTGGCCTGGTCCGGGTTCTTCGCCGCCTCGATCTTGGCGTTGAGCTTGTCCTCGCCGCCCAGGAGGTGGTCGTCCGGGACGAACACGTCGACGAGCGCGAGCTCGGCGGTGTGCGACGCGCGGATGCCGAGCTTCTTGACCTTCTTGGTCTGGGTGAAGCCCTCCATGTCGGAGGTCACGATGAAGGACGCCTGGCCGCGGTGGCCCATGCCGGGGTTCACGGTCGCGACGACGATGTGGACGTCGGCGATGCCGCCGTTGGTGATCCAGATCTTCTCGCCGTTGAGGAGCCAGCCCCCCTCGACCTTCTCGGCACGGGTGCGGATCTTGGAGACGTCGGAGCCGGCGCCCGGCTCCGAGACGGCGTAGGCACCGACCTTGATGTCGTCGGGCGTGCCGAAGATCCTCGGCGCCCACTCGCCGATCTGCTCACCGGTGCCCGCGGAGGCGAGTCCGGCGAGCGCGAGGCCGGAGCCGAAGATGGCGAGCCCGATGCCGGCGCAGCCCCAGAAGAGCTCCTCGATGATGAGGGCCGTCGTGAGCCCCGTCGTGTCCTGGCCGGCCATCGTGTAGTAGTCCATGCCGTAGAGGCCGACCTCCGCCGCCTTCTCCACGATCTCCCAGGGGAACTCCTCGGCCTCGTCCCAGTAGCGGTGCGCCGGCAGCCCCTCGACCTCCTTCTCGCGCATCTCCTTGCGGGCGAAGTCGTGGGCCCAGTCACGGGCCGCCTGCTGTTCCTCGGTGAGCGCCAAGCTGAAGGTCACGGTGGGACTCCTGGGACGTGCGGACGGCGGCTCCGGCGCGAACCCTACTTGCCGGTCCCGGCGTGGCCGGAACGGACGAAGGGCAGGCGTTCCGGGGTGCCGTCGTCCTCGGCGAGTGCCGCGCGGACGACCGCGGTCGTCGGCGTGCCGTGCGACAGCACCCGCCGGTGGAAGGTCGCCAGATCGAAGCGGTCGCCGGCGCGGCGCCGTTCCTCGGCCTCGAGGTCGGCGAACTCCTCGCCTCCCACGAAGTACGAGCACAGCTGCCCGCTCGTGACCTTGGCGCGGACGAGCTTGCCGGTGGCCTCGGCCTCCTGCTGGAACGTCTCCTCCGTCATCATCCGGACGGCCGCGTCGTCGTCGAGATCGCCGGCGTGCAGCCCGACGTCCAGCAACGCGTTCGCGGCGAGCCGGAGCTCGAGCTTGCGCTGGCTCAGGCGGTAGGCGGGCGCGTCCACTCCGTCGAGCTCGTCGCCGAAGCCGAGCGCGACGGCGGTCCGCTCGATGTGGACCGCCCACCCCTCGGCGAACGCCGACGACCACATCCAGCGCCGGTTCAGTCGCGGGTGGCGGGCCGCGTGCTCGAGCTGGACCCAGTGGCCCGGGACGGCTTCGTGCAGCGCCAGGTTCAGCAGCGCGTGCCGGTGGTACTCGGCGAGGAACGAGTCGGCCCGTGCGGTGTCCCACGAGTCCGGGATCGGCGAGAGGTAGTACGTGCAGCCGCTCTCGGGCTCGAGCGCCGGCGGCGCCGTGATGAAGGCCACCGCCACGCCCTGGAGGAACTGCGGGACCTCGGCGACGGTGAGCAGGTGCTCCGGGGGCAGGTCGACGATGCCCGTCTCCTCCGCCCAGCGGTGCGTCGTGCGGACGGCGTCGCGGGCCACGGCCATCAGCTCGCCGCGGTCCACGGTGTCGCGCGAGATCACCTCGAGCCCACGGCGGGTGCGCTCGTCGGCGTCGCTCGGGACGTCGAGGCCACGCGCCGTCAGCAGGACCGCGGCGTCCTCGGCCATCTGCTCGCGCACCTCGTCGAGCAGCCGCCGCGCCCGCCGGGAGATCTCGTCGACCTCCATGTCGGTGCCGACCGCGAAGCGCAGCGCCCGTGCGTGGTGCTCCGGACCGAGCCGCCACGGGGCCGGATCCTGCTCCCCGAGCTCGGACAGGAGCGCCCCGAACGCGCCGAGCGCCTCGGTGGCGACCTCGCCGGCGTCGCGCGCCTCGAGGACGTCGCCGCCGACCTCGGCGGTCCTCCGCGGCAGCTCGTCGCCGACGAGCGAGATGAAGCCCTGCAGGCGCGACAAGGCCACCTCGAGGTGCGGCCGCGGAGAGGTCTCGAGGAGCATCCCGGCCTGCTCGAGGAACCGCGGGATGCTGCGTGCCCGCGACGCCGCCGCGGAGACGAGCTCCCGCTGCTCGTCCGTTGCCAGGTCCGTGCGCCGCAGGAGCTCGTGGATGCCCGAGGACGCCGTGCCGATGGCCGCGAGCGGGTCGGTCGCCAGCCGCCGGCGGTCCACCAGCCAGAACAGGGTCCCGGCGAGCGAGTCCTCGAGCATCGCGAGGTCGCCGTCCGCCTCGCGCTCGTCCCCGGCCGGGGCGGTCGGCAGCGCCGCCCGCGCGTCCCGGACCTCGCCGAGGAGGGTCGACACCACCCGTGTCCAGCCGTCGACCGCCTCCGCCGACAGGTCGGGGAGGTCGCGGTCACGCGAGTGGTCCC
>JAHWJY010000227.1 GCA_019348135.1 Actinomycetota bacterium
TCCGCGCGCACGGCGGGGCGCACCACCGTGGAGGCGGCGTGGTCGAGGTAGATCGTCGGGGCGGTCACGCGGCAAGGGTGCCCCACCGCGGACCCGCACGTCGACCACGCGGTAGCGTCGCCGCGGCGCACGACCGCCCGACCGGAGGCACGACGGATGCTGACGCCGCCGACGCCGCACCGCGTGGTCCCGCTCGTGCACGAGCTCGGCACGGTCGCGGGCCACCGCCTCGTGCTCCTGAGCCTCGAGGTCTACGGCACCTGGAGCGACCTCCGGTTCGCCCGCATCGACGTCGCCGGCGAGCGGCCGCTCCCCCGCCGGGTCCCGCCGGCGGAGGCGTGGACGGTCAGCGGCCCCGGCGGGGCGATCGAGGTGCTCGACGCCGTCGGTCGCGGCGACCGCGCGTTCAGCAACGGCGAGGTGCGGCTCGCGACGAGCCCGAGCGACGCCGGCGAGACGTGGAACCTCACGGTCGAGCTGCTCCCCGGCGAGGAGCCGCTCACCGCGACGCTCGAGCTCCCGCCGGCCTGACGCTCTCAGCCGCGCCGGCGGAGGTGGTGCAGCCGACGGCCGAGCCGCAGGGCGGCCTCGAGCTGACGCGCCTGGCCGGGGACGAGGTGCTTGCTGCCGAACCGGCTCGCCCCGTCGACGAACCACTCCCACCGGTCCTCGGGGATGTCGCCCTCGGACGGGGCGGCCGTGGCCCCGTCGGCGTGGAGGAACGGGGTGCACGGCAGGATCCGCACCTCCCAGCCGACCTCCCGCGCCCGGTAGCAGAGGTCGGCGTCCTCCCAGTAGAGGTGGAACGCCTCGTCGAAGCCGCCGAGCTCGTCCCAGCAGGAGAGCCGGACGATCATCGTGCCGCCGATCACGTGCCCCTCGACCCGCATGTCGTCGACGACGCGCGAGGCCTCGGCGATCGTCGACCGGGCGGGGAGCAGGGTGCCCGCCGCCGAGCGCAGGCGGATGGGCTCGAAACCCGCCGCGAACGTCAGCGCGCGCCGGATGGAGGTCGGTCCCCACGCCGACGGCAGCCGGGCGCCGTCCGGTCCCTCGAGCGGTCCGGTCGCGATCCCCACGCGGCGGCGTGCGGAGAACATCCTCCCGAGCTCGGTCAGCGACGACCCCCGGAGGCGGACGTCGGGGTTCAGCAGGGCGACGGCGGAGACGTCGGCCGCGCGGAGCCGGCCGACGCCGACGTTGCAGGACGCCGCGTAGCCGCGGCTCGACTCCGCGACCACGAGCTGGTGGTCGCCGACGTCGGGAGGCCCGGACGGCGACGCGTCGTCCACGACGACGACCGGCGCGGCGGGCTCGTGCTGCGCGAGGCTGTCGAGCAGCTCACCGACCACGGCGCTGGACTCGTGGGTGACGATCACCACACCGATCCGGGCCGCCATCGACATCCTCCTCCAGCTCGCACCTACGGTAGGGGGGTGCGGGTGGAGGACCCGGACCGGGTAGCCAGCCCGACGGACGGCCGAGGAGACGACGTGGCGGCGGGAGGACGGGAGCGGTTCCTGGCACGGGCGGAGGAGCTCGGGCTCGAGGTGGAACATCGACGGTTCCCCGACGGGACCCGGACGGCCGTCCAGGCCGCGGACGCGGTGGGGTGCGAGGTCGACCAGATCGTCAAGTCGCTCGTCTTCGTCGCGGACGGGGAGCCGGTCCTGGCGCTCACGTCCGGGGCCCACCGGGTCGACACCGGCCGCCTCGCTACCGCCCTCGGTGCGGAGAGCGTGCGCAAGGCCGACGCCGACGAGGTCCGGGGGGCCACCGGCTACGCGATCGGGGGCACGCCGCCGGTCGGCCACACCCGGCCCCTGCGGACCCTGCTCGACCCACGGCTGCTGGACTTCGAGGAGGTGTGGGCGGCCGCCGGCACGCCGATGGACGTGTTCCCGCTCGCCCCCACCCGCCTCCGGGAGCTCGCCGACGCGGAGGTCGTGGACGTCACCGAGGGCTGAGGCCCTCGGGGAGCGGTCAGGTCAGGTCGGCGAAGACCGAGCCGAGCTCCTCGACGCGTCGCTCCACGACGACGGGATCGGCGATCAGCTCGACCTCGAGCGTCTCGGTGCCGACCGCGGCCCGCAGGCGACGCGCCAGCCCGTCGGCGTCCTCCTGCGCCAGACGACCCGCGACCTCGACGAGCACCCGGTGCGTGCGGCGTCGCGGCGCGGTCGGGGACGCCTCGATCCGCCACACCTCCACGGCGGGGTCGCCGGCCAGGACGACCGCGGCTCCCCGGAGGTCGGCGCGCTCGCCGCCGGCCTCGGTCGTGATGGCCGGCTGCCATGCGGCCGGGAGCGGCTCGCCGAGGATGCGCGGGACGGTGCGACCGCAAGCCGGGCAGGCGTCGTCCGAGAGGCCCTCGACGTAGGCCCCGGTCTGGTACCGGAGCAGCGCGCTGCCGTGCCAACCGGCCGACGTGTACGTGAGGTCGCCGTCGGACGGGCTCGTCGCGCCCGTCTGCGGGTCGATGATCTCGAGCACCTCCATGTCCGGATAGGTGTGCAGGCCGGTACCACCCTCCGCGCACTCCGCCCACATCGCGCGGGCCTCGGAGGGTGCCCAGAGGGCGCGCACGCGCACGTCACGGTTGGCGCCGGCGGCGCGCCACGCGTCCGCGATCGCGGCCCGCCGCTCGGCGTCCGGCGGCGGCCCCACGACGACCACCGTGTCGACACGGTCGCAGGACACCTCGGCGGACTCGGTGATCGTGGCCGCGAGCTCGACGGCCTCGCCGGCGAGGACCGCGACGGCGGTGACGGGGAGGAGCCGGAACGAGGCGATCGCGCGGGCCAGCGGGTCACCGGCGCCGCGGGGGTGCAGCGCGAGCATCGAGGACCCCAGGCCGAGGTGGTAGACGCCCCACCACTCGAGCGTCGGTCCGGCCGGGACCGCGGAGACGAGGTAGTCGGTGTCGTCGAGGCCGAGCACGGCGGCGGCGCGTGCGCCGGCCCGGTGGAGGCGGTCGAGGTCGCGGCGCGAGTACGCGATCGCGAGATCGGCGTCGACGCCGCCCCGGTGGACGTGGATCGGCTTGTACTCGGTGAGGACCGCCCGCCGCTGCCCGGAACGACCCTCGCGTCGGATGCTGCGCGCGATGTCCATCAGGGTGGAACGGGTCGCGTGCGCCTTGATCTGGTCCTCGGTCGGCCGCATGAGGAGTCCGGGCGCGCCCGGCCCGCTGTCACGGAGGAGATCGACCTCCCGCGTGGGCGCCAGCAGGGCGAGGTCCTCGCGTGAGCGCAGCGACCGGGTCGACAGGCCGGCATCGCGGACGCGCTGGGACCAGGTCGAGCTGAAGCCGACGGCCGCCGGGAGCCAGGGACCGAGCACCAGCTCCTCGACCCGTGCCTGCTCCGACCGACGGCGGCGGTCCCACGGTGCGGTCACGGACGGTCCTCGTCAGCTCGGAGTCGGCCGGAGACTATCCGCCCCCGCCCACGCAGAAGGGGCACGCGCTCGCGTGCCCCTTCCCGGAAGATGCGGCCCTCGGACTAGCCCTTGCGGGTCTTGATCTCCTCGATCAGCTTCGGGACGACGTCGTAGAGGTCGC
>JAHWJY010000228.1 GCA_019348135.1 Actinomycetota bacterium
CCGCAGGAGGCGGTCGCGCTCGAGCCGTTCACGCCGGCGGAGCAGCTGCTGCCGTCGATCGTGGCGGTCCTCGACGTGTTCGAGGCCGAGGGCGAGCGCAAGAGCCGCGTCCGCGCCCGGCTGAAGTTCCTCGTCAAGAAGCTCGGCCGCGAGGTCTTCCTGGAGAAGGTGCTCGCACGCCGCGAGGAGCTGCTGGCCGAGGGGATGCGCAGCACCATCACCCCGCACCCGGTCGGGCCGGGTGAGGCCGACGTGCCGCTGCCCGAGGAGCTGCCGGCCGAGCTCGCCACGGTGGTCGAGAACGCGACCGACCGCTTCCGTGGCTGGGTCAACGGCAACGTGCTGCGCCAGCGCCAGGGCGACCGCTTCGCGGTGTTCGCCGCCATCTACCTCGGCGACCTCACCACCGAGCAGTTCCGCGGCATCGCCCGGGTCATGCGCGACAACGACCTCGAGGACGCCCGCCTCACGATCCGTCAGAACGTCGTGATCCGCGACGTCCCGGCCGACCGGCTCGCGTACGTGTGGGCCGGGCTCGCCGAGCTCGACCTCGTGCGTCCCCTCGCCGAGAAGTCCGGCGACGTCGTGTCGTGCCCGGGCGCCGAGACCTGCAACCTCGCCATCACCGCCTCGCGCGGGCTCGGTGAGGCCATCACGAACGAGCTCGAGCGCACCGCCCTGGACCAGGTCGAGGGCGTGTCGATCAACATCTCCGGCTGCCCCAACTCGTGCGGCCAGCACCAGGCGTGGGACCTCGGCTTCTCCGGGCTCGCGATGCGCGACTCGAAGGGCAACGAGGGACCGGGCTACCGCGTCTACGTCGGCGGCCACATCGAGGACGGCGGCGCCAAGTACGGCGACTACGTCACGAAGGTGCCGGCCAAGAACGCCCCGATCGCGGCCACCCGCGTGCTCGAGAAGTTCAAGGCCGAGCGCCAGGGCGACGAGCCGGTGTGGCAGTGGTACGAGCGGGTCGGCAAGGCGGAGCTGAAGGAGGTCCTCGCCGACCTCACCGGCATCGCCGAGAAGGAGGACGACCCGTCCTACTTCGTCGACCTCGGCAACTCGTCCTCGTTCGAGGTGATCCTCGGTCAGGGCGAGTGCATGACCTGAGGCGGTCCGGGTCGAGTAGAACGACGCCTGTCCGTTCCCCCCGACCCGGAGGCACGACGTGGCGTTCGACTACCCGGTCAACCTCGACCTCACCGGCCGCCGCTGCGTGGTGGTCGGCGGCGGGCCGCTCGGGACCGAGCGCGCCACCGGCCTCGTCGCGTCGGCGGCCGACGTCGTCGTGGTGGCGCGGACGCCGTCCGACGAGCTCCGCGCGCTCGCGGACGCCGGCGCCATCGACCTGCGCGAGCGCCGGGCCGAGCTCGACGACCTCGCCGGCGCGTTCCTCGCCATCCACACCCGCGAGGACGGGACACCCGACGAGATCGCCGGTGAGGTGTCGTGGCTGTGGGCCCACGCCGCCGAGCACGGCGTGCTGTTCGCCGCCCTCGACGACGTGCCGCACTGCATGTTCGGGGCGGCCTCGATCGTCCGACGCGGGGACCTGCGCATCACGGTGTCCACCGCAGGGAAGGCGCCGGCACTGTCCAAGCGGCTCCGCCGGGCGCTGGAGGAGGAGTACGACGAGGCCTACGGCGACCTGGTCGCCGCGCTCGAGACGGCCCGCGCCGAGGCGCTGCCGCGCGACATCCCGTTCGCCGAGTGGGCCGCCCGGTGGGAGGCCGCGCTCGAGGACCTCGAGGGCCTGGTCGCCCTCGTCCGTGCCGGCGACACCGACGAGGTCGTCCGGCGGGTGCTGGCGGTCGTGCGCCCCGCCCCGTAGCCGGGTCAGCGGAGGGTGACGACCGTGATGGCCGTGATGACGATGACGGTCAGCGGGAGCCCGAGCCGCCAGTAGTCGGTGAAGCGGTAGCCGCCGAGGCCGTAGACGATCGTGTTGGTCTGGTACCCGATCGGCGTGAGGAAGCTCGACGACGCCGCGACGGCGACCGCGACGGCGAGGAGCCGCGGGTCGAGGTCGACGCGCCCCGCGACGTCGAGCGCGATCGGCACCATCAGCGCGGCCGCGGCGACGTTGGTGACCATCTCAGTGAGCAGGATGGTGCCGACGACGATCGCCAGCACCGCCACGAGCGGCCCGCCGGCCTCGCCCGCGCCGGCGATGGCGGTCGCCAGGACCTCCGCGAGCCCGGACGCGGCCACCGCGGCCCCGAGCCCGATCGCCGCCGCGATCATCGTGAGCACCTCGAGGTCGAGCGCGCCCCGGGCGTCGCTCAACGTGAGCGTCCGCGTCGCCATCAGCACGACGACGGCGCCCAGTACGGCGAGCAGCGTCGACGTCAGGCCGAAGGCCGCCGCGAACACCATCCCGGTGACCGTCAGGAGGACGAGGCCGCGCCGGCGGCCGCTCCTCTCGCCGGCGTCCTCGAGCGGGACCAGCACCGCGAAGTCCGACCGGCCCTGCCAGCGGTCCGCGAAGCTGTCGTCGGCGAGGACCAGCAGCGCGTCGCCGGCCTGCAGCGGCACGGCCCCGAGCTTGCCCTCGACGCGCGCGCCGGCGCGGTGGATGGCCAGCACGGCCGCGCCGTAGCGGCCGCGGAAGCTCGTGTCCTTCAGTGTCCGGCCGGCGAGGACCGAGCTGGCGCCGACGACGACCTCGTGGAGACCGTGCTGGTCGCCGTGGAGGAGGTCCGCCTGGGTCTCCTCGGCGAACGCGAGCGCCTCCCCGTCGACCAGCCCACGGACGCGGTCGACGCGCCCGACGAACGTGAGCACGTCGCCGGCGTGCAGGACGAGGTCCGGTCCCACCGGGGCGAGACGGCGATCCTCCCGCTCGACGGCGGCGAGGTAGGTGTTCTCGAGGTTGCGCAGGTGCGCCTCCCCGATGCTGCGGCCGTCGTGCGGTCCGCCCGGGATGACCTCGAGCCGGAAGGTGTAGTCGCGCTCGTGGGTCGCCACCTGGGCGTAGACGCCGCGTCGGTCCGGGAGCAGCCGCGGTCCGAGCGCGACGAGCGCCGCGAGCCCGAACAGGGCGACGGGGACGCCGACGGGGGTGACCTCGAGGAACGTGAAGGGCTCGCCGAGCGCGGTCTCGACCAGCCCGGAGACGACCAGCGTCGTGGAGGTGCCGATCGTCGTCACCGTCCCGCCGAGGATGGCGGCGAACGACAGCGGCATCAGCAGCTTCGAGGTCGCGCGGCCGTTGCGCTCCGCCCACGTGCGCGTGATCGGCGCGAGCGTCGCGACGAGCGGGGTGTTGGCGATGACCGCCGACGCGGCGGCGACGGGGACCGTCAGCCGCGCCAGCGCGGAGGTGTCGGACCCGGCGCCGGCGAGCAGCCGCGTGACGCCGCGCTCGAGGCCGGCGTGGTCGCGCACGGCCCGGGCGACGATGAACAGCCCGGCGACCGTGAGCGTCGCGGACGAGGACAGGCCGGCGAACGCCTGCTCGGCCGGGACCACGCCGAGGAGGAGCAGCGCCACGAGCGCGCCGACGAGCGTGGGGGCGACCGGGTAGAGCTCGCGCACCAGCACCACGAC
>JAHWJY010000229.1 GCA_019348135.1 Actinomycetota bacterium
CGTAGGGCTCGATGATCTCGAGGGCGTTGTCCGCCGTCAGGAACGTGGCGTGCTTCACGACCCGGACGTGGGGGTTGATCTCGTTGATGGCGTGCTCGGCGGAGTCGACCTTGGGGCGACCGATCATCGACGTCGTGTGGATCACCTGACGCTGGAGGTTCGACGCGTCGACGACGTCGTTGTCGACGATGCCGATCGTGCCGACGCCGGCGGCGGCGAGGTAGAGCGCCAGCGGCGAGCCGAGCCCGCCGGTGCCGACCAGCAGGACCCGGGACGCCTTGAGGCGCTCCTGCCCCTCCATCCCGACCTCCGGGATGATGAGGTGGCGGCTGTAGCGGGCGATCTCGTCGCGGGTGAGCGGTTCGCGCCGGTCGACGACGGGCTGCATACGTTGCCTCACGGGGTGGCGGACGTGGGAGGGTGGTCGCGAGTGTCAACGCGCCGTCGCCAGTGTGCCTTCCCGGCGCGTGGGAACGGTGGGAACGTCAGTGCTCGGCGGGCGACAGGAGGCCCTGGTCCGCGACGAGGTCGAGGCTCAGCGTCCGGTAGCCGGCCTCGTCGAAGAGCACGACCACGCGGTCCTGTTCGTACCGGGTGACGGTGCCGCTCCCCCACTTCGCGTGGGTCACGCGGCTGTCGAGGGCGAACGGCAGCTCGTCCGGGGAGCTCGCCACGGCCCCCTCGTCGCAGCGGTCGCAGTGACCACAGGTGCCGTCGAGGTGCTCGCCGTAGTAGTTCACGAGGAACCGACCGCGGCAGTGCGCGGTCTCGGCGTAGGCCCGCATCATCTCGAGGCGGGACGCCTCGTAGCGCTCGTGCGCCTCGTCGCGCCGCCCCGCCGCGCCCGCGGCCTCGTGGGGCGACGGACCGTCGGCGAGGCGCTCCACCCGTCCGTCCGCGTGGAGCCGCACGAAGCCGACGTCCTCGAGGCGCGTCAGCCCGACCGTGAGCTTGACCTCGGACAGCCCGAGCCGGTCCGCCAGGTCGACGGCGTCCACGTGACCCTCGGCGGCGTCGATGCCGAGCGCGAGGTCCTCGAGGGTGTCCGGGCCCACCCCGTTCCCGCCGGCGAAGAAGCGGCGGATCCCGAGGTCGGCCTCGCGGAAGAACAGGGTCGCGGACGCGGGCTCGCCGTCGCGGCCGGCGCGGCCGACCTCCTGGTAGTACGAGTCGAGCGAGTCCGGGATGTTGGCGTGGTGGACGAACCGCACGTTCGGCTTGTCGATGCCCATGCCGAACGCCGGCGTCGCGACCACGACATCGAGCTCGTCGTCGAGGAAGGCGTGGTGCGTCGCGCGCCGGTCGCCCTTCTCCATCCCCCCGTGGTAGTGCTCGGCGCGCAACCCCACGACCCGCAGATCGGTGGCGTACCGCTCCGCCTCGCGCCGGGTGGCGACGTAGACGATGCCCGGCGGGTCGCACGCCTCGACCGCCGCCACGACGGCGGCCCGGTGGGCGTCCTCGTCGTGGAGGCGACGGACCGCGAGGTGGATGTTCGCGCGGTCGAAGCCGCGCACGACGACGTTGGGGTCCCGCAGCCCGAGACGCTCGACGATCTCGGACCGCACCGGCGGCGCCGCGGTCGCGGTGAGCGCGAGCACCGGCGGGTGCCCCAGCGCCTCGACCGCCGCGCCGAGGCGGAGGTAGTCGGGGCGGAAGTCGTGCCCCCAGTCCGACACGCAGTGGGCCTCGTCGACCACGACGAGCGACGGGGACCCGTCACGGAGCTCGGCGAGCGTCCGCTCGTTCGCGAGCTGCTCGGGGGCGAGGAACAGGAACTCGAGGTCGCCGGCATGGAACCGCTCGAGCACGTCGCCCCGTTCGCCGGCGGTGAGGGTCGAGTTCAACGCGGCCGCCTTGCCCAGCCCCGCCCGCTCCTCGATCGACCGCACCTGGTCGGCCTGCAGCGCGATGAGGGGCGAGACGACGAGGGTCGGCCCGTCGATGAGCTCGCCGGCGATCTGGTAGATCGCGGACTTGCCCGACCCGGTGGGCAGCACGACGAGGGTGTCGCGTTCCTCGAGGACCGAGCGCACGGCCTCCTTCTGTCCCGGTCGCAGCCGGTCGAAGTCGAGCAGCGACCGTGCCGCCGTGCGTATGACCCCGGTGACGGTGGGGTCCGCGCTCACGGAGCCTCGTCGGAGGCCTGGTCCTCGTCCCGGCCACGTCGCCCGGCGACCTCGCGCTCGTCCATCGTCCCGGGCTCGCCGGCGAGGTCGGGGTCCGTGGCGGCGGGCTCACCGACCGCGTCGCCGGCCATGTTGGCGGCCACGGCGGTCGACTCGTCGGCGGCCGGCGTGGGTGCGGCGTCGCCTCCGGACATGGACGTGCTCCTCGGTCGGGGCCGGGAACGGTGCCCGGGCCGACCTCGGACGGCCTGCGGTCACGGTGTCCGGACGTCCACGCCCCGCGGCGCGGACGGGGTCCGGTCAGCCCTCGGTCACCTCGAAGCTGCCCTGCATCTGCTCCGGGTGCAGGGTGCACACGTACGACACCGTCCCCGACCCCTCGACCGTCACCTCGGACTCCGCGCCGGGCTCCATCGTGCCCGTGTCGAAGTCGGCGCCCTCCTGGGCTGTGAAGGTGTGGGCGACACCGCCCTCGTTGACGACCGTCAGCGACGTCCCGGAGGGGACGCTCGCCGGCGCCTCGATGTCGAAGTCGACCAGCGTCACGGTGGCCGCGTCGCCCCCCGCGGTCTCGCCACCATCGGCTCCGTCGCCGCCACCGGCGCCACCACCGTCGTCGGCACCGCCGCAGGCCGCGAGGGCGACGAGCGCGAGTGCGAGGAGGAGGGCGCGGGCGGTGGACAGCATGGGGTGGCTCCGTGGACGGGGATCGGCTCTGCGATCGAACCTACGGGCCGTGCGTCCCGTCCGCAGCGCCACGTCGTCCGGACGGCCGCGGCCATCCATGCGGCGGGTCCAGCTCAGACGTTCATGCCCATGGCGCGGAGCTCCTCGGCGACGTACTCCTCGATCATCGAGGGGTCCCACGGCGGCGAGAAGGTGAACTCGACGTCGACCGACTGCACGCCGGGCATCGCCCCGAGGACCACCGAGCACTGCTGGTGGATGACCTCGGTCAGGGGGCAGCCCATCGAGGTGAGCGTCATGAGGACGTTGACCTCGCCCTCGTCCGGGACCTTCGTGACCTCGTAGACGAGCCCGAGATCGACGATGTTGTAGCCGATCTCGGGGTCCATGACGGCCCGCAGGCCGTTCCTGAGGTGCTCCTCGGACGGCATGCCGTCGTCCTCGACCGGCACGTCGGCGAACGCCGCCGCGACGCCCGTGGGCTCCTCGCCGGCGGCGTCGTCGCTGGCGTGCTCGTTGGCGCGACGCTGCTCCTCGAGCGCGTCGGTGTGGGTGTCGGTCTCGCTCATCGCGTCGTCCTCGTGTCGGCTCGTCGGGGGGGAGGGATCACTCGCCGTGGGTGACGGAGTGGGTGGCGTCGCCGGACTGGTAGGTCTCGATCGCGTCCTTGACGGCCATCCAGCCGAGCAGGGCGCACTTCACGCGGACGGGGAACTTGGCCACGCCCTGGAA
>JAHWJY010000230.1 GCA_019348135.1 Actinomycetota bacterium
CGGACGTACTCGTGCGGCGCCGGCGGCGACGACGACCACTACCACGGCACCCACGTGGCCGGGACCATCGCGGCGCTCGACGACGGCGAGGGCGTCGTCGGGGTGGCGCCGGGAGCGCGGCTGTGGGCCGTGAAGGTCCTCGACTCCAGCGGCAGCGGTTCGTTCAGCGTCATCATCGCCGGCGTCGACTACGTCACCGCCAACGCCGGCGAGATCGACGTGGCGAACATGAGCCTCGGCTGCAAGTGCACCAGCACGGCCCTCGACGACGCGCTCACGACGTCCGTGGCGGCCGGGGTCACCTACGCCATCTCCGCCGGCAACAGCGACGCCGACACGAAGGACTTCAGCCCGGCCGGTCACGACGACGTCATCACGGTCTCGGCCCTGGCGGACTTCGACGGTCTGGCCGGCGGGCTCGGTGCCCCGACGTGCCGGACCGACCAGGACGACACGCTGGCGGACTTCAGCAACTGGGGCCCGGACGTCGACATCACGGCGCCCGGCGTCTGCATCCTGTCGACCTACCCGCTCGAGCAGGGCGGCTACGCGAGCATCAGCGGGACGTCGATGTCGAGCCCGCACGTCGCCGGCGCCGCCGCGCTCCTGTACGCCAGCGGGATGTCCGACCCGGCGTTGGTCAAGAGCACGCTGCAGGCCGAGGGCAACGTCGGGTGGACCGACGACTCGCCGGACGGCGTCACCGAGAAGCTCCTCGATGTCTCGGACTCGACCGTCTTCGCGCCGGTCCCGGCCGGTGACCCCGACCCAACGGCGCCTCCCGCCCCGACCGACTTCGACGCGGTGGCCGTCTCGTCCTCCGAGATCGCGCTGACGTGGACCGACGTCGACGGCGAGACCCACTACGAGCTGAGCATCGACGGGGGCGCACCGATCGAGCTCGCCGCCGGCACGGTCAGCTACGCCCACACGGGCCTGACCGCCTCAACGCTGTACGGCTACAGCCTGACCGCGGTCAACGGCACCCTCGCCTCCGCCCCGGTCTCGGACTCGGCGACGACGCTGGCCGCCGACGGCGGAGGCACCGATCCGTCCGGCATCGACCTGACGGCGAGCGGCTCGAAGGTCAAGGGCGAGAAGAGCGTCGACCTGACCTGGATCGGCGCCACGTCGACGACCGTGGACGTCTTCCGGGACGGCAGCAAGGTGGCGGCGAACGAGCCGAACAACGGCGCGTACACGGAGAGCCTGGGCAAGGGCGGCGGCACCTACACCTACCGGGTGTGCGAGGCCGGCACGACCGTCTGCTCGAACGACGCCACCGTCACGTTCTGATCGGCGGTCAGCGCCGGCGCTCGCTCGGGTCGCGGGTGGTCAGCGAGATGATCGGTCCGCGGTTGCCGTCGGCGCGCCAGATGGTGCTGGCGAGACGGATGCGGCGTCCGTCGGGGCGCTCGTACTCGCGCACGGCCACCACGGTCTCGCCGCTGGCGGCCTCGGCGCGGGTGCTCCTCCAGTACTCCACGTCGCCGCGCGCGACGAGGGTGTGGGAGGGCTTGCCGATGACCTCCTGCGGCTCGCGGCCGACGAGCGCCCGCAGACCCGGCTCGGACACCCACAGCACGGTGCCGTCGTCGGGCTCGATGATGCTGACGAGGAAATCGTCGCGGTCGGCCGACAGTTCCGCGAGCCGTCGGATGGCATGGTGGTCCAGCACCGTGCTCCCGACCTCCATGCGATGACCCCCGTGGTTCGGCGCCGAGCGTAGGCCGGGACCGGCGGGGACCGGACACCCCTGCCGCGGCCACAAGGCCACCGACCGCGAGGCGCGCGTTACGGACGGACGAGCCTCGCATCCCGGGCGTGGTGGAGTGAACGCCCTCCCGCTGCCCACTGGCCCGAGGATGGGGCGGGTTCCCCGGTCTTTGGTTGGAACGGGTGGTTGTGGGACTAGTCCCTTCAGTGGCGCGGAGAACGTCCGACAGGAGAAGGGTCAGGCGGACGGACGAAGGGGCGCACGTGTCAACCTCCGAAGGGGCGGTACCCCGCCACATGTGGCTGTCGCTGGCCGCGGCCGTCAACGCCCGCATGTCCCAGGTCGGTCTGGACCAGGCCGATCTCGCCGAGGCGTCCGGGCTCTCCGCCCAGGTCGTGCGCGACCTCCAGCGGGGCATGCCGAAGCGCTACCGCTCCACCACGATGGTCCGCATCGCCAGGGCGCTCGACTGGCCCGCGGACGCCTTCCCGCGCATCCTGAACGGCCTCCCGGTCGAGGACGAGCCGCCGGCGGGGCGCTCCCCGCACCGCCTGCGGTCCACGGGCTCGTCGAGCGCCGGTCCGCAGGCTCCGACCGATCGCCGCACCCGTGAGGGCATCGCCGCCATCGAGTCCCAGGTCGAGGACCTCGAGAGCTCCCTCGCCGACCTCCGCCGCCAGCTCGACGCCGTCCGTCGCGGCGCCTGACCCTCCCGGAGCACCTCCGATGTCGACCATCCTCTCCCGCCTCGCGGGCGTCACCCAGCGCCGCGTCCGTCGCGACCGACCAGCCGGGCTGCTGCACCGCGTGCGCTCCCAGTTCCTCGTGCTCGCGCTCGTCGTCAGCATCATCTCCCTGCTCGACATCGCGCGCATCGACACGATGGTGTCCACGCCGGGCTACCTCGCCACGCTCGGCGGCTACCTCGTGTGGGTGCTCGCCCTCTACCGGTTCGGGGAGCGGTGGACGTGGCTCGACCTCGGCGGGCCCGTCGCCGTCGTGTCGCTCGGCATCGTGGCCGGCTCCTACGACTGGGCCTTCGCCATCCTCTACGGCGCCCTGTTCGTGCACGGGACCTTCGGCGGTCCCTGGCGTGCCGCCCGCAACGCCTTGGCCTACATGGTCGCCTACGAGGTCGCGGCGGTCGTCACCCGGGGGGCCGAGTACTCCGCGAGTGGTATCGCCTCGCACGTCATCGGCGTGGCGGTCGTCGCCTACCTCGTGCGCACGATCACGTCGTCGGTGCGGCGGCACGACGCCACCCGCGAGCGCGAGCAGATCCTCACCCGCGCCGGGGGCGAACTGCTGACGGCCGCCACGCCGGACGAGGTCGCCCACACCGCCCTGGCGGCCGTCGTCGCGGTCGTCGGTGGCGGCGAGAGCTCGTACCGGGTGTCGCTGTGGCGCCAGCACCAGGAGGAGCTCGAGATGCTGGCACTCGCCGGCCTCGACCTGACGACGTTCCGCGTCCCGCTCGCGGCGCTCCCCGAGGACCTCGTGGCGGCCTATCACTCCGGCCAGGTCGTCCGCCTGGGGCCGGCGCGGATGCTCGACCTCCAGGTCGGCATGGGCATCGCGCCGGACTTCGACCACGGCCTGTCGGTCCCGCTCGTCGACGGGGGCGAGCTCAACGGCCTGATGTTCGTCGCGACGCACGAGCCGCTGGACGCCGACGCCATGGTGGCGCTCGAGCGGTTCATGCACGAGGTGTCGCTGGCCGACGTGCTGGTGCGGCGCCAGACGCTGCTCCGCGGGGTCGTCGGCAACTCGGCGGACGGGATCCTGCTGCTCGGCCGCGACGGCGTGATCGAGTTCGCC
>JAHWJY010000231.1 GCA_019348135.1 Actinomycetota bacterium
CGGGTCCAGGCGTCGGTGCGCAGCCGCCACACGAGCGTCGCGAAGCGGACCAGCATCATCGCCTCGAGCGCGACCCACAGCCCGAGCACGCCGGCGTCGAGCGAGGCCGCCAGCTGCGCCCCCACTGCGGCGACGCCGGCCGCGACGAGGGTCCAGGTCCGGAGGAACGCGAAGTCGCCGGCGCCCATGAACACCCCGTCCAGCACGAACACGGTGCCGTTCAGGACGTGCCCGAGCGAGGCCAGCCACCACGCGGTCGCGACGGCTGCGAGGATCGTCGCGTCGTCGGTCAGCAGCCTGGGGATGGGTCCGGCGAGCAGCATCAGCAGGACCGCGACGACGATGCCGCCACCGACGCCCCAGCCGATGAGCGCGCGGGCGGTCGCGCGGGCCTCGTCCCGGTCGCCGGCGCCGAGGGCGTTGCCGACCATCGCCTGTGCGGCGATCGCGAACCCGTCCATGAGGAAGCTCACCATGATCCACACCTGCCACAGCACCTGGTGGGCCGCGGCGGAGACCGCGCTCATCCGGGCGGCGGCAGCCGTGATCAGGAACAGGCCGAGGAGCAGCCCGCCGGTGCGCAGGAACAGGTCCCGGCTCACCACCACCAGGCTCGCCAGCTCCGAACGGCCGGGCCGGCCGTGGCCCGCGAGGGGCAGCCGGGCCCGGCGCAGGAAGCCCGTGAAGAGCAGCACGACCAGCACCTCGGCGGCGACGGTGCCCCAGGCCGCGCCGTCGATGCCCCAGCCCCACCGCAGCACGAGCAGGATGGTGAGCCCGGCGTTCACGACGTTGGCGGCCGCGACGATCCACAGCGGCGTGGTGGTGTCGGAGATGCCGCGGAACGCGCCGTGTCCGACGTAGCCCAGGAGCAGGAACGGGATGCCGACCGCCCGGATGCGGAGGTAGCTCGCCGCCGGTCCGACGAGGTCCGGCACCGCGCCGGACACCCGGATCAACGGCTCGGCCAGCACGAACACCGCGAGCCCGACCGCGAGGCCGAGGACCAGGGCGGCCTGGCCCGCGTGGCTCACGCGGCGACCGGCGGCGCCGGTGTCGCCGGCACCGGCGGCCCGTGCGACGGCGGCCGTCGTGCCGTAGACGAGGAAGTTGAAGATCCAGCTCACCGCCGCGAGCACCGCCACGGCGAGCCCCAGGGCACCGAGCTGCTCCGCTCCCAGCCGGCCGACGACCGCCGTGTCGACGAAGCCGAGCAGGGGGTCGGCGACGAGCGTCCCCGTCGCCGGGATGGCGAGGGCGAGGATCCGCCGGTGCCTGGCGCGCGACGATCGGGGGGGCGGGGCGGGGGCGGGGGCCGTCATGGGCTCATCGGGGGCCGTCATGGGCTCATCGGGTCGGTCACGGGGTCACAGCGTCCGCTCCCGGGGGAGCCGCCAGCGCCGGCGGAAGGCCCGCTCGGCGTCGGCGAAGGCGTCGAGCGGCGCGACCACGTCCTCCACCGCGCCCAGGAGGTCCTCGAGCTCGCCGGTGGTCGCCGCCACCTCCCGGACGACGGGGATCGCGTCCCGCGACTCGTCCAGGGCGGCGTGGCAGTCGGCCCACTCGTCGGCGACCTCCTCCAGCCGCCAGCGGTCCATCCAACCCCGTGCGTCGTCGATGGCCCGTTCGACGGCGTCGAGCCCCACGCCCACGGGCGCGGGCTCGACCCGGCCGGTCGGGAGCGTGCCGAGGAGCAGCCGGCGGCCGCCCTCGATGACCTCGGCGCAGTCGAGGAACGCCCACCACGCGTCGTGGTGGGCGTCCGGCAGCGGCGGCTTGCGCGTGAACATCACGCGGGACCGTAGCGCCGGATCAGAGCCGGCCGATGAGGTCCGCCGGGGCGTCGACCACGTCGGCGGCACCACGGGCGAGGAGCTCCTCCGCGCCGAACCCGCCGGTCCGCACGCCGAGGCTGCGGGCGCCGGCCCGGACGGCCGCCTCGCAGTCCCACGGCGAGTCGCCGACCAGGGTGACGTCGTCGGACACGACCGACAGCTGGGCGTACGCCGCGTGCAGCAGGTCCGGTGCGGGCTTGGACGACGCCACGCTGTCGCTGTCCGACACGGCCAGGTCCTCACGGCCGAGCGCGGCGAGGAGTGCCTTGCGCTCCGGCTCGCCGGCCGACGTCGCGACGAGGAACGGGACCTCCCGCCGCTCGAGGTCCTCGAGCAGCTCGAGCGCCCCGTGGGTCGGGCGCAGCTCGTCGGTGCGGTCGAGGAAGCGGTCGAGGTGACCCTGCTTGAGCGACGCGTACTCGTCGTCGTCCGGCGCGCCGCCGAGCAGCCACGGGAGGTTGCGGTCGGAGCCCATCCCGATGCTGCGGTGGATCCGCCACATCGCCACGTCGTGGCCGTGGTCACGCAGCGACCCGCTCCACGCCAGCACGTGCAGGTAGACCGAGTCGACGAGGGTCCCGTCGAGGTCGAGCAGGACGGCGTGCTCGCCCGGGTTCCTCACGTGCCGGTCCGGTGGATCAGCTCCTTCAGCAGCGGATCCAGGTCGTCCCACAGGGCGTCGATCTCGATCCACGTCCCGTCGTCCGGCAGGCGGGTCGCCGCGGCGGCCACCTCCGGCTCGTCGACCGCCTCCGCGGCGGCCTCGACCTCACCCGACGTGACGGGGAAGTCGAGCTCGGACATCAGCTTCGAGCGGACCTCGGCGATGCGGTCGTCGTCCACAGGGAACTCCTTCGGTGGTCGGGGACAGCGTCGGTGCTCCGGACGGAGCCCGCTGCCCGCTCCCCCGACCGATGGGTCAGCGCGGGTCGTCGCGGGCCTGGACCTCGCGGCTCGGACGGCCGTGGACGACGTAGCGCCGGCGTTGCCAGTCCCAGGCCGTGGCACCCCGACCGGCCGCGTACCGGTGCGTCCACCGCCGCAGGAGCACCAGCGCCACGCCGGTCGGGATCCCCACGGCGACGCCGGTGCCGGCCGTCGCGCCGAGGAGCGTGGCGGCCCACCACCCGAGGAGCGGGGCGCCGAGGAGGATCGCGAGCACGACCGCCCGTTCGAGCAGCTGCTCGCGTCGTCGGCGGCGCTCCTCCGCGCGCTCGATCGCCTCGAACCGCGCCGCGAAGCGGGAGCCCCGGTCGGTCATGGCGGCGCGCGCGGCCATCCGGGCCGCGCGCTCGGACAGCGCCCGCGTCGGTCCGCGGGACGTGTCGGGCACACGGCGGTCGTCCACATCCCCTCCTGATGGGGCGAGTCTGCCCGCTACCCTCGCGGCGTGCGGCCCGGAGTCCCGGCCCCGCGTCCCCCTCCCCGACGTTGGCGACGCGATGCGACCGACCCTGCCGGCCCTGACGAGCCACCCCTTCCTCGACGCGGCACGCGAGCGCGTGCTGGTGTTCGACGGCGCCATGGGGACCTCGATCCAGGACCGCGAGCTCCACGCCGACGACTTCGGCGGACCCGACCTCGAGGGCTGCAACGAGGTGCTGGTGCGGACCCGGCCGGCGCTGCTCGAGGAGCTCCACGCGGAGTTCCTCGAGGTCGGCTGCGACGCCATCGAGACCGACACGTTCGGTGGCGCCC
>JAHWJY010000232.1 GCA_019348135.1 Actinomycetota bacterium
GGAGACACCCCGGAGGAGACGCCGCCCGAGGAGACGCCGCCCGAGGAGACGCCGCAGGACGACGCCGCCGGCGGGGCCTCCCCGCCGCAGCGCACCCCCGGGGCGGAGCTCGCCGAGCTCGCCGGCGCGCCGAAGCTGCCGCCCCCGCCGCGCCGGACCGGGGTGTTCCTCGACCCGGAGGACCTGCGCGAGCACGTCGGGGCGCTGCTGCGCACCTTCCTCGGCGGCTACCAGGTGGACGCGTGGGGCAACTTCACGTTCACCCACGAGGACGCGCGCATCTTCGTGACCGTGGGCCCGTCCCCGATCGGGCCCCAGGTGGGGGTCTTCTCGGTGACCAACCTCGACGTCGACCTCAGCCCGCAGCTCGGCGGGTTCCTCCTCACCACCAACCACCGGCTGGGGTTCGGCTCGTTCAGCTTCGATCCCGACAACGACGCGATCTGGCTCCGTCACACGCTGCTGGGGACGATGCTCGACGGGCCGGAGCTGCAGTCGGCCGTCGCCGCGGTGGCCTCGACCGCCGCCCACTTCGACGACGTCATCCGCGACCGCTTCGGCGGGCGCACGTTCGCCGACGCCCCGCAGGACGTCCAGGACGCCGCCAAGCCCCCGGGACCCTCCGAGGAGCCCGAGGGCGGCCACCCCAACGCGTCCGGCTACCTGTGACCGACACCCCGAGTCACCCCGACGGTGAACGGGACCGCCGGGATACCGGCCCAGAGGTCCACTGAACGGTGCGGCCGGCGGTCAGCTGGCGTCGGCGAGCAGCCGACGCTGGTAGGCGCGGCGCTGGCGCTCGGTGAGCCCGCCCCAGACCCCGAAGTCGACCGCGTTGTCGAGCGCGTAGCGCAGGCACTGCTCCTTCACGTCACAGCGTCCGCACACCGCGATCGCCCGCCGCGCCTGGGCCGCGCCCCGCACGAAGAACTGGTCGGGGTCGAGCCCCCGACACCGGGCGCGGTCGGACCAGTCGCCGTCCAGCACCGGCAGCGCCGGCCGCGTCCGTGTCCGCATCGTGTCTTCCACCCCGGGACCTCCCACTGTTCGTACTCCCCCGACCACGCAACGGTACGACGGCGGGCCCCCGCCCCACATGGCCCGGCGTGACGGTTCGGGGGCGTTGACTCGGACTAGTACGGATGTCCCGGAACGCGCGCAGAGCGACCGTTCGCCGGGCGGGGGCGCACACCGGCGCTGGGGCGGCGGCGCGCCCCACGGCCCCGGAGCGGGGTCCACGGTCGAGGCCACCATCCTCCGACCGGGGGGTACCCTCCGCGCGGACCCCGGAACCGTGGCCGCGCCCGCTCGTTCCCTTCCTCGTCCGACCCTCCTCGCCCGTCCTGTCCCGTCTCCGTCCGACAAGGCTCCCGCGTGACGTCCGACGCCGAGAACCGTGTCACCGCCCTGCTGGGCCGCCTCGTGCTGCTCGCGCTGGTCATCGCGGGCACGGGCGCGCTCGTCGGCACGCTGTTCGTGCCCAGTGCGGTCGCCGTCGCCTCGGTCGTCACGACCGTCGAGGAGGACGTCTTCGACGTCCCGCCGCTGCCCGAGGGCGAGCCACTGGTGCAGAACTCGTTCGTCTACGCGGCCGACGGCAGCGAGATCGCGGAGCTGAACTACGAGGAGAACCGCGTCTCGGTGACCCTCGACCAGGTGCCCGAGGTGACCCGCAACGCCGTCATCGCCACCGAGGACACGAGCTTCTGGGAGCACAACGGCGTCAACCACCGCGCCATCGTGCGTGCCGCCCTCGCCAACGCCCGCGCCGGCGACATCACCCAGGGCGGGTCGACGATCACCCAGCAGTACGTCAAGAACGCCTACCTCACGACGGACCAGACCCTCAACCGCAAGATCAAGGAGGCGATGTACGCCGTCGAGCTCGAGAAGCGCCACACGAAGGAAGAGATCCTCGAGCGCTACCTCAACCACACCTACTTCGGCTCCGGCGTCTACGGCATCGGCACCGCGGCCGAGCGCTACTTCTCCAAGCCCGTCGAGGAGCTGACCCTCGCCGAGTCGGCGATGCTCGCCGGGCTCATCCGCTTCCCCGAGGGCAACAACCCGCTGAAGGACCCGCAGGCCGCCTACCTGCGTCGCAACATCGTGCTCGACCAGATGGCGGCGCACGGCTACGTCACGGCGGAGCAGGCCGAGCGCGCCAAGGCGCTCGACCTCGGCCTGCAACCGAAGGAGCCGGCACCCCCGGCGGACCCCTTCTGGGTCGACTGGGTCACGCGCCTGCTCATCAACGAGCCCGCCGCCGACGCGCTCGGGTCGCAGACGGACGCGCTCCAGGCCATGGGCGCCGACCAGGACGAGCGCGTCGCGGCGGTCTTCCAGGGGGGCCTGCGCATCCACACCACGCTCGACCCCGAGTTCCAGGCGATCGCCGAGGCGGCGCTCGCCGAGCACCTCACCTTCGAGGGCGAGACCCCCGAGGAGATCGCCCGGGAGCCGTTCGGCGGCATCGTCTCGGTCGAGCCCGGCACGGGCGCGATCCGCACGATGGCCGTGGGGCCGCGCGACTTCGGCACGTGTGAGGAGCCGGTCGGGCTCGACGACCGCGGCCGCCAGCTCTGCGACAAGACCAAGTTCAACCCGCTCGTGCCCGCCGACGAGGGCTCGCAGCGGGTCGGGCGTCAGCCGGGCTCGTCGTTCAAGCCGTTCGTGATCGCCGCCGCGCTCGAGAAGGGCATCCCGCCGGGCTGGCAGGTGGACGCCACCGGCCCCGCGACGATCCCGGGCTGCGACAACGGCGGCGACTGGGAGGTCAACAACTCCGGCGGTGACGGGCTGCGCGACATGTACACCGGTGTGCAGGCGTCGAGCAACGTGTTCCACGCCATGCTGATCGAGGAGACCGGGCCGGCGAACGTCGTCGACATGGCGACCCGGGTCGGCATCCGCCGCAGCCAGCTTCCGGCCGAGTGCTCGCTCGCCCTCGGCGCGGTCGAGGTGTTCCCGCTCGAGATGGCCGCCGCCTACGCGACCTTCGCCAACGGCGGCGAGTACTGCGCCCCGTTCGCCATCTCGCGCATCGAGGACCGCGAGGGCAAGGTCATCTACGAGCACAGCACCGACTGCGAGCAGGTCGTCGACAGCTCCGTCGCCGACCGCGTCGTCGACATCATGGCCGGTCCCGTCAGCCCCGGCGGCACGGCCCCGATCGCGAACCTCGGCCGCTGGCCCACCCGGGGCAAGACCGGGACCACGAACGACTACCGCGACGCGTGGTTCGTCGGCTACGTCAAGCAGCTGGCCACCGCCGCCTGGATCGGGTACGAGAACGGCATCGTGACCTACGACTGCGCGGCGAACCCCGAGCAGTGCGAGGTGGAGGACAGCGACTGCTTCGCCGTCGCGGCCGACGGCAGGACCCGCGGCTGCGTGGAGACCCGGCTGCTGCGTGACGTCACGATCGCCGGCAACTACTACTCGCGCATCTTCGGCGGCACCATCCCGGCGCCGATGTGGAAGACCTACATGGAGCAGGCGGTCCAGCGGTTCGAGCC
>JAHWJY010000075.1 GCA_019348135.1 Actinomycetota bacterium
TGAACCTGTCGGCCGGGGTGGCCGCGGGCGGTCAGCACGTGCTCGAGCTGGTCGACGAAGGCGGTCCACTTGGTCCCGAACTGCATCCGCCAGGTGAGCTTGAGGATGACCCATCCGCCGTGGGCGGCGATGTCGTTGTCGCGCTCGGCGTCGGCGTCCTGCTGGTCCCGGCCGTGGTAGGCGAGCCCGTCGCAGTCGACCCCGACGCGGTACCGGTCGTAGGCGATGTCGACGTCGCGGGGTCGCCCCGGTGTCCACAGCCGCTTCTGCTTGCGGTCGGGGGCGAGGCCCACCGCGGCCAGCTCTTCGAAGACGCGGAACTCGAAGCCCGAGTCCGAGCCGTCGTCGCGGAGATCCTCCGCGACCTGCGCGAGACAGCGACGACCGGCGAAGCGGCGGTCCTTCCGCACGACCCAGTCGAGATCGGGCGGGCCGAGGACCTGCTTGAACCGGGCGTCTACGGCGAGGTTCCGCAGCCGCTCGAGGCTCGTCTCGCCGGCGACGTCGCGCAGCGCCCACGCGGCCTGGACGGTCGGGAAGCCGTCGATGCGGAGGCTGTCCTCCGCCGTGAGGAGGCTGGTCCGGCGGACGAGCCGGGTCCGGGACGTCGCCCCGCGGTGGGAGACCGGGACCCACAGGAGCGTCTGGGTCGGGGGTCGATCGATCACCCCGTGGAGGAAGAGGGCGGCGTGGCCGCCGACCCAGACCTCGCCGGTGACCGACCGCACTGCCGCTTCGATCCGCTGGCGTGGTGTCAGCGGCGGGCCGGGGGGCACGATCACCCCGGGGTAGGGACGCGCTGGCCAGCCCTCGGTCCGCGACCGGTCGTCGAACGTCGAACGCGCGATCCCGCAGGCGTCGACGTCGGCCCACGTGAGGACCCGCCGCGTCGCGGTCAGCTGGTGGAACTCCGCCCATCCCATGACAGGCACCGTGGTCCCGGTCCGAGGTCCTGTCACCCGCGGTGGGGCGCGGTCTGTGGACAGCCGCCGCGGTCCGACGGCCGTCGGCCGGACGGTTCACTGAACCCCGGTGCCGGGATACCGGTCAGCGGGTTCAATGTTGCGCCGGCGGTGAGGTGCAACGTCGCGACGTTGCACCTCACGACCGGGATGCCGGGGAGTCGGTTCAGTGAACCGGGCCGCCGCCGGCCTGCCGGCGGCGGCGGCGGCGGGGATCAGAGGAGGCAGAAGGGGAGGCGGTCGGCGGGGATCACGTCCCCCGCCGGGCCCTCCGCGCCGGCCGGCGCGGAGACCGCGGCCGAGGCCGCCTGGAGGCGGGCACGTGCGACCGCGGCCGGCGGGACCGGCCGTCCCTGGTCGAGGCCCGGGATGACCTCCTGCGTCTGGGGGTTGAGGTGGTGGAGCTCCCGCGCCGACTCGAGCCCGGGATGGTCGACGGCGAAGACGTCGAAGCCGCGGCTCTCGGGCACCGGCGGCACGTAGCCGGCGTCGAAGTTGTTGGCGAAGATGCGGCCGTTGTAGAAGTAGGACGACCACGGGTTGTTCCGCACGCCGTCGAGGGCGCGGTACCAGGCGACCTGCTCGGGCTTCGTGGCGTCGGTGAAGTCGATCACCTGCGTGCCGGCGTGGTACCAGGAGATCGCGAGGAGCCGCTGCCCGTTCGTGGTCGGCACCACGTTGAAGTTGTGCGCGGTGCACATCGTCGAGTCCCGTACGTCCTGCGGCGGGGTGTACCAGCTCAGGACCTCCGGACGCAGCGGGTCCGACAGGTCGTAGAACCACAGCGCGCCGGTCGGGGCGTTGCCTCCCGTCTGGCAGCCGGACGCCGCGGCGGCGCCACCCTTCTCGTCCCCGAGCACGGCCACCTCGCCGTCCCACGACCACGCCGACGAGTGGTGGATCTCCATCGCGGGGTTGCGGATGTGCGACAGGACGACCGGCCGCGCGGGATCGGAGATGTCCCACACCTGCGACTCGCTGATGCACGCCGCCAGCGCGAGCTTGCGGGGGAGGAAGACCGTGATGTCGTGGCAGCCGACGGCCGGCGAGACGTCCGGGGTGGACACGACCCGCGCCCGGTCCGGGTCGCGCAGCGGCACCTCGATGACGGAGATCTGGCGGTGGCTCACGGCGTTGCAGCGGCTGCCCTGGCCGCCGAGCGGGTACGAGGACGCGTAGAGGAGGACGCGGGGGTCGGGGCGCCCGGTGGCCCAGTCGCGGTGGTCGAGGTCGGGCACCAGCGTGTGCGTGTGGGAGCCGCAGTCGAGGTACACGCTCCCGATCTGGGTGATGGCGTTGGGGCGTCGGACGTCGAAGATCCGGATGCCCTCCCAGTGGCTGCCGGCGGCGACCGCGCCGGTGCTGGCCCCGCCGGCGTCGCAGGCGTCGCTCGCCATCGGGGAGTCGACGCTGACGAACGCGAGGTGTTCCCAGATGCTGACGTCGTTCTGGTTGCCGGCGCAGTCGATGCCACCGAGGTGGCGGGGCCGGTCGGGATCCGAGATGTCCATGATCTCGAGGCCGTCGTAGCGGCCGAGGACGGCACGGTCCTGCCAGAACGCGAGGTCCGTCCCCATGCGGTACTCGCCGCCGTCGTCCCACGTCGCCTGGCGCGACATGTTGTCGGATCCCTGGTCCTCGGAGGCCTCCGCCGCGGCGGTCGCGGCCACGGCCACGAGCAGCAGGGTGAGCAGGTGGGCGAGCTTGCGCATGACGGTCCTCACACGTCGGTTCCGGTCCGGTTCGACGCACGGTCGGCGTTCTCCTGCTGACCGTCCGTCGACGCGGACGGTCAGCGACGGGGCCGCGTCCGCCCCGGACACGACGGCTACGGTTCGGCAGTCGCACCCGTCGGTCCAC
Organism: Actinomycetota bacterium; assembly: GCA_019348135.1. Lineage (GTDB taxonomy): Bacteria > Actinomycetota > Nitriliruptoria > Nitriliruptorales > Nitriliruptoraceae > JAHWJY01. The sequence goes on from JAHWJY010000075.1 coordinate 2,823, forward strand.
GAGGGAGACACCGATGCAGCTGCGGACGCTCCTCACCGCCCTGGCGGGCGCTGCCCTCCTCGTCACCTCGACGCCTCCGGCGGGCGCACAGGACGCCGAGGCGGACGGGCGGTACCGCGGCTCCGGCGACCCGGGCGGGATCTGGAACATCGTCCCGCCGGGCCAGGACGGGGTCGTCAACGCCGCCGAGGCCGTCGAGGCCAACGCCGGCGGGGACACGCCGCCGCACTTCCAGGATCAGCTCCAGATGTACGGCGACCTGGTCTACGCCGAGGCCACGCCCGGCTTCGACCGGTCGAAGCTCGAGACCTACTTCAAGGACGCCTCGTTCGGCGTGGCGCCCGGCGACGTCGGACGCGTCTACGCCCCGGGCGACCGCGACGACGTGCGGGTGATCCGCGACGCGTCGTTCGGGGTCCCGCACATCTTCGGTGACACCCGCGAGGGGACGATGTTCGCCCAGGGCTACACGGGCGCGGAGGACCGGCTGTTCCTGATGGACGCGCTCCGCCACGTCGGCCGTGCCGAGCTCGCCGCGTGGCTCGGGGCGTCCGAGGGCAACCTCGCCACGGACGCCGACCAGCTGTCGAAGGCGCCGTACACCGAGGAGGACTACACCGCCCAGCTCGAGGACGGCCGGCGCCTGGGACCCGTGGGGGAGCGCGCGTACCAGGACCTCCTCGCCTACACCGCCGGGGTCAACCAGTACATCCAGGAAGCGCTGCTCGACCCGTCGAAGCTGCCGGCGGAGTACGCCGCGCTGCAGCTCGTCCCGGAGGAGTGGATCCCCGAGGACACGGTCGCCATCGCCTCGCTCGTCGGTGGCATCTTCGGCAAGGCGGGCGGCCGCGAGGTCCGGAACCTGTGCGCGCTCGACGAGCTCGAGGCCGCGTACGGCGATCCCGCGACGGCCCGGGCGGTGTTCGACGACATCCGCTTCCCGATGGACGCGGAGTCGCCGGCGACCGCGTCGGACCGCTTCACGCTGCCGGAGCTGGGGGCGGTCGATCCGGCCTCGATCCCGGACCTCGACTGCGGGAGCCTCCGGTCCATCACGGCACCGCGGCCCGGTCCCGAGGAGGTGGGCGGTGCCGTCATCGACCTCGTCCCGGCCCCGCCGCTCCCGGACGGGTCGGAGGACCTGCCGCTGACGGCCGGTGCGTCGTTCGCGTTCCCGTTCCTCGACACCATGAGCAACGCGCTCCTCCTGTCGTCCGACGTCACCGACACGGGCCGTCCGCTCAGCGTCTTCGGCCCGCAGACGGGCTACTTCGTCCCGCAGCTCCTGGTCGAGAAGGACGTGCACGGGCCCGGCATCGACGCACGCGGGGTCGCGTTCGCCGGCACCGACCTGTGGGTGCAGCTCGGGCGTGGGCGCGACTACGCGTTCTCGGCGACGTCCTCGCACGTCGACAACGTGGACCAGTTCGTGCTGCGGCTGTGCGACCCCGACGGCGGCGAGGCGACCGTCGACTCGATGGGCTACGAGCACGACGGGAGCTGCGTGCCGATCGAGGCCCACCAGGAGGTGCTCCTCGCCAAGCCGAGTGCCGGCGGGGACCCCACCGGGATCACCGGCGGCGACCCCGAGGCGCCCGCCGAGGAGGACGTCTACGTCAACAAGTACTTCGAGCGCACGCCCCACTACGGACCGATCTCGGCGCGCGGCACGCTGACCGACGGGACGCCCGTGGCGGTGGCCACCAACCGGTCGACCTACGGCGGCGAGCTGTCGTCGGCGCCGGGGTTCGTGCTCATCAACGACCCCGACTTCATGTCCGACGGGGTGGCGAGCTTCCGGCGGGCCTTCCAACAGGTGGACTACGTCTTCAACTGGTTCTACACGGACGCCGAGGACATCGGCTACCAGGTGTCGTGCAAGTGCCCGCTCCCCGCCGACGGCACGGACCCGGCCCTGCCACAGTGGGGGACGGGGGAGTGGGACTGGCAGGGGGAGCTGGCTCGCGACGAGCTCCCGTGGGACGTCGATCCCGACGACGGGTACCTCATCTCCTGGAACAACCGCGAGGCGCACGGCTTCCGCGTCTCGGACGACGAGTTCGGGTTCGGTCCGGTCCACCGCTCGTCGCTACTCGAGCGGCGCGCTCGCGAGGAGCTCGCGGAGGGCCCGATCTCGCTCGGTGAGGCCGTCGACATCACGGCCCTGGCGGCGACGACCGATCTCCGCTCCCAGGAGCTGATGCCCCTCCTCGAGCGGGTCATGGGCGCGTCACCGCCCGCTGGCCTCGACGACCGCACCGCCGGGATGTGGCAGCACCTGCGCGCCTGGGCCGCCGACGACCACGGCCACCGGCGCGACCACGACGCCGACGGCAGCTACGAGCACGCCCAGGCGATCGCGATCATGGACGCCTGGTGGGGCGACACGCCGGAGCATCCGGACAGCTCCCGGTTGATCGACGCCATCTTCGAGGAGGGTCAGCCGATCGACCCGTTCGAGGCGCTCGGGCTCGCCGTCAGCGACGGCAACCTCCGCGGGCACGTCGGCTCGGCGTTCCAGGACCATGCCTACGCGCACCCGCACAAGGACCTGCGCCAGGTCCTCGGCGACGACGTCACGGATCCGTTCAGCCGCACCTACTGCGGCAACGGCGACCGCGATGTGTGCGCCAGCCGGCTGTGGACCTCGCTGTCCGACACGGCGGCCGCGCTCGAGGAGGAGTTCGCGAGCCCGGAGGTCGACGCGTGGCGCCGGGAGGTCGCCGACGACGAGATCCGCCACTCGACGGTCGGCGTCGTCGGCGTCCCGCCGATCCACTGGCAGAACCGCCCCACCTTCCAGCAGGTCGTCGACCTGGGAGGGACGCTCGACGAGCCGGTCGCCGCCCCGCCGCCGGCGCAGGGACCGCGCCCGTTGCCGGCCACCGGCGGGGGAGCGGCGTGGACCGCCCTGGGGCTGGTGCTCGCGGTGCTGGCGGTGCTCGGTCGCGGACGCCGGCGCCACGCTGCGGCCGCGCGCCGCTGACGGAGGAGAACGGATGCCACTGCCGAACGCGTCCTACTCGATCACGATGCGCATCCGGCTCGACCCGGACGACCCACGGGCCCTCGGGCGGGTGACGACCGCGATCGGGGAGGCCAGCGGTGCGGTGACGGCGGTCGACTTCGTCGAGACCGCCGGCGGGCGGCTGACCGTCGACCTCACGGTGAACGCCTCGGACTCCGACCACGCCGACGCCATCACCGAGCGCGTCGACGGCGTCGACGGGGCGGAGGTGCACCGGGTCTCGGACCGGACCTTCCTGATGCACCTCGGCGGCAAGCTCGAGGTGCGCGCGACCGTGCCCCTGAAGACGCGCGACGACCTGTCGATGGCGTACACGCCGGGGGTCGCCCGGGTCTGCCGCGCCATCGCCGAGCACCCCGAGGACGCCCGCAAGCTCACGATCAAGGCCAACACGGTGGCGATCGTGACCGACGGGTCGGCCGTGCTCGGGCTCGGGGACATCGGCCCGGCCGCGGCGCTGCCGGTGATGGAGGGCAAGGCGGTGCTCTTCAAGCAGTTCGCCGGCGTGGACGCGTGGCCCGTCTGCCTCGACACCCGCGACCCGGACGAGATCGTCGCGATCGTGCAGGCGCTCGCGCCCGTCTACGGCGGGGTCAACCTCGAGGACATCGCCTCACCGAAGTGCTTCGAGATCGAGGAGCGGCTGCGCGAGTCGCTCGACATCCCGGTCTTCCACGACGACCAGCACGGCACGGCCATCGTGGTCCTGGCCGCGTTGACCAACGCCCTCCGGCTCGTCGACAAGTCCATCGGCGACGTCCGGGTGGCGATGACCGGAGCCGGCGCGGCCGGCGTGGCGATCGCGAAGCTGCTGCTGACGGAGGGCGTCGGGGACCTCGTCATCGCGGACCGCGACGGCATCATCGCGGCGCCGGACCAGCAGGTGGACGACAGCAAGACGTGGCTCGCCGAGCACACCAACCGCGAGGGTCGACGTGGGGCCGTGGTGGACGTCCTCGACGACGCGGACGTCTTCATCGGGGTCTCCGGCCCGGACCTGTTCGACCCGTCCGAGCTCCGCCGGATGCGCGACGACGCGATCGTGTTCGCCCTGGCCAACCCCGACCCCGAGGTGGATCCGGTGGGTGCCCGCGACATCGCCGCGGTCGTGGCGACCGGTCGCAGCGACCAGCCGAACCAGATCAACAACGTGCTCGCGTTCCCCGGCATCTTCCGCGGCGCGCTCGACGCCCGGGCCCGGACCATCACCGAGCAGATGAAGGTGGCGGCCGCGAAGGCGATCGCGCACGTCGTCGCCGACGACGAGCTGCACCCGACCTACATCATCCCCAGCGTGTTCAACGCCGACGTCGCGCCGGCGGTCGCGGAGGCCGTCCGGGAGCAGGTCGACCTCGAGCGCGAGACGGGCTAGCCGCGCTCGCCGATCGGGGTGTAGTCGCGGTCGCGCGCCCCGACGTAGATCTGGCGCGGACGCGCGATCGCCTGCTCGTCGTCCTCGAGGTTCTCCTGCCACTGCGCGAGCCAGCCGGGGATGCGTCCCATCGCGAACAGCACGGGGAACATCTCCTCGGGGAAGCCCATCGCCTGGTAGATGATCCCGGAGTAGAAGTCGACGTTGGGGTAGAGCTTCTTCTCGACGAAGAAGTCGTCCTCGAGCGCGACCTCCTCCAGCGCCACCGCGATGTCGATCAGCGGGTTCTTGCCCGTGACGTCGAACACCTCGTGCGCGAGCTGCTGGATGACCTTCGCGCGCGGGTCGTAGTTCTTGTAGACGCGGTGGCCGAAGCCCATCAGGCGGAAGTCGCCCTTCTTGACGCGCTCGATGTAGCCGGGCACCTGGTCGACCGAGCCGATCTCCTCGAGCATCTTCAGCACGGCCTCGTTGGCGCCGCCGTGCTTCGGCCCGTAGAGCGCCGCCGTGGCGCCGGCGGCCGCCGAGTAGGGGTCGGCGTCGGAGGAGCCGATGGTGCGCATCGCCGTGGTGGAGCAGTTCTGCTCGTGGTCGGCGTGCAGGATCAGCAGCGTGTCCATCGCCCGTTCGAGCACCGGGTTGGGCTCGTACTTGAGCTCGGTCGTCTTCCACATCATGTTGAGGAAGTTGCCGGCGAACGACAGGTCGTTGTCGGGGTAGGCGTAGCGCATCCCGATGGAGTGGCGGTAGGCGAACGCGGCGAGGGTCGGGAACTTCGCGATCAGTCGGACGATCTGCTTGAGGCGGATGTCCGGGTCCTCGATGTCCTTGGCCTCGGGGTAGAACGTCGACAGCGCCCCGACCGTCGACACGAGCATCCCCATCGGGTGCGCGTCGTGGTGGAACCCGTCCATGAACTGCTTGATGTTCTCGTGGATGAACGTGTGGTGGGTGATCTCGTGGGTCCACGCGTCCATCTGGTCGGCCGTGGGGAGGTCGCCGTGGATGAGCAGGTACGCGACCTCGAGGAAGGAGCTGTGCTCGGCGAGCTGGTCGATGGAGTACCCGCGGTACTCGAGGATGCCGGCGTCGCCGTCGATGAACGTGATCTCGCTGCGGCACGAGGCGGTGTTCTTGAACCCCGGGTCGTACGACAACATGCCGAAGTCGTCGTCGGAGACCTTGATGTTGCGCAGGTCCATCGCCCGGATCGCCCCGTCGGTGACCTCGAGTTCGTAGGTCTCACCCGTGCGGTTGTCCGTGACGGTGAGCGTGTCCTTGGTGTCGCCCATCTGCGGCGTCTGCTCCTGGCTCGACTGGTCCCGACTCGGCTTCCGACCGTAGTCGTCGCCGGTGCCGGACGCCCAGACGGGGCCCGGTCCCGCGGACGGAGTGCACACCCCGGCGGGGTCGTCCCGGGTGATGCCCGTTCGACGGGGCACGTGGGGGTCGCGGGTGTCCCGGGCCCCCCACACTGCGCAGGACCACGTACGACGTGACCCGACGACGAGGACCGAGCACATGAGCACCCCCGAGAGCGCCAAGCTGGACGCCGCCACGAGGGCGGCCGAGGCCGTGGACGCCCGCAAGGAGCCGTCGGCCGGGCGCGGTCCCACCGAGGACGAGGCGGCGGCGGCGGAGCGCGCGGCGCCCGTGGACCCCGAGGTGGCCGAGACCTACCAGGACCAGCTCGAGCGTGGCGCGGAGCAGGAGGGTGAGGGCGCGATCGACGTCGCGGACGACGGCATCCCGCCGCTGTCACAGTGACCTCGACCCCGCACCCGAACCGCGACCTGTCCTACGCGGAGCTCAACCGGACGCGCCGCTCGTGGCTCGGCTACACGGGAGAGGTCGTCCCCGACGAGCTGCTCCGCGAGATCGTCGCCGAGGCGACCCTCGCCCCGTCGGGGTCCAACCTGCAGCCGTGGCGGTTCGTCGTGGCCGGTCCCGACCAGCTCGACCGCTTCGCGGACGGTCTCGGCAGCAACTTCGACAAGGTCCGGGAGGCGGGCACGCTGCTCGTCGTCTTCGGTGACCCGAACGCGGTCGAGTCGAGCGACCGGGCGCACGACTTCTACGACAGCGGCAAGACCAGCCGCCGCGACTTCGCCGTGCGCAACGCCTCCCTGGCGGCGATGAACCTCATGTTGGCGGCCTGGAGCCACGGCGTCGCCACGCGCCCGATGATCGGCTTCGAGCCGTTCCTCGTCCGTGAGGCGGCCAAGATGCCGCGGTCCTGCATCCCGGTGGTCGCGATGGCCGTCGGCTACCCCGAGCTCGACCGGGAGCAGCCCGAGCGCGACCGCGCCCCCGTCGACGACGTGCTCACGTTCCTCAGCTGAGGCGCTGGGCCGGCGACCGGGGGACGCGTTCCTCGTCCTCCGGGGTCGACACGTCGTAGACGAGGTCGCCGCCACCGACGAGCCAGATGCCCCGGTCGCCGGCGGCGGCGGCCATCTCGGCGTGGACCGGGGCGACGTCGCCCTGGACGAACCGGATGTCGGCACCGGCGACGCCCGGGAGGTCGTGGTGGGTGAACACCCACACCGGGATCCCGCCGAAGGAGGCGTCCCACGCCTCCGGGTGCTCGTCCAGGCCCTCGTGGGCGTGGACCCACTCGTAGGTCGTCCGGCCCATCGCGGCAGCCCCGATGCCGGCGAAGAAGTCGCCGAACCCGGCCGGCCCGGATGCGTCCCCGCTCGGGACCTCGAAGAGCCAGTCGAGCGAGTCGTGCTCGTCGGCGATGAACCCGTCGAGGGTGGTCGCCGTGTAGTAGACGGTCCGGGTGGTCACGATCGCTCCTCGGGTCGGGCCGACGGCGGGTGCAGGAGCCGCCCCTCCATCCCGCCGGCGATGGTCACCAGCTCGCCGGTCACGTGTCCCGCGGCCACCGGGGACAGCAGCCACGCGACGGCGGCGGCGACGTCCTCCGGGGTCGCGACCTTGCGCAGCGCCATCGTCGCGGTCGCCCGTTCGATCGCCTCCTCGGTCAGCCGCTCGGCCGTCATCGGGGTGGCGACCCAGCCCGGCGCGACGGCGTTGGCGCGACCCCGCGGGTGGAGGTCGGCGAGCTCGTTCTTGAGCGACCGCAGGAGACCGTGCTGGAGGGCGCCCTTGGCGGCGGCGTAGTCCGCGTGGCCGGCCTCGCCGTAGGTCCCGGCGGTCGAGCCCACGAGCACGATCGCCGGCGCCTCGACGGCCGCGGGGTCCGCCGCGACGTGGCGCAGGAACCCCCGCACCGTGAGGAACGTGCCGGTGAGGTCGACGTCGATCGTCCGGCGCCAGCGCTCGAGGTCGAGCTCCCACAGGGGCAGCGGCTCGCTCGGCCACACGCCGGCGTTGGCGACGACGGCGTCGAGGCGACCGAAGGCCGCGACCGCGCCCTCGACGAGCGCGGCCACCTCGTCCTCGTCGGTCAGGTCCGCCCCGAGGGCGACGCCGGCGACCTCCGCCGCGAGCGCCTCCGCCTCGGCCGCCTGCGAGCGGTAGTGGACGACGACCCGCGCCCCCTCGCGGGCGAGCGTGCGGACGATCGCCTGGCCGATGCCGCCGGAGCCGCCGGTGACCAGCACCGAACGTCCGTCGATCCCGAGCTCCACGTCAGAACCTCGTGGACGGGGCGCCGGCGTCACGCACCGCCGGCTCGACCTGGAAGTAGTGCGCCTCGGTGAAGGAGCACACGCCGGCGACGATGTTCGACGGGACCGACTGCACGCGCCGGTTCCACTCGCGCACGTTGGCGTTGTAGAACCGCCGTGCCGCCTGGATGCGGTCCTCGGTGTTGGTGAGCTCCTGCTGCAGCTCGAGGAAGCTCCGGCTGGCCCGCAGCTCGGGGTAGGCCTCCGACACGGCGAACAGCTGACGCAGCGTCTGGACGAACAGGTTCTCGTCGGCGGCCTGGTCCTCCGGGTCGCCGTGGTTCTCCGCGGCACGCGCGCGGGCCGCGGTCACGGCGACGAGGACCTCCTGCTCGTGGGTGGCGTAGCCGCGCACGGTCTCGACGAGGTTCGGGATGAGGTCGTAGCGGCGCTGCAGCTCGGTCTCGACGTTG
>JAHWJY010000076.1 GCA_019348135.1 Actinomycetota bacterium
GGGGATCGACGTCGACAGTCACCTCGCGCACGATGCCGATGACCTCGTCCTTGCACCCAGGCGGGGCTTCCATCGCCAGGATGGGATCGGAGGCCGCAGAGGGCGAGCCGGCGTCCAGTGACTCAATTTCTCCCGGCACCGCCCCGCTGAGGGAGGGGGGTGACACCGCCGATAAGCGTTCCGCCACCTCCTCACGCAGAGTCCCGTCGGGATCCAGCCGACGAAGGAGGCTCCGCCCCCATGACTCGTCACAGTCGTGCCGCGGCCAAGGCTCCCCGAGGTGGTCGATGAAGACCTTGGACCCGCAGTCGCAACTGAAGAACCAAACGTTGGAGCCGCACGTCGGGCACCGAGACGACCAGACACGCGAGCCGCACCACGTGCCGTGCACGGCCATACCCCGCATTGCGTCCCTCCCTGACATTCGCGGATCCTAGAGCGCTCCAGGTTCCGACTCGCTCAGGGAGCTTGCCACCCGATCATCGACCGAGTAGCGAGGAGCGGGTGCATCGCTCGAGGCGCACCAGACCCGCGAGGCGGCGGGTAGGTGACGCGCCGGCACAGGTGTGGTGAGACTGGCCGTGGGCCGATGAGAACGCCCCGCGACCGCGGTCGACCTCATCGGGCCCCTCACCCGGCCGGCCGCACGATCGTGGAGCAGTGATGTCACGCACCCGGATCCACAACCTCGCTATCTCGCTCGACGGCTTCGCGACCGGCGAGCCGCAGTCGGCCGAGGCTCCGTTCGGTCACGCCGGGGAACGCCTGCACGAGTGGATGTTCGCCACCCGGTTCTGGACGTCGGCGACCGCCCCCGGTGGCCCGGAGGACCAAGGCGGCTCGACGGGCATGGACCACGCGTTCGCGGAGCGCCACAGCATCGGCTTCGGAGCCGAGATCATGGGCGCCAACAAGTTCGGCCCTCCGGGCTGGCAGGACGACCCGGACTGGAAGGGCTGGTGGGGGCCGAACCCGCCGTTCCACACCCCGACCTTCGTGCTGACCCACCGACCCCGGCCCCCGATGGAGATGGAGGGCGGCACGACCTTCCACTTCCTCGACGCGTCCCCGGCCGACGCCCTCGAGATCGCCCGCGCAGCCGCCGATGGCCTGGACGTCCGTATCGGCGGCGGACCCTCGGTCGTACGCGACTTCCTCGCCGCCCGGCTCGTCGACCACCTGCACCTGGTCCAGGTGCCGATCGTGCTCGGTCGCGGCGTCCGGCTCTGGGACGGTCTGGAGGCACTCGAGGACGCGTACGACGTCGAGGCCGTCTCGTCCCCCAGCGGCGTCACCCACCTCACGTTCACGCGCAAGGCCGTCTCCTGAACACGCGTCTGGCCGTCACTGCCGTCCACAGGCGGGTCGGCACGCAACCGGCCGGACCGGCGGGTGGCGCGCAGGCTCGTCCGCATGGCGCCGGCGGACCACGAGACCCTCGCGAGCTACCTCGAGCGGTGGCTCGTCCTGCAACGCACCCGGCTCGAGCCGAGCAGCTGGGAGAGCTACTACTGGCAGATCCACGGCTACCTCCTCCCCCACCTCGGTGACCGGGAGGTCCGTGAGCTCACGGTCCCGCTGCTCGAGCGGGTCTACGTCGACCTCCTCACCGGCGGCGGCCGCTACGGCCAGCCGCTCGCGAAGCGGACCGTCGCCTACGCCCACATGGTCCTGCACAAGGCGCTCGCCGACGGCGTCCGCGCCGGCGAGCTCTCCGACAACCCGGCCGTGCGCGCGAGGCTGCCGCGCGTCGACCTCCGCAGCGACGCGACCGACGACCCGCCGAGGATCTGGGACGCCGGCGAGGTGCGCAGGTTCATGGACCTCACGAGGGACGACGAGCTCGGCGACCTGTGGGCCGTCGCGCTCGGGACGGGCATGCGTCGGGGCGAGCTCCTCGCGCTCCGCTGGAGCGACGTCGACCTCGACGTCCCCTCCCTCCACGTGAGCGCCGGCATCACCTGGATCGGCGACCGCCCGCGGCTGAAGACCACCAAGACCCGCAACCGCCGGCGGCTCCACCTCGACGAGCGCACCGCCGGGGCGATCGCCCGCCAGCCCCGGCGCGCGCCGAACCCGCACCCGGTCGTGTTCACCCAGCCGGACGGCTCGCCGTGGCACACCCAGACGATCAGCGACCGCTGGCGCCGGCAGTGGCCGGGCCTCGACCTGCCGAGGATCCGCCTCCACGACCTCCGGCACGTCCACGCGACCCTGCTCCTCGCCGCCGGCGTGTCGATCAAGGTCGTGAGCGAACGGCTCGGGCACCGGACCATCGCCATGACGATGGACCTCTACGCCCACGTCCTGCCCGCGATGGACGAGGAGGCGGCCGACGCCTTCGGCTCGCTCCTCGACGACCACGCCACCCGCGAGAGCTAGAGCTGGCGCAGTACGTCCGGGGTCCAGGCCGGCCAGCGGGGCGGGTGGTCGCGGACCCCGAAGCGGAACGACGCGACCTCGGACGGACCGTCGTCGGAGGCGTTGTCCCAGAACACCGCCCGGTAGCAGTGCGGCGTGGCCTCGACGATGAGGGGCCAGAGCCGGTCGTAGCGCGTCGCGAGCTTCTCCTCGGGGACGTCGTGGCCCCCGGCCGCGACGCGCCTCGCGACGCGGGGCCCCGACAGCCGGAGCGGGATCATCACCGCGTGCAGGACGACGTCGTAGCCGGCGGCCACGGCCTCGGTGACGAGGTCGACCTTCGACGGGTGCGAGAACACCGTCTCGGCGCAGAGGTCGAGGCGGGCGTCGATCAGCGCCCGACGCGTACGGCTCGCGATCTCGGCGGCCTCGTGCGAACGCTGCAGCTCCTCACCGGGGAACCGCTCCCGGGCGATCCGGTCCGCGTTCACGAACGGGAGGCCGGTCCGCACCGGCCGGAGGACCCGGTCGTACAACGTGGTCTTGCCGGCCCCGTTCGGGCCCGCGATCACATCGAGCCGGCTCACAGCGGACGGCGGCTGCCGTCCGGCCCGATCTCCACGAGGTTGCCGTCCTCGTCGAGCGACACGGTGGGGTACCCCTCGTCCCGCGCGGTCGCGCCGAACGACTGCGCAGCTGCCAGCTCGCTGATGCGCGCGTCCACCAGCGCGTGCGCGGCGACACGTTCCTCACCGGTGAGCGCGGAGAACTGCTCGCGTCCGGCCGCGACGGCGAGGACGCGACGGTTCGCCAACGACCCGGACCGCTCGACCTGCATCCCGATGCGTGCCCAGTGGCTGATCTGCTCCGCGGCGGACCGGTTCTCCGCCGGCGCGACGGCCTTCGCGGTCGTGGCGACGTCCGCGGCCACGCGGGTCGGGACCGCCGACGCCTTGCCCATCCCTGCTCCTGTATCAGTCTGCTACGAACGTATCATGCTGGTACGTCCCCCACCAGCGTGCTTGACAGCACGTCCCCCGTCCCCCAAGACGGAAGGGACACGCTCGTGCGAGAGGGAAGGCCGGATGGGCGACCACGACGTCGCAGAGCGGGGCCGGGAGGCGTTCGGACGCCGGGCCTGGAGCGACGCCTTCCACGCGCTCGTACGGGCGGACGCCGAGCACCGGCTCGAGGCGGACGATCTCGAACGACTCGGCATGGCTGCCTACCTCACCGGCCGCAACGAGGCAGCCGTCGCCGCCCTGGAGCGCCTGCACCACCGCCTCCTCGACGCCGGCGCGGTGGGCCGGGCCGCCACGTGGGCGTTCTGGCTCGCCTTCGTCCACCTCCAGGCTGGGCAGCACGCCCAGGGCGGCGGGTGGCTCGCCCGCGCGCAGCGCCTCCTGGACGAGGCCGACCTCGACCACCCGGCACGTGGCTACCTCCTCGTCCCGCCGGCGCTCCAGGCGCTCGACCGCCGGGACGGCGCCGCGGCCCTCGCGCTGCTCGAGGAGGTGGCGGCGATCGCCGGCCGGTTCGACGACCCCGACCTCACCGTGCTGGGCCTGCTCGGTCGCGGCCAGGCGCTCGTCGTCGCCGGCGACGTCGACCGCGGGGTGCGCCTCCTCGACGAGGTGATGGTCGAGGTCACGACCGGCGAGGTCTCCCCGCTCGTCGCCGGCATCGCCTACTGCGCCGTGATCATCGCCTGCCGCGACGTCTTCGACGTCCGGCGCGCCCAGGAGTGGACGGCCGCGCTCAGCCGCTGGTGCGACGGCCAGCAGGACCTGCGTCCCTACCGGGGCCAGTGCCTGGTCCACCGCTCGGAGCTGATGCAGCTGCACGGTGAGTGGTCCGACGCGATGGACGAGGTCGAGCAGGCCTGCACCCACCTCGCCCAGCGCTCCGACGACCCGGTCATGGGCATGGCCCGCTACCAGCAGGCCGAGCTCCTGCGCCTGACCGGTCGGTTCGACGAGGCCGAGGAGGCCTACCGGCAGGCCAGCGCGTGGGGGCACCCGACCCAGCCCGGGCTCGCGCTCCTCCGGCTGGCCGCGGGGCGCACGGGGGACGCCGCCGCGGCGATCCGACGCGAGGTCGACGCCGCCGAGGGCGACCGCGTCCAGCGCTCCCGGGTCCTCGCCGCCCACGTCGAGATCGAGCTCGCCGCCGGCGACCTCGCCGCCGCCACGGCCGCGGTCGACGAGCTCGAGGGGATCGCGGCCGACTTCGACTCCGCCTACCTCGACGCGCTCGCGGACGCCGCGCGCGGGACGGTCCAGCTCGCCGCGGGCGACGCGGCTCAGGCGTGCGTGGTCCTGCGCCGCGCCTGGCGGTCCTGGCAGTCGCTCCGCGCCCCGTACGAGGCGGCGCGGGTGCGGATCCTCCTCGCGCGTGCGTGCCGGGCGCTCGACGACCACGACACCGCGGAGATGGAGCTCGACGCCGCCCGCCGGGTGCTCGAGGAGCTCGACGCCGCGCCGGCGCTCGCCGAGGTGGACGAGCTGTCCCGTCGCCCCGGGCCGTCCGCCGACGCCCCGGGCGGGCTGACGCCCCGTGAGCTCGAGGTGCTGCGGCTCGTCGCCACCGGGGCGACCAACCGCGAGATCGCCGACACGCTGGTGATCAGCGAGAAGACCGTGGCACGGCACCTCAGCAACATGTTCACCAAGCTCGGGCTGCGCACCCGCGCCGCGGCCACCGCGTGGGCCTACGAGCACGAGCTCGCCTGATCCGTCGCGGGCACGCGCCGGCCCCCGCTCTACACCGTCCTACCCACACCGCCCCGGCTGCGGAGATGGGTGGTGTGCCCGACGCGGCCGGCGTGCCTCGTCCGGAGACTCGACAGCGACGTCCCCGAGCCAGGAAGAGCGCCGATGGCGACCACGACCGCCCACGATCCGCGGACCGCCGACGAGCTACGGCGGCGGATGCTCGCGGCCGTCCCGATGACCGAACGCTCCGTGCGCCTCGCCGGCGTCACCACCGCCGTGGTGGAGGGCGGCGAGGGACCGCCGATCGTGCTGCTGCACGGGCAGGGCGAGTTCTGGGGCGTGTGGCTCCGGGTCCTCGACGACCTCATGCGCACCCACCGGGTCATCGTCGTCGACCTCCCCGGGCACGGTGCCTCGCTCGAGATCGCCGGCGCGCTCGACGCCGACACGATGGTCCGGTGGGTCGACGAGCTCCTCGACGAGACCTGCGACGAGCCGCCGGTGCTCGTCGGGCACCTCCTCGGCGGTGCCATCGCCGCCCGCTACGCGGTGACGCACGGCCGGCGGCTCGCGCACCTGGTCCTGGTCGACGCGCTGGGACTCAACTGGTTCCGCCCCTCGCCCCGCTTCGCGCTCCCGATGGTGGCGTTCCTGGCCCGCCCCACCCCCGCGTCACGGGACCGCCTCTTCGACCGCTGCTTCGTCGACTTCGACCGGGTGGGCGACGGCTTCGGCGACCTGTGGGACGTGCTGCGCGACTACGCCCTGGACCGTGCCCGGACACCCGAGAACCAGGCCGCCCTGCGCGCCCTGATGCCGCGGGTCGGGGTGCCGCCCATCCCGCGCGACGAGCTCGACCGCATCGACGCCCCGACCACGCTGATCCACGGCCGCGACGACCTCCAGGTGCCGCTGAAGGCCGCACGACGCGCGAGCGAGCGCCACGGCTGGCCCCTGCACGTCATCGACGGGGCGCGCGACGACCCGGCGGCGGAGGAGCCGCAGGCGTTCCTCGACGCGCTCCGCAGCGCCATCGAGCACCCGCACGACCGCCCGCACGACCGCCGACCCCGAGAGGAACGAGCATGACCGCCCCGACCGCACCCACCGACCAGCTCCGCGAGGCGTGGGACGCCCTCGCCGACGGCTTCGACCGGCACCTCACCCCGCACACGATCGCGTTCGGACAGGAGATCGTGTCGCGTCTCGAGCTGGGACCCGGCCGTCGCGTGATCGACATCGGCGCCGGCAGCGGGGCGGTCGCCATCCCCGCCGCCCGCACCGGCGCGGAGGTCGTCGCCATCGACCTCGCCCCGACCATGATCGAGCGGCTCACCGCGCGTGCCCGCGCCGAGGGGCTTGCGACCCTCTCCGCCGAGGTCGGCGACGGCACGGCCCTCGACGTCGGCGACGACCGCTTCGACGTCGCCGTGTCGCTGAACGGCGTCACGGTGTTCCCGGACCTGACGGCCGGCCTGGACGAGATGGTCCGGGTCACGCGGCCCGGGGGCGAGGTCGTGGTGGGCACCTTCGGTCCGCTGCCGGAGGTGGAGTTCGTCGCGTTCCTCCTCGCGGCGATGCGGGCGGCCGCTCCCGAGGCGATGCCGGCGTCCGACGCTCCCCCGCCGCCGTTCCGACTCGCCGACCCGACCGTGTTCGCGGACACGCTGCGGGCGGCGGGCCTGCGGGACGTGACGGTGGAGCCGGTGACGTGGGAGATCCCGTTCGCGTCGGTCGACGACTTCCTCGACGTCGGGATGCACGGCCACCCCCTCCCGGGACAGCTCCGCGCGGGACTGACCGAGGAACAGGCGGTCGCGTTCCGCCAGGTCCTCGACGGGATGCTGCGGGAGCGGTCCGGTGGCGAGGCCGGCGCGGTGCTGCGGGCCTCGATGCGGATCGGCCGCGGCACCGTCTGAGCCTCGACGGCCGGTCAGCTGTCGCGGTACAGCTCGGTGGAGAGGTAGCGCAGCCCGGAGTCGCACAGGATCGTGACCACCACGGCCTCCGGGCCGAGCCGCTCGGCGACCCGCAGCGCGGCCACCACGTTGGCACCGGACGAGGCGCCGGCGAACAGGCCCTCCTCGCGGGCGAGACGGCGTGCCATCGCGAAGGCGTCCGCGGCGGAGACCTGCTCGATCGCGTCGACCTCCTCGGGTTCCCACAGCGGCGGGAGGAAGCCGATGCCGATGCCCTCGATGCGGTTGGCACCGCTCGGGCCGCCCGACAGGACGGCGGACTCGGCCGGCTCCACGGCGACGACGTGCAGCGACCGGCCGTGCGCCCGCATCGCGGCCGCCGCCCCGTGGATCGAGTGCGCCGTGCCCACCGCGTGGACGAAGGCGTCGACGGTCCCGTCGGTCTGGACCCAGATCTCCTCGCCGAGCGGCCGGTACCCCTCGACGGCGTCGGCGTTGTTGAGCTGGTCGCACCACCAGTGCCCCGGCCGCGCGGCGACCTCTCCCGCACGGTCGATCATCGCCCTGATGAGCGTCTCGGTGATGCGGCCCTCGTCGCTCTGGATCTCCTCGATCCTGGCGCCGAACGCCGCCATGGTCCGACGCTTCTCCACGCTGAACGCATCCGAGAACACGATGTGCAGCGGGTGACCGAGCGCCGCACAGACGAACGCGAGCGAGATGCCGGTGGTGCCGGCGGTGTACTCGACGACCGTGTCCCCCGGCGCCAGCCGCCCGTCGGCCCTGGCGGCCGTGACGGCCGCGACCGCCATGCGGTCCTTCATGCTGCCGGTGGGGTTGGCGAACTCGAGCTTCACCAGCACACGCCCCGCCCCCGGCGGGACCACGCGCCGCAGCTCCACCAGCGGCGTCCCGCCGACGCCCGCCAGCGCCCCGCCGTCGCGCCCGTCCACGTCCGCCTCCTGTCACCCCGGAGCCAGCATCCGCCGTCCGGCGTGGTCGGTCAACGCGGCTCGCCCCGGGGCCGTCGCGGCCCGGCGGTGCGCCCGCGCGCGCCCCGCGGTCACCCGTCCGGGCCATCCGGCCACCGAGCAGGAGTCCAGGCCCGGCGGGAAGAAGTCGCACGCGGCACCACCGACGCAGGAGCAGCCGTTGACCCCCACGCCCCGCCGCGACTTCCTCAAGGCCCTCGGCCTCGGCGGCGCCGCCGTCGCCTTCGGGACGGCCTTCTCCCCCGCCGTCCGCAGCACCGCCGAGTCGGCGGTCGCACGGATCGCGGGCGGCGACACGACCGGCCTGCTCCAGCTGGCCCGGGTGTGGCCGACGCCCGGCACCTCGCGCCTCCTCGACGGCTTCGACGACACCCACAACGTCTTCGACGACGGCTCGGTCGAGCTGCTGCTGTGGCCGGGCGACGAGCAGCGCCTGCGCGCGACGGGGATGCGGTTCGAGGTCACCGAGCGGGACCTCATCGCCCGCGACGCGGCGCTGTTCGGTGACGGCCGGGGCGTGCGCCCGCTGGGGCTCGCCCCGCAGCCGGGAGAGACCGCGGACGGCACCTACCGCGACCTCGCCCAGCACAACGCCGACATGCAGCAGCTCGCCGCGACCTACCCGTTGCTGTGCGAGCTGTTCGAGCTGCCCGAGAAGAGCCTCCAGGGCCGCACCATCTACGGCCTCGAGATCGCGGAGGACGTCGCGCGCAAGGACGGCCGTCCGGTCTTCTACAACGACGGCATCCACCACTCCCGCGAGTGGCCGGCGGCCGAGGTCCCGATCATGTGGGCCTACGACCTGCTCGAGGCCTACGCCCGGGTCGAGGCCGGCGAGGCCGGCACCACCGAGTCCTCCTCCGAGCTCGACGACCTGCGGCTGCACCACCTCGTGCGCACGACCCGCAACCTCGTCGTGCCGGTCGTGAACGTGGACGGCTACGACTACTCCCGCACCGGGCCGGCCGGCACCGGCCGCGACGTGTTCGACTCGTCCTTCACGGGCATCAACCCGCTGGCGGGGATGCAGTACTGGCGCAAGAACATGCGCTCCGCGGCCAAGGCGCTCAACACGGGGACGGAGTCGGGGATCCCCCAGAACGGCGTGCTGCCCACCACCCCCGGCGCGGTCGGGGTCGACAACAACCGCAACTACTCCTACCGCTGGGGCGGCGACGGCTCCAGCGGCAGCATGATCAGCCAGACGTACCGCGGCGATCTGCCGTTCTCGGAGCCCGAGAGCCGCAACGTCCGGGCGCTCCACGAGCGCTACCAGTGCGTCGCCGGCATCACCCACCACACGAGCGGCAACCTCGTGCTGTGGGCCTGGGGCGACACCCACGACGACGCTCCCGACGACGTGCTGCTGGCGCGGCTCGGCTTCGCGTGCGGCGACTACGTGAAGTACCGCCCGACCAAGTCGATCGACCTCTACGTCACCACCGGGACGTGCTCGGACTGGATGTACGGCACGTTCGGCTCGGTGTCCTACACCTTCGAGCACGCCGGCAACAGCTTCCACCCGCCGTACCTCGAGGTGGTGCCGCAGTTCTACGCCAACAACCGCCGGGCGTTCATGCTGATGGCGGAGCTCATCTGCCTCGAGCCCGAGCAGCGCGACCTCATGAAGCAGGCGCTCGACCACGACCTCGACCGGGTCACCCGCAACGGGATCGACAGCCTCCGGACCCACCTGTTCGGCAGCTTCTCCGAGCAGCTGTCGGGGACGGACTACGCCTACGACGCCTCGTCCGCGCTGTCGATGGACGGCCGCTACAACTGCGTCGTCACCGGCCGACTCGTCGACGCCGCCGGCAACGGGGTCAAGGGCACGGTCCGCAACAGCAAGCAGTTCGCCAACCCGCTCGTGCCCGGCAACCCGGCCGGCTACGACGAGGAGCCGGCGATGTGGGACTCCGTCATCGAGACCGCGGACGACGGCACCTTCCGCTGGACCGTCTACCCCAGCACCGCACCGGCGAAGGAGTTCGCCGGCACGCTGGAGGCCGTGACGATCACCGCCGCGACCGGCGGCGGCGGCGAGGTGACACGCCAGGTGACGCTCTCCCGCGGCGAGGTCGCCGACCTCGGCGACCTCACGGTCGCCTGACGGGCCCCGGGGGACGCCGGCGATCTACGCCAGCGTCCCCAGGACCGCGTCCGCGATGAGCCGATCGAGCCGGCGGACGTCGATGCCCTTCTGCAGGTTCACCTTGATGTGCCCGGCACGGGTCCAGAGCTCGAGCTCGGCGTTGAAGTCGAGGAGCTTGCCCGCGTTCTCCGACGACCACATGTTGATGGTGGAGTAGGGCAGGCTGTAGATCTCGACCTTCTTGCCACGGAGTCCCTGCGCATCGCGGACGATCAGGCGGTGGGTCGTGAAGACCGCGCTGTCGCGGAAGGTCTTGTACGCCGCGACGGCGCGCTCCCCCTCCACGAGCAGCGGCGTGACGTCCTCGGGTATCGGGCACTCCGACACCAGGGTCCAGCTGAGGATCGCGGATGTCTCCATGCTCTTGTCCCCGTCGGTAGCTGTCGCCCGACCATACGGGAGCGCCCCACACCCGATGCGACGGTCGACCGGGGACGTCGCCGGCGGGGTGCCCGTCCCCGGCACCACCCTGACGGATCCACCGCGAGCGACGAGGAGCGCGACCATGGCGAAGGAACTCGAGATCCGGCGGCACACCGACGACGGCGACGGCGACGTCCTCACGACGGACGGCATCCAGGAGGCGGTCCGGATCGGGCGGGAGGAGCTCGCCGGCGGCTACACGCTCGCCGTGAGCTCCGGCGCACAGCGGGCCACCCAGACGGTCGCCTGCCTGCTGGCCGGCCTCGGCGAGGCGGTGCCGCTCGGGGTCGTCGTGGAGGACGGGTTCCGCAGCGACCGCGAGGACGAGTGGAAGGACGCCTACGGCGAGGCCGGCAGCGGCCACCTCGACGCCCTCCGCGGCGCCGCGCCGGCGCTCGTCGAGGAGGACAGCGCGGCACTCGCCGGCGCTCTGGAGCGCGTCCTCGCCCACCTCGACGACGGCCAGCGGGCGCTGGTCGTGGGGCACTCCCCGACGAGCGAGGCGGCCGTGCTCGGCCTCACCGGCGAGACCGTCGAGCCGCTCGGCAAGGGCGAGGGCGTGCTCGTCACGCTCGACGGCGAGGAGCGGTCGGTGCGGCGGCGGTGACCGGCCGTTCGAGGACGTCCGTCAGTTCGGCCAGCGCGTCCTCGACCCCCGCGCGGTAGGCGCCGCTGTCGTCCGCGAGGAACGCCCTGGCGTTCAGGCGCTCGA
>JAHWJY010000233.1 GCA_019348135.1 Actinomycetota bacterium
GCGCCTGCAGCCAGTTCGACTCCTGCCAGCGCTTCGACGTGTAGGCCTGCTCCGCGGGGACGTTGACCCACTCGAACGCCGGCAGGGGCGGCTGCTCGGCCGGGTCGCCCATGTACGTCCACAGGACGTCACCGACCTGGACGAGGGGGTAGCCGGTGAGCTTGACCTTCTCGCAGAAGGAGCTCCCCTCCGGCTCGGACGGCACCTCGAGGCACTGACCGGTCACGTCGAACTTCCACCCGTGGTAGGCACACCGCAGGCCCCCCTCCTCCGTCTTGCCGAACCACAGGGACACGCCACGGTGCGCGCAGAACTCGTCGATGAGGCCCATGCGGCCGGAGCTGTCGCGGAAGGCGAGCATCCGCTCCCCGAGGAGCTTGACACGGACGGGGGCGCTGTCGTCGGCGGGAAGCTCCTCCGCCAGCAGCGCAGGGATCCAGTACCTCCGGAAGAGCTCGCCCATCGGCGTGCCCGGACCCGTCCGCGTCAGGAGCTCGTTGATCTCGGGCTTGAGCATCGTGGGTCCTCGTCGGGCGGCGTCGTCCGGGTTCCGCGGGAACGCCGACACGCCCCCGAAGCCCTAAAGGTATGACCATACTACCCCCCTGCCGGGTCCGGTCAAGGCAGCTCGGGAACGGAGGTCACGTTACCTCCCTGACCCTCGGCCGGGCGGACGGGGGCGAGGAGCCACCCGCCGGGCGCGCGGCGCCGAACCACGACCGAGCCACCCCCGACGCCAGGACCTCCCGTGCGCCCCACCGCCCTCACCACGACGCTCCTCGGCCTCGCCGGCACCTCCGCGGTGCACCTGTGGCAGTACGTCGACGGGTACTCGCAGGCGCCCAACGGGTGGCTGTTCTTCGTCCAGGCCGCCGCGGCGGCCGTCCTGATCGGGCTCGTCGTCGTCGCACGGGACGGCATCGCCGCCCCCGCCGCCGCGGCGACCCTGCAGGTCGGCTCGCTGGTCGCCCTCGGGATGGCCTACACCGGCAGCTTCCTCGGCTTCTCCGAGAGCGGTCTCCGGCTGGCGACGGTGGTCACGATCCTGTCGGGCGCCATCGGCCTCGTCGGCGCGGTCGGCCTGCTGATCGGGAACCTGCGGGACGCCGAGGACGGCGCCTCCGCCCGTCGGCTGCTCGTCGGCTGAGACGCCGCGACGGAGCTCGTCGACCCGGACGAGCGCGATGCCGGCGACGACGAGCGCCCCGCCGGCGAGCTGGACGGGACGCAGGGACTGCCCGACCAGCAGCCACGCGAACACGACGGCGAAGAGCACCTCGGTCAGGCCGACGAAGGACGCCACCCGCGCGCCGAGACGGCGTGCGCCGGCGATGCCGGTGACGTAGGCGACCACAGCGGCGACCAGCGACAGCCCCAGCACGGGGACGACCCAGCTGGTGGTGCGGTCGAGGAGGAGGACGTCGACGCGCGGGGCGACCATCGGCAGGACGCCGGCGAGCCCCGCGAGGCCGAGGACGCTCGCCCCCACGAGGAGCCCGCCCCAGGCGACGGCCAGCGGCGGCAGCGCGCTGTCGGTGCCGGCGGAGACGACGAAGTAGGTCGCCAGCCCCGTGGCCGCCCCGAGGCCCCACAGGACCCCGACGGGGTCGATCGCGGCGCCACTGGTGAGCTCGAGCACGAGCGCCAGACCGGCCACGGCGACGACGGCACCGGCGAGCGTGAGCCAGCCCGGTCGCTGCCGGTGGCGGAGCCACATCCAGGCGACGACCAGGAGCACGCCGGAGTACTCGAGGAGCAGCGCCACGGCCACCGACAGCCGCTGGATCGCGAGGAAGTAGCACAGCTGGGCGCCGGCGACGGCGGCGATGCCGTAGACCAGCAGCATCGGGCTCCCGGCCCGCAGCGCCCGGCCCGTCCCGCGCAGCGCGAGCAGCGCCGGCACGGTCAGGACGAGCGCCGCCAGCCCCACGCGGACGGTGACGGCGGCGCCGGGGGTCCAGCCGGCCTGGAGCAGGCTCGCCGCGAACGCTCCCGAGGTACCGAACGTCGCGGCGGAGAGGACGGCGAAGCCGAGCCCGGCGCCGGTCGGTGGCGATCGATCCACGGTGCAGCCTCCACTGGACGTGCCGTAAGTACCATGGCCGCTGAACGGTCCTGACAGCGTACGCCGCATCCGGTAAGGAGCCAAATGGTTTTCGCTCATGACACGGAGACGGCGCTGGCCGCGGCGGCCGCCCTCGTCAACACGAGCGCAGAGGACCCCGACGGACTCGCGGACGTGGCCGCGCTCGACGCCTTCCTCGCGGCGTGGGGCTTCACCGGCGACCGGCGCCGCGACGAGGCGGAGCTCGTCGAGGTCCGGGCGCTGCGGCCGAGG
This sequence comes from Actinomycetota bacterium, assembly GCA_019348135.1. GTDB lineage: Bacteria > Actinomycetota > Nitriliruptoria > Nitriliruptorales > Nitriliruptoraceae > JAHWJY01. Next base: position 2,339 of record JAHWJY010000233.1, read on the forward strand.
CTGCGACGGTTGTGGCAGCTCGACGAGGACGGCCTCGCCGACGAGGTGAACCGGATGCTGCGCGAGGCCGGGGCGCTCCCCCAGCTCGCGAAGCACGACGGCTGGGGCTACCACCTCCACGCGACCGCCGCGGACGCACCCCTCGTCGACCGCGTGGCCGTCGAGGCGGCGATGGCCTTCCTGGACGTCGTGCGTCAGGGCGAGCTCGAGCGGCTGCGTACCTGCGACGCCGACGACTGCGACGACGTCCACGTCGACCTGTCGCGGAACCGCTCGCGCCGGTTCTGCAGCACCACCTGCGCGAACCGGGTGCACGTCGCGGCCTACCGGTCGCGACAGGCCGACCAGGAGGACGGCTCGTGACGGCGGACGGGCCCCCCTCCCGCCTGCCGGCCGCGGCGCTGCGCGAGGTCGCGACGATCTGGTGGGACGTCGAGCGGGACCCGGACGTCACGTGGACGGACGGCGCCACCTTCGAGCTCGTGGATCCCGAGGGCGACGGCCGGCTCGTGCTGGCGCGCTTCGGCGCGCCGGTGGCCGATCCGCGTGCGGTCGCGGCGGTGCTGGCGGAAGGGCTCGCTGCCTGCGACTTCCCGCCCACCGGCGACGGCGCCTCGCCGGCGCGGGTGGCCGCGACGCTGCGGGCCGCGGGACGGCCCGAACGCCCCGTCGGGGAGGCGTGACCGGCCGCCGTCGGTCGCGGACGGCAGCGAGGCGGCTCCCTCAGCAGATCGAGACCCAGCTCGACCAGCTCCCCGACAGCGACGCCATCACCACCGTCCGCCGGGAGCACGGCCAGCTCACCCGCCAGCTCACCGACCTCGCCGACCAGAGCGTTGGCCCCCACGAGCAGACCCCACCACGGCACCTGACCGCCGTCCTCGGTGGCCCGCCCGCCGACGCCCACGACCGCCACCGCTGGCGCGACGCCGCCCGCACCATCGAGCTCTACCGCCTCCGCTGGGACATCACCGACCCCACCCGTCCAACACCACCGGGACCTTCCGCTCAGCCGTGAGCGTCCCCAGCAACGCGTACGGAGATCCGGTCGGTGAGCGTCATCCACAGGGCAGCACGACTCGTCCCGGCGACGCCGAGGACGAGCGGGGAGGCTGGAAGGCCAAGCGGGTAGGCGGAGGGGAGAGCATGCGAGGC
>JAHWJY010000234.1 GCA_019348135.1 Actinomycetota bacterium
CCGGCGAGGGATGGGCGCTCTACGCCGAGCGGCTGATGGACGAGCTCGGCTTCCTCGACCACCCCATGTTCGTGCTGGGCTACCTCGCCTCGTCCATGCTGCGGGCGTGCCGTGTGGTCATCGACATCGGCTGCCACCTCGGCCTCCGCGTCCCGCCGGACGCCCCGTACGCGCCGGGCGAGCCCTGGGGCTACGAGCTCGGCGTCGAGATGCTCGCCGACCTCGCGTTCCTCGATCGCGACTACGCCGAGTCCGAGGTGACGCGCTACCTCGGGTGGCCGGGCCAGGCCATCGCCTACAGCGTCGGGGAGCGGGCGATCGTGGACCTGCGCGACGAGCGGCGACGCCGGGACGGGGCGGGCTTCACGCCCAAGGCGTTCCACGCCGACGTGCTCGCCGCCGGCGCCGTCGGGCTCGACCTCCTCGACGAGGTCGTCCGCGGCGAGCTGGGCTGAGGTGCCCACCGACCCGGCTCCCGACGTCCTCCGTCTCGCGGACGCGCTCCGCCGGAGCGCACGTGGCGCCGTGGTGTTCACCGGCGCCGGCATCTCGGTGGCGAGCGGCGTGCCGAGCTTCCGCGGCACCGGTGGCATCTGGACGCGCTACGACCCCGCCGAGTACGCCTCGATCGACGCGCTCCACCGCGACCCCGAGAAGGTGTGGGGGTTCCTGCGCGAGCTGCGACGGACGCTCGACGCCGCGGTCCCGAACCGCGCCCACGAGGCCATCGCGCACCTGGAGACGACGGGGGTGGTGACCAACGTCATCACGCAGAACATCGACGGGCTGCACCAGCGCGCCGGCAACGACCGCGTCATCGAGCTGCACGGGTCCAACCGCTCGATCAGCTGCCTCGGGTGCGCCCGGACCTTCGCGCGCGCCGAGGTCGAGCACCTCGCCGACGACCCGGTCCCGTCGTGCCCGTCCTGTGGTGGCGTCCTCAAGCCCGACGTCGTCCTGTTCGGCGAGCAGCTCCCGCAGGCGCCGTTCCGTCGCGCCGAGCACGCCCTGCGTCACTGCGACGTCCTGCTGGTGGTCGGCACGAGCGTCGAGGTGTTCCCCGCGGCGCGCCTGCCCGAGCTGGCGCGGCGGCACGGCGCGAGCGTGTGGGAGATCAACCCCGTCGCCGAGCTCCCCGACGTCGACGGTGCGATCCGCGGAGACGCGGAGGTCGTCCTGCCCGCACTGGCCGATGCCCTGCGTCCCGCGCGGTCGTGGCGCACCCTCCCCCGCATGCTCCGCGGGCTCGGGGCGGAGCGCTGGTTCGCCGACGACTGAGGCTCAGCCCTCGCCCGGCACGCGGAACTCCGGGTCGACGTCGTAGAACACCTGCTCGGTCACGCGCCGGACGTGCCGGGTGTGCCGGCGGTGGTCCTCCTCGAACTCCTGGCGTCCCCCACGCCCGTAGCCGAGGCTCCGAGCGAGCCGCTCGGTCACCTCGGCGGTCTTGGGCAGGACGTCGACGTTGCGTTGGCGGAGGAGGTAGAGGCGGTTGCGCACGGTCGAGAGGAAGCGGTAGCCGTCGCGCAGCCACGCGGCGTGCCGGTGGTCCATCAGGGAGGCGTCCTGCAGCGCGTCGAGCGCCGTCATCGTGTTCGTCGTGCGGACCAGCGGCATGTCGGGGCCGTGCTGGCGCTGCAGGAGCTGCACCGTCCACTCGACGTCCGACAACCCACCGGGCCCGAGCTTCAGGTTGGCCTTCGGGTCGGACCGTCGGTCGACGCGCTCGCGCTCGATGCGGGCCTTCATCTTGCGCATCTGGACGACCTCGGACTCGTCGAAGCCCTCCGCGTACGCGACGCCCTGGGACCACGAGACGAACCGCTGCCCGAGCTCCCGGTCACCGGCGGCGTACCGCGCCTTCAACAGCGCCTGCCGCTCCCACGACTCCCCCCACCGCTCGTGGTAGCTGCGGTAGGAGCCGAGGGTCCGCGACAACGCTCCGGAGCGGCCCTCCGGCCGGAGATCGGCGTCGACCTCGAAGGCCGTGCCCTCGGCGGTGATGGCCGACAGCGACCGCATGACGCGTTCGGCCACCCGGAGCGCGAGCGCGGTCGCCTCCTGGTCGTCGGTGCCGGCGACCGCCTCGTGGACGAACAGCACGTCGAGGTCGGAGACGTAGTGCAGCTCCGCCCCACCGAGCTTGCCGACGCCGATGATCGCGATCCGGACCGGAAGCTCCTCCGGCGAGGTGTCGAGCTCGCCGGCGACCTGACGCAGCACGGCCACCAGCGCGGCCTCGAGGCAGGCCTCCCCGAGGGCGGTCAGCTCCTCGCCCACGACCCCGACGGTGGCGCGCTCCGAGACGTCCCGGAGCACCGTCCGCAGGAGCTCGTGGCGCTTGAACCGCCGCAGCGCCGCCTCGAAGTCCTGCCACTGCAGCCGGCCGAGCGCCATCTCGACCAGTTCGTCGCGGGAGCGGCTCGCGTCCCAGAGCTCCTCGTCCCGGAGCCACGCGACGCCCTGGGGTTGGGAGACCAGCAGCTCGCCGGCGACCTCGGACGTGCCGAGCACGCGCGCGAGGAAGGCGGCGGCGGGTGGGTGGTCGCGGAGGTGGGACAGGAGCTTCGACGTGCGTCCGTGGGTCTCGACGAGCGTCCGGAAGACCCGCAGGCCACCGTCCGGGTCCGGGCTGTCCTGGAGCACGTGGAGCATCGCCGGCAGGACCGCCCGCAGCGTGGTCGCCCGTCGGGACACCCCGGACGTGAGGGCGCGGACGTCGCGGAGGGCCGCGCGCGCGTCGTGGAAGCCGAGCGCCTCCAGCCGCGTGAGAGCGGCCTCCTCGCCGATCGCGCGGACCTCGTGGGGCAGGGTGAGGCCGGCGTGCTCGGCCCGCACCGAGGCGTGCGCCTCGAGCAGCGGCCGGTAGAAGAGCTTCGCGTGGAGCGAGCGGACCTGGGCCTGGACGTCACGGAGGTCCCGCAGGAAGGCGGAGCGGGCCGGATCGTCCTCCTTCGGCCGGTAGCCGAGCGACCGCGCCAGCCACTCCTGCCGGCCCTCGTCGTCCGGGATGGTGTGGGTGCGGCGCTCGTGCGCCAGCTGGAGGCGGTGCTCCACGCGTCGCAGCTCACGGTACGCCGCGGCGAAGGTGTCCGCGTCCTCGTCGGCGATGTACCCGCCCACCGCGAGCGCCCGGAGGGCGGGCAGCGTCCCCGGCACCCGCAGCGTGCGGTCCGCACGGCCGTGCACGAGCTGGAGCAGCTGGACCGCGAACTCGATGTCGCGCAGGCCACCGGGACCGAGCTTCACCTGCCGCTCGCCGTGACGGACCACCTCCGGCTTGGACTCCACGCGGCCCTTCATCTCGCGGATCTCGGCCACGATCGCCGGGTCCAGCTCGTCCGGGTAGACGAACGCCTCGGAGCGGCGCAGGAGCTCGGCGCCGAGCTCGCGGTCGCCGGCGACGGGGCGCGCCTTCAGCAGCGCCTGGAACTCCCACGTCTTGGCCCACCGCTCCCAGTAGGCGACGAACGAGTCGAC
>JAHWJY010000235.1 GCA_019348135.1 Actinomycetota bacterium
CCCGCCGACGCGGGCCCCGTCCGGCCGGCGGGGGGATGCGCCGGCGCGACGGCCCGGCAGCCCACACGTTGGCGAGGAGCGACGACGAGGAGCCGGAGGATGGCCGTTCCCGAACCACACGCGAGCCCGACCGCGTCCCGCGACCGCGACTGGAAGTGGGACGGGACCGACAAGCTCGACGACATCATCGAGCACGGCGGCTGGGACGCGGTCGCCAACGCGCACGCCTGGTACGACGAGGACGCCGACGACAACGATCCGCCCCAGCTCAAGACGGCCTACAAGCTCCCCCACCACGAGCTCGTCGACGGCGGGTTGAAGGTGAACTGGTCGGGCGTCACGGCCGCCATGAACGTGGTCCAGGGCGGCCGCGGCGGGGTCGACCTCCCCGAGGACGAGATCGACGACGTCTACGAGCACCTCGCGCGCCACTACCGCGAGTTCGACGAGGAGCCGCCCGAACGCTGAGCCCCCGCCGCGGCGTGGGGCGTTCACGCCATGCCGCAGCGGCGAGGTTGGCGCGTTCACCTGACGCCGGCGGCGTCCGGCCCCCGTAGCGTCGACCGTGACCGACCGCGACCGATCGCGGCGGCGCGGGACGACGGAGGGCGCGGCCATGACCACGACAGCGGAGCCGGCGGAGACGTTCGAGCTCACGGCCGAACAGGCGGAGGGGTACGAGGCACGCTTCGTGCCGGCGCTGTTCGCCGAGTGGGCGCCGCTGCTCGTCGACGCCGTCGGCGTCGGCCCCGGTGACCGGGTGCTCGACGTCGCCTGCGGCACGGGCATCGTCGCCCGCACCGCGGCCGCACGGACCGGCGACCCGGCGGTCGTCGCCGGGCTGGACCGGGCCGACGCGATGCTGTCGGTCGCCCGGCGGCTGCTCCCGACGGCGGACTTCCGACGCGGCGATGCGGCGGCGCTGCCGTTCGACGACGGCGCCTTCGACGCGGTCCTGTGCCAGGCCGGCCTGATGTTCTTCCCCGCCCCCGAGGCGGCGCTCGCGGAGATGGCGCGGGTCGCGGCGCCGGACGGCAACGTCGGGGTGCAGGTGTGGGGCCGGCTCGAATCGAGCCCGGGCTACCTCGCGTTCGTGGAGGTGGCGGCCCGGCACGCCGGCGCGGACGCCATCGGTCTGCTGAGCTCGTACTTCGTCCACGGTGACCTCGACCGGTTGAGCGACCGTTTCGGCGCGGCCGGACTCGAGGTGGTCGCGACCACGACCCGGCTCGGCGCCATGCGCTACGACTCGGTCGACGACTTCGTCACGACGGAGGTGGGCGCCACACCGCTGGCCGGCAGGCTCGACGAGGCGACGTACGCCGCGATCCGTGAGGACAGCCGCGAGGCGCTGCGACCGTTCGCCGGCGACGACGGGATCGCCGTCCCGATCGAGGGACACATCCTCGTCGCCCGTCCCGTGCACTGAACGTCGGCCACCCGCTCGCTCCCGGCCCCGCCCGGCATCCCGCCGGCGTACGCTCGATCCGTGCGGCCGCCGGCGGTCGGGGAAGGAGCGCGGTCGTCAGTGGTCCCGCGCCGACGCAGCTGCCGACGGGAGCGGCAGCGGATCGGCGTGCCTGGAACCGGACGTACGACGGGCTGGCCGCCCGCGACCGTTCGACGCTGACCGCGACCGAGCTCGACACGCTCGCCGAGGCCCTGTTCTGGCTCGATCGACCGCTCGAGTCGGTGGAGGTGCGCCAGGAGGCCTACGCGGCGCACGCCCGCGATGGCGACCAGGCCGCGGCCGCGATGGCCGCGTGGCAGCTCTACTTCGACCACGCGCTCGTCGGCGAGAGCGTCGTGGCGGGCGGGTGGCTCCGACGCGCGCGGCGTCACGTCCCCACCGATGGCAGCGCGACCGACGGCTTCGTGTCGCTCGCCGAGGCCGACCGTGCCCACGTCACCGGCGACCTCGCGCATGCGCTGGAGCACGCCGGCCGCGCCGTGGCGATCGGCCGGCAGAGCCGCGACGACGACCTGCTCGCGATGGCGCTGCAGACCCACGGACGCCTGCTGCTCGCGACGGGGCACGTCGACGAAGGCGTGACGCTGCTCGACGACGCCATGCTGTTCGTCGTGGCCGGCGGCCTCCGGCCGCTCATCACGGGCTGGGTGTACTGCGCCGTGCTCGGCGCCTGCCACGACATCGCCGATCTCCGGCGCGCGTCGCAGTGGACCGACGCGGCGCTGCGGTGGAGCGACGGGCTCGACGGTGGGCTGCTCTACCCCGGCCTGTGCCGGATCCACCGGGTCGAGCTCGCGTGCCTCCACGGGTCGTGGGCCACGGCCGAGCGCGAGGCGCGGCGTGCCTGCGACGAGCTCCTCGCCCACGACCCGCGCTACGCCGGCGATGCGGTCTACCTCGCCGCCGACCTGCAGCGGCTCCGGGGCGATCTCGCCGCCGCCGAGGCCGGGTTCCACCGGGCCCACGAGCTCGGGCGCGAGCCGCAGCCCGGGCTGGCGCAGGTGTGGCTGGCCCAGGGCCGGCCGGCGGCGGCCGCCGCCGCGCTGCGGCTGTCGCTCGAACCGGGACCCTCCGCGCCGATGGCCCGCGCCGCCCAGCTCGCCGCGCTGGTCGAGGCCGAGGTCGCGCTGGGCGAGGTGGCCCGTGCCACCACGGCCGTGGAGGAGCTGCGGACGCTCGCCGAGGACACCGCGAGCCCGTACCTCCGGGCCGTCGCGGTCGCCTGCGACGGCAGGGCCCGGCTGGCCGCCGACGACGCCGCCGACGCGGCGCTCGCCGCCCTGCGCGACGCCCGGACGTCGTTCCAGGAGCTGTCGATGCCGTACGAGACGGCACGGGTCCAGGTGCAGCTCGCCCTGGCGCTGGAGCGGGCCGGCGACCCCGAGACCGCCGCGATGGAGCGGAGCGCCGCGGAGGCGACGTTCCGCCGTCTCCGGGGTGACGGGACCGGAGACGCCAGCGCGACGCGCCCGTTGACGGCACGCGAGCTCGAGGTCCTCCGCCTCGTCGCCAAGGGACGGACGAACCGGCAGATCGCCGCCGACCTCGTGCTGAGCGAGCACACGGTCGGCCGCCACCTCAGCAACATCTTCACCAAGCTGGGCGTCGGCTCACGGGCCGCCGCGACCGCCCACGCCTACGAGCACCGGTTGTTCTGACGCCGTCAGCGGGTGCTGCGGTCCGCGGTGCGCGCGAGCACCAGACGGGCCCCGGCGAGGCACACGACGACGGTGATGGCGAGGAAGAGCCAGTAGGTCCCCATGGAACGGCTCCCCGCCTCGCCGTAGCTCGCGACCAGCGGGGGGCCGAGCGGTGATCCGCCGGCGAGGAGCAGCTCGCGGACGCCGAGGTCGCGGCCGACCGCCTCGAACGCCCATCGCACGGGGATGATGGCGCTGAACCAGGCGCCGCCCGTCGCCATCACGTGGACGGGCAGGATCGCGCCGGAGAACAGCACCGCCGGGAAGCACAGCAT
>JAHWJY010000236.1 GCA_019348135.1 Actinomycetota bacterium
GCGGACTGCGCCGTCGCCGGCGGGTCGAGCTCCTTGGGGATCTGGCTCCGCACGGTGGGCAAGAGGTACGGCGGGGTGCGGTTGAACCCGAACCGCTCGGCGGTCTGGATGAGCGCGTCGGCTCCGAGGTCCACACCGAGCTTGGCGAAGGCGGTGTTGCACGACACGCGCAGCGCGTCGGCGAGCGTGATCGTGCTGCCGCTCGTGCACGCGCCCGGCGAGAAGTTCCGGATCGCGTGCGAGGTCGTGGGCGCGGAGTACTCCGCGAGGTCGGCGAGCGCCGTGCCGGGCTCGAGCCCCGCCTCGAGCGCGGCGGCGGCCGTGATGACCTTGAAGGTCGAGCCGGGCGGGTACGTCGCGCGGGTGACGCGGTCGAGGAGCGGGTTGCCGGCGGCCTCCTGCAGCGCCGCCCAGTTGTCGAGGATCGTGCGGCCCGTGTGCCCGGTCAGGAGGTTCGGGTCGTAGCTGGGGTTCGAGTAGCTCGCGAGCACGGCCCCGGTGGTGGGCTCGATCGCGACGATCGCGCCGACGCGGTCGCCGAGCGCCGCCCTCGCGGCCTCCTGCACACGCGGTTCGATCGTGAGCTGGACCGTGTTGCCGACGTCGTCGCGTCCGCCGAGGAAGCTCGCGAGATTCTGCGCCAGCGCCTCGGTCGAGGTGCCCCGGAGCTCGTCGTTCATCGCCGCCTCGAGCCCGGAGCGCCCCAGGATGAACGAGTAGAAGCCGGTGATGTGCGCGTAGAGCTTCGGCTGCTCGTAGACCCGGAGGTACTCGAGGTCGTCCTCGGTCGGCACGCTGTGCACGATCTCGTGGTCGCCGGCGACGATGGGGCCACGCTCGATGCCGTACTCGCGGATCAGCAGGCGGCGGTTGGCGGGGTTCTCGGCGAGGTCGTCGGCGCGCACGAGCTGGATGATGTTGAGGTTGACGAACATCGCCCCGAACAGCACCAGCATCAGGGTCGCGACCCGGCGGATCTGCCTGCTCACGACGCACCCCGCCGGGCCGTCGCGACGACGCTGCGGCTGTCGTCGCTGATGCGGATGAGCAGGGCGAGGAGCACGTAGTTGCTCACGAGCGAGGAGCCGCCGTAGCTCACGAAGGGCAGCGTGATGCCGGTGAACGGCACCAGGCGGGTCAGCCCGCCCACGATCACGAACACCTGCAGGCCGATGATGGTGGTGAGACCGGCCGCGAGCAGCGTGCCGACCTCGTCGCGGGCCGTGAGCGCGGCCTTGAACCCCCGCGCGACGATGAGCAGGAACAGGGCCAGGGTCGCGGTGGCGCCGAGGAGGCCGAGCTCCTCGGCGATGATCGCGAACACCGCATCGGTCGCGGCGAACGGGATGTCGCTCGGACGTCCGAGGCCGAGACCCGCACCGGTCAGCCCGCCCGTCCCCATCGCGAACAGCGACTGGGCGAGCTGGTAGCCCTCGTTGTCGATGCGGCTCCACGGGTCGAGCCAGATCGCGACCCGCAGACGCACGTGGCCGAAGAGCTGGTAGGCGAGGAAGGCGCCGACCGCGAACGCCAGGCTGCCGACCGCCGGGTAGGCGAGCCGTCCCGTCGCGACGTAGAGCAGGACGATGAAGACGCCGAAGAACAGCAGCGACGACCCGAGGTCGCGCTGGAACACCATGATCCCGAGCGCCGCGCCGGCGGCCGCGAGGACGGGCCCGAGGTGGCGCGGAGGCGGCAGCAGCAGGGGACCGATGCGGTGGGTCGCGACCGACAGCAGCGCGCGCTTGTGCTCCAGGTAGCCCGCGAGGAAGACGACCATCGTGAGCTTCGCGAACTCGCCCGGCTGGATGCGCATGCCGCCGATCTCGACCCACAGCACCGCGCCGTTGATCTCGCCGGGGCTGATGAACGGCACCAGCGGCAGCAGCAGCAGCCCGATCGTGATGAGCCCGAACGTGTAGTGGTACCGCGTCAGGCGGCGGTACTGGCGGATCAGCAGCAGCGTGGCCGCGAACGCGCCGACGGCCACGACCGTCCACGTCGTCTGGGCGACCGCGAGCTCGGTGTCCTGGGCGAAGTCGACCCGCCGGACCAGCACGAGCCCGAGCCCGTTCAGGAGGAAGGCGGCGGGCAGGAAGACGGGATCGGCGTTCGGCGCGAACCGGCGGACGACGAGGTGCGCGACGGTGGCGAGCGCCCCGAGGGCGAGCCCGTAGACGAGCGTGCCGATCGGGACCTGCGGTGAGCGGCTCCACCCCAGCAGGGTGTAGAGGCCCAGGATGATGACCAGGGCGAGCAGCAGCAGCCGGCGCTCCGCGGCGCGCGCCTGCGACGACGGGTCGGGGAGGGAGTCGGTGCTCACGGGGCGGGGGTCGGATCCGGGGCGGGGGTCGGATCCGGGGCGGGGGTCGGATCCGGGTCGATGTTCGGGTCCGGGTCGGGGATCGACCCCGCGTCGGCGTCGTCGGCGTCGTCCACCTCGACCTCGGTCCGGAGCGGGATGCCCTCGACGATCCGCCGGGCGTCGTCGAGGTCGACCGCGGCGAGGCCGGCCTCGAGGTCGTCGACGAAGAACTCCGACACGTCGTCGACGTCGACGTCGGTCGTCTCGTGCACCCACGACAGGCTGAGGGGCCCGAGGTCGGTGGGCACGCCCTGGTAGATCACGACCTCGTCCTGTTCGATGCCCACGTAGTAGGAGCGCGACAGCAGCCAGCGGCCGCCGGCGCCGACGAGCGCGAGGAACAGCACGAGCCCGAGGAGGCCGGCGCCGATCATCCGCCCACGCGAGGCGGTCCGGTCGGCGGGCTCACCGCGGGTCGCGCCCTGGCCGCGGCCGAGGCTGCCGACGCGACCGAGCCGTGCAGCCCAGTCCCCGTCCGAGCCGTTCCCGGAGGAATCGACCCGGACGGGGCCTGGGGGCTGCTGCTCCTCGAGCTCGCCCGTGTCCCCACCGCTTCGGGAGGCGGGTCCGGCGGGCGTCTCGTCGTACCGGAGCAGCAGGACCGTGATGTTGTCGGGGCCACCGCCGGCGTTGGCCATCTCGACCAGCGCCTCGGCGGCCGTGGCGAGCTCGGGGACGCGTTGCAGCGTCGCGGCGATGCGGTCGTCGGGGACGATGCCGGTGAGCCCGTCCGAGCACAGCAGGACCACGTCACCCTGCTCGAGGTCGATCGTGAACCCGTCGACCTCGACGTCGTGCGAGACACCGATCGCGCGGGTGATGATCGAGCGCTGCGGGTGGGTGGCCGCCTCCTCCTTGGTGATCTGGCCCTCGTCGATGAGGTGCTGCACCAGGGTGTGGTCGTCGGTGACCTGCTCCAGCTCGCCACGTCGGAGGAGGTAGGCACGCGAGTCGCCGACGTGGGCGATGTGGAGCCGCCGGCCCTCGACCATCGCCGCGGTGAGGGTCGTGCCCATGCCGCGGAAGGCGGGCTCGTCGTGGGCCTTGCGGGCCACCATCGCGTT
>JAHWJY010000077.1 GCA_019348135.1 Actinomycetota bacterium
TCGAGATCGGCGACGAACAGCACGGCGTGGTTGAGCCGGACGGGGGAGAACGCCATGGCCGCTCCTGTCTGGTGGTAGCGCGGAGGTGGGTGGGTCCGGGACCGCGGGGGGACGGTCCCGGACCCGGGGATCACCGAGCGGGGAGGCTCAGGCGTCCCTGGTCGCGGAGATCTCGAACTCGAGCGTCACCTTCTCGGAGACCAGGATGCCGCCCCCGTCGAGTGCCGTGTTCCAGTTCAGGCCCCAGTCCTTGCGGTTCACCTTGGTCGAACCCTCGAACCCGACGCGGGTGTTGCCCCACGGGTCGGTGGCGGTGCCCGTGTACTCGAGGTCGATGGTGACGGGCTTGGTGACCCCGCGCAGGGTCAGGTCGCCCGCGACGCGGTACTCGGCCTCGTCGACCTTCTCGATGTCGGTCGAGACGAACCGGATCTCGGGGTGGTCCTCCATCGCGAAGAAGTCGTTGCTCCGGAGGTGCTCGTCACGGTCGGGGTTGCGGGTGTCGACGCTCACGGCCTGGATGACGATCCGGGCCTCCGAGTCGGCGACGTCGTCGGCGATCGTGAACGAGCCGGCGAAGTCGTTGAACCCGCCGCGGACCTTGGTGACCATCGCGTGACGCGCCACGAAGCCGACACGGCTGTGGGACGGGTCGATGGTGTAGGTGCCCGTGAGCTGGTCGAGGGTGGGGACGGTGGCGGTGCTGGACATCGGTGCTCCTGTAAGTAGTTGGAATCTGAACGACAATCCCCACGGTACCCAAGAACGTTGACGTGTCAACTATGAGGCCACGGCCGGAAGTCGGCCCGTCTAGCGGACCCGAGCGTCAGTGCGAGAGCTCGCGCTCGGGGGAGCCGAGGCCGGGGTAGCCGGCGTAGGCGGGCAGCGCCGGCTGGCCGCCCAGGTGGCAGTACAGCACCCGCGAGCCGGCGGGGATCTCGCCGCTGCGGACCATGCCGATGAGTCCCGCGAGCGACTTGCCCTCGTAGACGGGGTCGGTGAGCATCCCCTCCGTGCGCGCCCCGAGGTGGATCGCCTCGACGGTGGTGCGGTCCGGGATGCCGTAGGCGGGTCCCTCGTAGCCCGGCACGACGGTGATCTCGTCGTCCCGCAGGGGACGGTCGACGCCGATCGCCTCGGCGGTGCTCCTCGCGATGCGCGTGACCTGGTCGACGGTCTTCTCGAGCGTCGCCGAGGCGTCGATGCCGAGCACCCGGCGGTCGTCGCGGTCCTCGAGCGCGAAGCCGGCGATCATGCCGGCATGGCTCGACCCGGTGACGGTGCAGACGATGATCGTGTCGAAGAGCGTGTCGAGCTCCGCCTCCTGGTCGGCCACCTCGCGCGCCCAGTTGGCGAAGCCGAGGCCGCCGAGGGGGTGGTCCGAGGCGCCGGCGGGGATCGGGTACGGCGTCCCGCCGGCCTCGCGCACGGAGTCGAGCGCGCGCTGCCACGAGTCCCGGATACCGATGTCGAAGCCGGCCGGGTCGATGCGGACGTCGCCACCCATGATGCGGGTCAGCTGGATGTTGCCCACCTTGTCGTAGGCGAGGTCGTTGTAGTCCACCCAGCCCTCCTGGACGGTCACGGCCCCGAGCCCCAGCTTGCGCGCGACGCCGGTGACCTGGCGGGTGTGGTTCGACTGGATGCCGCCGATCGAGACGAGCGTGTCGCAGCCGGTGTCGATCGCGTCCGCCACGAGGTACTCGAGCTTGCGCACCTTGTTGCCCCCGAACGCGATGCCCGAGTTGCAGTCCTCGCGCTTGGCCCAGACCTCGACCTGCCCGCCGAGCGCCTCGGAGAGACGGGGGAGCGGATGGATCGGGGAGGGGCCGAACAGCAGCGGTTCGCGGCGGAAGGCGTCGAGGCTCATCGTGGCTCCGGGGTCGGTCCTCGGGTGGACGCCCTCGAATCATATACGATTATCTACATGTCCACCGTCGATGAGCTCCAGGCCGTCCTCACCGGTGCGCTGCTGCGCGGCGAGCTGGCTCCCGGCGACCGGCTGCGCCAGGACGACCTCGCCGCCCGGTTCGGCGTGAGCAAGATCCCGGTCCGCGAAGCGCTCCAGCGCATGGCCGGGCTGGGCCTGCTCCGGTTCGAGTCGAACCGGGGCGCGGTCGTGCCCCGCCTCGACGTGGCCGGCGCCGAGGAGATCTTCGAGCTCAGACGAGCGCTCGAGCCGCCTCTGCTCGGCCGTGCCGTGGAGCGTCTCAGCATCGTGGACCTCGCCGAGGCCGAGCTGGGCCTCACCGCGACCGCCTCACCGACCGAGGCGAACTGGGCGTTCCACCGCGCCCTCTACCGCGCCGCCGGCTGGGACCGTGGGCTGGCCACGGTGGAGCTCCTCCACGTCGCGGTCGCCCCGTACGTCCTGCTCTACGAGGAGGACCTCGGCGGGCAGGCCCACTCGGACGCGGAGCACCACGAGCTGCTCGCCGCGTGCCGCGCCGGCGACGCCGCCCGCGCCGAACGCGTCCTGCTCGTCCACCTCGATCGGGCGGCGGCTGCGCTCACGGCGTTCCTGGGCGGGGCAGGAGGACCGTGAACGTGCTGCCGGTCCCGACCTCGCTCGACACCTCCAGGCGCCCACCCATCGCCTCGACGAACCGCCGCGAGACCGACAGGCCGAGCCCCGAACCCTTCACCTCCGCGTTCGGGTCGTGGAGACGCTCGAACGGCAGGAACAGCCGCTCGAGGTCCGCCGGCGCGATGCCGTAGCCGCTGTCCGTGACGGCGATGCGGACCTGCTGCGGGGAACGGTCGACCGTCACGGTGATCCGGCCCGACGGGCGGCCGTAGTTCACGGCGTTGCCCAGGAGGTTGAGCAGGACCTGACGCAGGCGCTGCTCGTCGGCGGCGACGGTCAGGTCCTCGTCGCCCGACACGAGGGAGGTCCGGATGTCGCGTGCGCGTGCCAGGGGTTCGATCAGCTCGAGGCTCTCCGCGGCCACCGCTCCTGCGTCGGTCGCCGTGATCGTCAGGTGGAGCTGGCCGGCCTCCACCTGGCTGAGGTCCAGGACCTCGTCGATGACGGAGATCAGGTGCCGTGCGGCCCGCATGATGCGCTCCAGGTGCCGCGCCTCCTCGCCCTCGAGGTCGCCGTCGAGCTCGAGGAGCTCGCCGAAGCCGAGGATGACGTTCAGCGGGGTGCGCATCTCGTGGCTCATCCGTGCCAGGAACTCGCTCTTGGCCTGGTTCGCCGTCTCGGCCGCCTGCTTCGCCGCCGCCAGCCGGAGACCCTCGTTGCGTTCCCTCGCCTGCACGTGGGTGAGGACGGCGGGCACCACCAGCAGGGGCAACGCCCAAGGGGCCTCGACGGCGAGGACGGCGGCCACGATGCCGGTCGCGGCCAGGGCCATGCTGAGGAGGATCGACGACCGCAGCTCACGGCCGCGTACCGCCCGGCCCGGCGCCCCGGCGAGGAGCGCCACGACCCCGAGGAACGCGGCGTTGTTCACGCCGATGTAGACCGCTGCCGCGAGGAAGGCCGCTCCGATCGCCGCCGGCGACCCGCCGAACGGCCCGCCGGCGACCGCGTGGAAGACGGCCGACCCGGATGCGATGGCGATCGCCTCCGAGGCGCTGTTGAACACCGTCCGCACGGGCGCGTTGCGGTGGACCAGGCCCTCCTGGAGGAGGTTGGCCACGCCGGCGACGGCGAGTGCCCAGACCGGCGCGAGGAAGACCATCACGGCGACGGCGCCGACCTCGTGGAACGAGGTGTACTCGCGGACGCCGCCGATGCCGAGGACCGGTCGCCCGACCCTGGCGGCGCTGGTCACGAGCACGACCGTCGCCACGAGCACGAGGAGCAGCGGGGACGGGGCGGCCTCACCGCTGCCGACCCACGCGATCGCGGCCACACCCGCGGCCGCAGCTGCCGAGATGACCACGGCGACGACGTACACCCGGAGCTCCCGGGGCATCGCGGAGCCCTCGGGGTCTGTCGTCTCGGACAACGGCGGCTCCGCGGTGGGTCGTCGCAGCCTCGCACGTCCGGTCCGGGGCGGGCCCGAAGTCGCCCCTCCTTCGGTCCGTCGTCGCCGGCGGTGCAATGGATCATCCCCCAGGTTCGTCCTTGCTCCCGAGGCCGGTCGTCCGGGCCGGCCGTCGAGACGGAGGAACCGCCATGACCACCACGCCCACGCCCACGACCGTGCGCAACGGCATCGACGTCGACCAGCTGCTGGAGACGATCGCGGCCACCGAGGCCGACGCGGCCGTCGGCACGTTCACGTTCCGGGCCTCGAGCAGCTGGCAGGACGGCACGCACAACACCGGGCGCATCCACCGGTTCACGCACGGCGGCGAGGAGGACACCACCCGGCCGGGACCGTTCGTGCTCGAGGGTGACGAGCCCCAGATCCTGCTGGGCGACGACCACGGCCCCAACGCCGTCGAGCTCGTCCTCCAGGCGCTCGGGTTCTGCTACGCGGTCGGCTACGTCGCCAACGCGGCGGCGCAGGGCATCGAGATCTCGCGCATGGACTACGAGGTCGAGGGCGACCTCGACGTCCGCACCTTCCTCGGGCAGCCGGGGGAACGGGCCGGCCTCACCCAGGTCCGGGTGACGGGCACGGTCGCGAGCCCGAACGCCACCGACGAGCAGCTGACGGCGCTGTGCCAGTACGTCCAGGACACCTCTCCCGTCCGGGACATCCTCGCCAACCCCGTCCCCGTCGAGACGTCGCTGCGCATCGCGTAGCGCTGGACACGGCCACGCCGGTCCGGGAGGCTCGTGATGGGGGAGCAGATGCTCGAGACAGCGGAACGCACGTCGCTGCAGGCCCTCGCGCGGGCCGAGCTGCCGGGGCTCTACGCGCTCGCACGCCAGCTCGCCGGCACGTCCGCGGAGGACCTCGTCCAGGAGACGCTCCTGCGGGCGTGCCGGTCCATCCACCGGCTGCGGGACCCGAAGGCGGCACCCCGGTGGCTGCGGGTCATCCTGGTCAACGTGTGGCGCGACGGCCTGCGCAAGGCCGGGCGTGACCCGCGCGAGATCCCGGTCGAGGACGAGGTGACGTTCTCGCTCTACCGGACGCTGGCGGAGGAGGATCCGCTGCCGTACTCCGACACCATGCACGTCGACTTCCTCGGCGCGTTCTCGAAGCGGGACGTCCAGCTGGTGCTCGGACGGCTCCCGGACCTCTACCGCGTCCCGCTCGTGCTGCGCTACATCGAGGGGTTCTCGACCACCGACATCGCGCAGCTCCTCGAGCTGCCACCGGGGACCGTGTACTCGACCCTCCACCGGGGTCGGCAGCGGTTCGAGCGTGCGCTCTGGGACTACGCCGAGGAGTCCGGGCTGCTCGACGACCACGACCGAGGTGACCGCCCGGGCGAGAGGGGGACGTCATGACGCATCCCATCGGATGTCGAGAGGCCGTCGAGCGCCTGTGGGGCTACCTCGACGGCGAGCTCGACGGCACCGCCCACGGCGCGATGGAGGCGCACCTCGCCTACTGCCTGCGCTGCTGCGGCGAGCTGGCCTTCGCCCGGGAGATCCGCGACGTCCTCCGGACACGCGGCGCCGGTGACCTGCCGGGGGGTCCGCTCGAGCGTCTCCACGCCTTCATCGACCGCCTCGACACCGCCACCGACACCGGAGCGACGACGTGACCGACCTGATGTTCCAGGACCAGATCCACGACCTGGTCCGGACGGCGTACCGCCGGATCCCGAGCGGCGCCGGACGGGCCATGGCGGCCCGCCTCTACACCGAGGACGAGCTCGCCCTCGTGCCCGAGGCCGCCGTCGACTGGTCCCTCGGCGTCGGCAACCCCGTCCGCCACGCGGGACTCGCCCGCGGTGAGGTGGTCGTCGACCTCGGGTGCGGCGGGGGGATCGACACGGTCCTGGCCGCCCGTCAGGTCGGTCCGACGGGACGGGTGGTCGGCGTCGACATGCTCGAGACGATGTGCGAGCGCACCCGGGCCGCCGTCGAGGAGGCCGGCGTCGCGGACCGTTGCGAGGTCGTCCAGGGCGAGATGGAGGATCTGCCCCTGCCCGACGGCTGCGCCGACGTCGTGGTCTCCAACGGCGTGGTCAACCTGTCCCCCCGCAAGAGCCGTGCGCTGACCGAGGCTGCCCGCGTCCTCCGACCGGGCGGGCGCTTCTGCGTGTCGGACCTCACCGTCGACCAGGAGCTCCCGCCGGAGGTGCTGTCGTCCGGTGCCGCCTGGGCCGGCTGCGTCGCCGGCGCCCTGTCCGAGGACGTGTTCCGGCGCAAGCTCGCCCGTTCGGGCCTCGAGGACGTGCAGATGGCGCAGCGGATCCCGTTCTCGCTCGACGACGTCGCCCTCTACCCGCTGTTCACGACCGAGGTGCTCGAGCTGATGCGTCGGCTCCTCCCGGAGGACGCCCGCGACGAGATCGCGACGAGCCTCATCGTCCACGCGCGGCGGCGCCGCGACTGACGTCGGCCACCCGTCCGATGCAATGGTCCGGGCTCCGGGATCGTCCTGGATGGTGAGGGACCGCGACGAAGGAGACCTCACGTGACGACCACCCCTGCTCCCACGACCGACCTGACCGTGGACCCGGCGGCGCTGCGCGCGTCGGTCCGCGACAAGTACAAGGAGGTCGCGCTGCGCCCCGACGGCGACTTCCACTTCCACACCGGCCGTCGGCTCGCGGCGCTGCTGGGCTACCACCCCGACCTCGTCGACCATCTGCCGGACCGCGCCGTCGAGTCGTTCGCCGGCGTGGCGAACCCGTTCTCCGTGCACCCGGTCGGGCAGGAGGACCGGCTGGTCGACATCGGCTCGGGCGGGGGGTTCGACGCCTTCGTCGCCGCCCAGCTCGTGGGCGAGCGGGGACGGGTCGTGGGGGTCGACATGACCACCGAGATGCTCGACAAGGCGCGCGTGACCGCGGCCCAGCTGGGGCTCGACCACGTCGGGTTCCGTGAGGGCATCGCCGAGGAGCTCCCCGTCGACGACGGCTGGGCCGACGTCGTCATCGCCAACGGCGTGCTGAACCTGGTCGCGGACAAGCGGGGCGTGTTCGCGGAGATCCACCGGGTGCTGCGGCCCGGCGGGCGGCTCCAGTTCGCCGACATCACGGTGAGCGGCGACGTCCCGGCCGAGGCGGCCTGCGACATCGACCTGTGGACGGACTGCATCGCAGGAGGGCTGTCACCGGACGACTGGTGTGACGTCGTGCGCGGCGCCGGGTTCGTGGACGTCGAGATGGGGCCGGCCGTCGACGCCTTCGGCGGGGCCCCGGGCGAGCGCAACGCACGGCGGTTCGACGTCTACGCCCACGCGTTCTCCGCCCGTCGGCCTGCCTGACCCGTCGCCGTCAGGCCTGCGGGGATCGTCGTGCGACGACCGTGCCGGCGGCGAGTGCGGTCAGGGCGAGGGCGAGGAGGAGGCTGGCCGGCGCGCCGGTCTCGGCGAGCTCGTCGGTCGTCGTCGGCTCCTCGGCCGCGGCGGCCGTGACCGTCACGGTGCCGGCCATGCCGACCCCCCCAGGTGCGCCGTGGACGCGGCAGTGGTAGGCGTAGGTGCCGGCGTCCTCGAAGGTGTGCGGGAACGTGTCGCCCGGACCCATGCAGTCCCCGTCCCCGCAGTCCGGATGCGAGTCGAAGCTGCCGTCGTCGGCCGTCACCGAGTGCGGCAACGAGCCGGTCTGCGTCCACGTGACCGTGCCGCCGGCGTCGACCGTGACGTCACGGGGCTGGAAGGCGCTGTCGACCACGGCCACGTCGGCGGTGGCCTGCGCCAGCGCGGGTCCTGCGAGCAGCGCGATGCCGATGGTCACGGCACCGACGAGTCCTGTTCCTCTGCGCACGATGGTCCCTCTCCTCGACGACGGGCGCCTCCGTCTACGCACCGCGGCACCGGCTGGTTCACCCGGGCGCCCGGTACAGGTCCGCGCCTAGGCTGTGGGTCCGCCCCGCCCGCCCGAGAGGACGCCCGTGACCGCGCTCGACCTCGGGCTCGGCGAAGGCACGCCGGGCCCCAACGACGCCATCACCGACGTCTCGGGCGTGCGCGTCGGCACCACGACGCTCATCGCCGGCGACGGACCCCTCCGGGTGGGGGAGGGCCCGGTCCGCACCGGCGTGACGGTCGTGCTGCCGACGGAGCGTCCGTTCGCCGCCCCGGTGCACGCGGGCACCTCCCGCCTCAACGGCAACGGGGAGCTCACCGGGACGCACTGGATCGCCGAGTCGGGTCTCCTGACGACGCCGATCGGCCTGACCAACACGCACGCGCTCGGCGTGGTCCGCGACACGCTGGTCGCCTGGGAGGCGTCCCAGCGCGACGACCGTCACTGGTGGTCGCTCCCCGTCGTCGGCGAGACCTACGACGGCGTGCTGAACGACATCAACGGCGGCCACGTCCGACCCGAGCACGTCCTCCAGGCGATCGCGTCCGCGACGGACGGGCCGGTCGCAGGTGGCAACGTCGGCGGCGGCACCGGGATGATCGCCCACGGGTTCAAGGGCGGGACGGGCTCGGCGTCCCGCGTCGTCGCCGACGGGTGGACCGTCGGGGCGCTGGTCCAGGCGAACCACGGCCGACGGGCCCGCTTCCGTGTCGACGGCCTCCCCGTCGGCCGCCACCTCGACGAGCAGCGCGTGCCCGTGCCCATCACGTCGCTGCCCCCCGGCGCCGGCTCGGTCATCGTCGTCGTGGCCACCGACGCGCCGCTGCTGCCCCACCAGTGCGACCGACTGGCGCAGCGGGCCGGCCTCGCCATCGGCCGGATGGGCGGGTTGGGGGAGACCTCCAGCGGCGACCTCTTCCTCGCGTTCGCGACCGGCAACGCCGGCCGGATCCCACCGGTGGACACGCGCACCGGTCCGGCGTCGACCCGTACGTTCGCGCTCGACGGCCTGCCCGACGCGGCGATGGACGCCCTCTTCGAGGCGACCGTGCAGGCGACCGAGGCGGCTGTGCTGCACGCCATGCTGGCCGCGGAGTCCATGACGGGCGCCGACGACGTCACCGCCCACGCGCTGACCGCGCCGCTCCTGGCCGAGGCGCTCGCCGCGCTGCGACCCTCCGTCGACTGACCGGACCCGCCGGTCCCGTCAGCCCTCCGGGCCGCCGCCGGAACGCTCCCACGCGGGCGGCTCGAACGACCGCGTCTCGTCGGTGGTCCAGCCGTCGTGCTCGAGGAAGCCGGCGAGCAGACAGCGACGGTCGTGCAGCGCCTCGTAGCGCTCGCGGATCTCGTCGTCGGAGCGCAGCGGCAGGTCCTCGTCGCGGTACGCCGAGATCGTCGGCGGGGGCAGCGGCTCGGCGCGCGACACGACCGCGACGCTGGTGAGGCTGCGGAGGAAGCCGTCCACCGCCGCCCGGCACGGACGCACGCTCGACGGGTCGAGACGCGCCTCGGGCAGGAGCGCCTCCTCGGCGAGCGAGAGCGTCTCGTCGAGCACGACGATGCTGGGCCCGAGCGCGGTGAAGCGCTCGCCGCTGTGGAAGTAGTGCAGCACGGGGTAGGCGAGGTGGTTCTGGGCCAGTCGGTTGAGCAGCGGCGTCAGGGCGACGAAGTGCAGGTGCAGCGAGCCGAACGACTCGCCGTCCCAGGCGCGCACGAGGATCTCGTCGGGCGTCGCGCCGAGCGAGCCGATGTAGGACGCGACCTCGCGCTTCTGCACGACCGCGTTGACGATCGGGATGACGTAGGCGATCCCGAGGCCGACCAGCGCGACGCCCGTTCCCGCCGCGATCTGCTCGAGCACCTGCCACACGTCGGCGCCGGGCGAGAAGTCCGTCGCGCCCCGACCGAGGACGGTGGCGGCCGCGAAGTACACCTTGCCGAACGCGGGCGTGGCGTCGCCGCCCTCCGAGACCACGAGTGCGCCCTCGCGACCGAAGACGAGCGCCCACCCGGCGACCAGGCCGACCAGCCACAGCACGACGATCGAGATGACGATCAGCGGGCCGGCGGCACGCAGCGCGCGGTGGGCACCGCGACGCCGGTGCAGGACCAGTGCCGTCCGCCACAGCAGGCCGCTCAGCCGGGTGGAGAGCGGGCCGGCACCGCCGCTCGGGACCAGCGTCGTGACCACGAGGTCGGTCAGGACCGCGACGAGGACGATCACGCCGAGCGCGGTGCTGACGGTCAGGAGGAGGGGCATGGCCCGAGCCTACGGGCGGGGACGCGCCGGCCCCGGCGGCGACCTCGGCCGTCGGGACTACGGTGACCCCACCGGCCGGGGAGCGCGTGGTGGACCGAACGTTCGAGCTCGACGAGGCGCGGTCGCTCGTCCCGCACCTCCGCGCGGTCGCCGGCGAGCTGATCCCGCTCCGGGCCGAGCTGGCCGAGGGGGCGGCACGGATGCGGGCCGGGGGCGCGGCCGACCTGCCCGAGCTGAAGTCGCTGGAGGCGCGCCTGTCCGAGCTCCTCGACGACCTCACGTCGGGCGGCATCCAGGTCAAGGGCTACGCCCCGCTGCTCGTCGACCTCCCGCACGTCCGCGGCGACCGCCGGCTCCTGCTCTGCTGGCTCGAGGGGGAGACCGAGCTCGGGTGGTACCACGACGAGGCCCATGGCTTCATGGGCCGTCGACCGATCACCGAGCTGCAGGAGCGGACGGGGGACTGACGCGGCCGGCGTCGTCCGGCGAGGGGAGGTCGAAGGTCACGGGGGCGTCGAAGGCGGCCCGGCGGGAGGCACGCCGGAAGGCCCGCAGCAGCGGACGTCCGGTCAAGAGCACGAGTCCCGCCGTGACCGCCGCCCGGGGGAGGTCGAAGCCCATCGAGGTGAGACCCGTGAAGACGATGAACCGTCGCAGGTTGTCGAGCACCGGATCGCCGGGGACGAACGACAACCCGGTGCCGGCGGACAGCGTGAACGGCCAGAACGAGAGGTTCAGCAGCGCGCCGTAGAGGAGCCCCGCGACCGCGCCGTACGCGGCGAGGAGCGCGAGCTCGGCCCGGCCCCGCAGCGGCGGGAGGAGGCCGGCTCCGGCGCCGACCCACGCGGCGCCGAGCATCTGGAACGGCAGCCACGG
>JAHWJY010000237.1 GCA_019348135.1 Actinomycetota bacterium
GCGAGACCGGTGCGACGTCCGGGTGTCCCTCGAGGCCGGCGTCGTGGTCGGTCACCAGCGCGATGCCGGCGACGCACATGCCGGCCTCGCGGGCGAGCGGCACCTCCGGGTACTGCGTCATCCCGACGACGTCCCACCCCTGGGCGGAGAACCAGCGCGACTCGGCCCGCGTCGAGAACCGCGGCCCCTGGATGACGACGATCGTGCCGCGGTCGCGGTGGGGCCGGTCGAGGGCGGTGAGCTCCTCGGTCACGAGGCCGCGGAGGGTGTCGCAGTACGGCTCCGCCATGGACGTGTGCACGACCGGGGCGCCGTCGTGGAAGGTGTCGGCCCGCCCGGTGGTCCGGTCGACGAACTGGTCGAGCACGACGACGTGGCCGGGGCCGATCTCCGCGACGAGCGAGCCGACGGCGCAGGGTGCGAGCAGGCGCGTGACGCCGAGCTGCTGCATGGCCGCGACGTTCGCGCGGTAGTTCACGCGGTGCGGGGGGTAGCGGTGGTCGGTGCCGTGCCGGGGGAGGAAGGCGACCTCGCGTCCCTGCCACGTGCCGGTGACGACGGGGTCCGACGGGTCGCCGTAGGGCGTGTCGACCCGATGCTCGGTGGCGTCGTCGAGGAGCTCGTAGAACCCGGAGCCGCCGAAGATCCCGATGTCCGGCACGCGTCAGGCGGACTTCTCGGCGGGCGGCGAGGACGTGCTCGACCCGCGGTCGCTCTTCGAGCCGGTGCTCTTGCCGCCGGCGTCGCTCTTGCCGCTCGTCTCGCCGCTCGTCTTGGCGCCCGTCTTGCCGCCCGTCTCGCCGCCGGCGTCGCTCTTGCCGCCGCCCTCGCCCTTCGACGAGGCGTCGTCGCTCCCGCCGGGGCTGGACGTGGTCGAGGAGCCGCTCTTGGAGGCGTAGTCCTTGATGTGCCAGCCGGAGCCCTTGAAGATGATCCCGGCGGCGCTGAAGACCTTGCGCAGCTCGCCCTTGCAGGCGGGGCACTCGGTGAGCGCGTCGTCCTTGAAGGACTGGACGACCTCGAGGTGCTCACCGCAGTCGCGGCAGGCGTACTCGTACGTGGGCATCCCGCATCGCTCCTTCGGCGTCGATCCCGTTAGCACTCGACAGGGGAGAGTGCAAGCGAAGGTGAGTATGCGGTACCACCCCCCGCCCCCGCAACCTCCGACCGGGCGGGCGAGGTCCTCCGATCGGGTGCACGGTCGACCCCGAGCCGTGATCGGGAGCGCCGACGACGAGGTCCGTCGGGGGTCCCGCACCCGATCCCGGCAGAGCGTCGGTCCGGCACCCGATCCCGGCGCCCCGCCTCGGCGCCCCGCGATCAGACGCGGCCGCAGACCAGCCGGCAGTCGTGCGCCGGCGCGAGCGCCGGACGCTCGGGATCGAAGCGCGACATCGCCTCGTCGACCTCCTCCACGATGCCGGCGAGGTCGGTGTCCAGACGCTTCCTCGTGACCCAGGTGATCGTGAGCCCGGCGCGCTGCAGCTGCCCCCACCGCCGGCGGTCGGTCTCGAAGCCCCGCCGGTCCATGTGGGCGCCGGCGCCGTCGCACTCCAGGACGTGGTGGAACGACGGGCAGACGATGTCGCCGTGCACCACACCGCCGTCCCGGCAGGGGACCGGGAAGGGACCGGCGGCGATCCCCCACCGTCGCGGGCAGAAGCGGCGCATGTCGAGCTCGAGACCGGAGTCGACCTGGTCGCGTACCAGCTCCCGCACGATCCGGTCGAGGAGCGGCCGACCGGTGGCGCCCCGGGTCCGCTCGAGGAGCGCCACCACCTGGCGGAGCGTGGTGTGTCGGCGTTGCACGCCGTCGATGAGGAGGTCCCGGAGCCTGGCGTGGTCGGTGCCCACCGCCGCGAGCGTCAGGGCGGTGCGCGGCAGGGTGCTGCAGGGGATCCGGTCGAGCGTCGTCGCGTCGGCCACGGCGATGTTGCGGCTACGGCTGATGAGCACCCCTTCCATGCCGCCCGGCGTCCGACGATCGTGCGGCAGGAGGAGGTGGGGTCGGTCGGGCGGATCCACGAGACCCATCAGTCCGGCAGCGCTCCAGCCCGAGACCAGCACGCGCCCTCCCACGTGGCGGGCGGCGGCCAGTGCGCGGACCTCCGCCGTCAGCTCGACCCCGGGGAGCAGCCAGGTGTGGTCGTAGGGCTGCTCCCATCCGTCCGCGACTGCTCGGCGCCGCAACGCTCGGGTGGTGATGCCGTGGACGTCGCCGTCCTCCGGGACGAGCACCCCCCGGTGCTCGTCGCGCACGGTCGTGAAGAGCACGTCCCACGGCAGCACGGTCCACCTCGTGGTCGGGGACCGGCAGGCTGCCCGGGGGCGGCGACGTGTCCACCTCGCCGGCGGGGCGGTTGTGGACAGCGGGACGTCGGCGGCCTACCTCCCCGATCGGGTGCGCCCGCGACCAGTCGGCCCGATCGGGAGCAGTGGCCACGGAGGTCGTGGCCGGCCCCGCTCCCGAAGCCGCGCGATGGCCGGTCGCGCACCCGATCGGCGGGGCGATGGTGTCCCCGGTCAGGCGTCGGCGAGGGGCTCGCGGGCGCGGGTGCGGTAGGTGGCGCGCTCGGTGACGACGAGGTCGACCGGCTCGTCGTGCGGTTCACAGGGGACGAACGGCACCACCTGGCACGAGAAGCAGAAACCCACGCGCACGCACTCGTCGGACAGGAGCTGCAGCAGGCGGTCGTAGTGGCCCCCGCCGTGCCCGAGCCGGCCGCCCAACACGTCGAACGCGACGCCGGGGACCACGGCGAGGTCGACCATCTCGGGGTCGATCGGCGGCCCGGCCGGCTCGCGGATGCCCCGGTAGCCGAGCGCGAGACCGGTGAGCTCGGTCACGGCGACCAGCTCGAGCTCGTCGCCCCGCACGCGCGGCAGCAGGGTGCGGATGCCGCGCTGCCGGAGGAGGGGGAGCGTCGCGGTCGCGGGGTCGGCCTCCTCCTGCAGCGGCGCGTACAGCAGCACGGTCTCGGCGCCCCGCAGCTCCGGCAGGGCGAGCAGACGCGCCGCGGCGGCCCGGGACGCGCTGCGCCGCTCGTCGTCGTCCATGCCCCGGCGGGCGGATCGGGCCGTCGAGCGCAGAGCGGTCTTGACGCTTGCCGTGTCGGTCACTGCGTCCCCCAGCGGATGCCGCATCGTACGCCCCGACCCCGGCCGGCGAGGGGGGTGGGGCCGTGGAGCGATGCGCGCCCGGCACTACGCTCGCGAGCCGGCCCGGACCCCGCCGCCGTCCGCCGCCGCCGACCCCGAGGATGTGCCCCGTGACCACCCGTGACCCGAACCGCGAGGTCAGGAAGGCCGTGCTGCCGGCCGCCGGCCTCGGCACCCGGTTCCTGCCGGCGACGAAGGCGATCCCCAAGGAGATGATCCCGATCGTCGACCGCCCGGCCATCCAGTACATGGTCGAGGAGT
>JAHWJY010000078.1 GCA_019348135.1 Actinomycetota bacterium
CCGTCCACCTCAAGGCGACGATGATGAAGGTCTCCGACCCGATCATCTTCGGCCATGCCATCCGTGCCTACTACGGCGAGCTGTTCGAGAAGCACGGCGACGCGTTCCGCGAGCTCGGCTGGTCCCCGAGCGAGGGCATGGCGAGCCTCGAGCGGGACCTCGGGCAGCTCCCCGAGGACGAGCGCGGCGAGATCGAGGCCGACATCCAGGCGGCCTACGAGCGTGGTCCCGACCTCGCCCAGGTCGACTCGAGCCGTGGCATCACGAACCTGCACGTCCCGAGCGACGTCATCATCGATGCGTCGATGCCGGCGATGATCCGGACCTCCGGGCAGATGTGGAACGCGAACGACGAGCAGCAGGACGCCAAGGCGGTCATCCCCGACTCGTCCTACGCCGACCTGTACGAGGAGACCATCCGCTTCCACAAGGAGCACGGCGCGTTCGACCCGGCGACGATGGGCACCGTCCCGAACGTGGGGCTCATGGCCAAGAAGGCCGAGGAGTACGGCTCGCACGACAAGACGTTCGAGATCGGTCAGGCCGGCACCGTCCGCGTGGTCGACGCCGACGACGACGTGCTGATGGAGCACGAGGTGCAGCCGGGCGACATCTGGCGCGGGTCGCAGACCAAGGACGACCCCATCCGCGACTGGGTCAAGCTCGCCGTCGACCGTGCGCGCCGGACCGGCTGGCCGGCCGTCTTCTGGCTCGACGAGGACCGCGCCCACGACGCCGAGCTCATCGCGAAGGTGAACACCTACCTGCCCGAGCACGACACCGAGGGGCTCGACATCCGCATCTTGGACGTCGCGGATGCCACCCGCTTCTCCCTCGAGCGCGCGAAGCGCGGGGAGAACACGATCTCGGTCACCGGCAACGTGCTGCGGGACTACCTCACCGACCTGTTCCCGATCCTCGAGCTCGGGACGTCGGCCAAGATGCTCTCGATCGTGCCGCTGATGAACGGCGGCGGGCTGTTCGAGACCGGCGCCGGCGGCTCCGCCCCCAAGCACGTCCAGCAGTTCGTCAAGGAGAACCACCTGCGCTGGGACTCGCTCGGGGAGTTCCTCGCCCTGACCGTCGCGCTCGAGCACTACAGCGAGCAGACCGACAACCCCGGTGCGCGGGTCCTCGGCCAGGCGCTCGACGCGGCCACCGAGCGGTTCCTCGACGAGGGACGGTCGCCCTCGCGCAAGGTCGGCGAGCTCGACAACCGCGGGAGCCACTTCTACCTCGCGATGTACTGGGCGCAGGCGCTCGCGGACCAGGACGAGGACCCCGAGCTCGCCGACCGGTTCCGGCCGCTGGCCGAGCAGCTCGCCGAGAACGAGGAGACGATCGTCCGGGAGCTGAACGAGGTGCAGGGGCAGCCGGTCGACATCGACGGCTACTTCTACCCCGACCGCGACAAGCTCGACGAGGCGATGCGTCCGTCGAAGACGTTCAACGACCTCATCGCCAGCCTGTAGGACGCTGCGGCGCGGCCGGGCTCAGGCCCGGTCGCGCTTGGACAGGATCGCCTGGGCCGCACGCGACGCCGGCGCCCGGCCGAGCTGGTCGGCCATCCAGGCCGAGGTGTCGACGAGCGCGTCGAGGTCGACGCCGGTCGTGACGCCGCTGCCGTGGAGCGCGTAGACGAGGTCCTCGGTCGCGAGGTTGCCCTTGGCGCCGGGGGCGTACGGGCAGCCGCCGAGCCCGCCAGCGGAGGTGTCGGCGATCGAGACGCCCTCCTCGAGCGCGGTCAGGGTGTTCGCCAGCCCCTGCCCGTACGTGTCGTGCATGTGGACCGCGAGACGGCCGAGGTCGACCTCGCCGGCGAGCGCCCGCACCAGCCCGCGGACGGCGCCGGGGGTCCCGACGCCGATCGTGTCCCCGAGGCTGACCTCGTCGACGCCCAGCTCGAACATGGCCGTGGTCACGCGCACGACGTCGGCGAGCGGTACCTCGCCCTGGTACGGGCAGCCCAGCACGGTCGAGACGTAGCCGCGCACCCGCAGGCCCTCGTCCTTGGCGCGGGAGACCACCGGCGCGAACATCTCGAGCGACTCGTCGATCGAGCGGTTGATGTTCTTCCGCGAGAACGCCTCGCTCGCCGCGCCGAAGACGGCGACCTCGTCGGCGCGGTGCTCGAGCGCCCCGTCGAGCCCGCGCTCGTTGGGGACCAGGACGGGGTAGCGGACGCCGTCGAGGCGGTCGATGGCGTCCATCACCTCGCCGGCGTCGGCGAGTTGGGGCACCCACGTGGGGTGCACGAACGAGGTCGCCTCGACGACCGGCAGGCCCGTCCGTGCGAGGCGGTCGATGAAGCCGACCTTGACGTCGGTCGCGACGACGCCGGGCTCGTTCTGCAGGCCGTCGCGCGGGCCGACCTCGACGATGGTGACGTCCGTGGGGAGGGTCACGACGCGTCCTCCGTCGGTTCGAACTCGAGCAGCACCGTCCCCGCGTCGACGGCGTCGCCGGCGGCCACGTGCAGCGCCGAGACCGTGCCGGCGACCGGCGCCTTCACGGGATGCTCCATCTTCATGGCCTCGACCACGAGCAGCGTCGCCCCGGCGGCGACCTCGTCGCCGGCCGCCACGTCGACGGAGATCACCGCGCCCGGCATGGGCGAGGTGAAGGCGGTGTGGCCGGTGAGCGCCGCGGGGTCGGCGTGCCGCGTCGCGGGCACGATCCGCAGCTGGCGGACCACGCCGGCGACGTGCGCCCAGACGACGTCGCCGTCGCGGACGACGGCGGCGGGGACGTCGTGACCGTCGATCTCGAGGCGGAGGGTGCCGTCGGGGTCGCGGTGGAGCACGCGCGCCTGCGCGGTCGTGCCGTCCCGGCTGACGCGGTAGCGGCCGTCGCGGCCGGTCACGGACAGCTCGACCGTCGCCGGCCCGTCCTCGAGCGTCAGCTGCCAGCCGCCGACCTGTCCCGTCCGCCAGGGCCCGAGCGCACGCCAGGGGGAGTAGGGGTCGCCGGCGTCGGCCTGGTGCTCCTCGTCCGCCTGCAGGCTCACCGCGACCGCCGTCAGGAGCTCGTCCGGGGTGGCGGGTGGCTGCCACCCCTCGAGGTGGTCGGCCACGAAGGTCGTGGTGAGCGCCCCGCGACGGAAGGCCTCGTGGTCGATGACGGCGGCCAGGAAGTCCAGGTTGGTCGTGACCCCGAGCACGGTCGTGTGGGCGAGGAGCCAGCGCATCCGCTCGATCGCCTCATCGCGGTCGGCGGCGTGGACGACGAGCTTGGCCAGCATCGGGTCGTAGTAGCGCGTGACCTCGCTGCCGGACTCGACGCCGGAGTCCACCCGGACGTCCCCGCGGCGCGGGACGGCGAAGCGGTGGACCGGTCCCGTCTGGGGCAGGAAGCCCGCGCCGGCGTCCTCGGCGTACAGCCGCGCCTCGAGCGCGTGGCCCCGGGGGCGGATGTCGTCCTGGTCGAGCCCGAGCGGCTCGCCGGCGGCGACGCGGAGCTGGAGCTCGACGAGGTCGAGGCCGGTCACGAGCTCGGTGACGGGGTGCTCCACCTGCAGACGGGTGTTCATCTCGAGGAAGTAGAAGTCCCCGTCGTCGGCGAGCAGGAACTCGACCGTGCCGGCGCCCACGTAGTCCACCGCCTCGGCGGCCCGGACGGCCGCCGCGCCCATGCGGGCGCGCAGCTCGTCGTCGACGGCGGGGGACGGGGTCTCCTCGACGATCTTCTGGTGGCGCCGTTGGACCGAGCACTCGCGCTCGAGCACGTGCACGACGTGCCCGTGCGTGTCGCCGAAGACCTGCACCTCGACGTGGCGCGGGCCGGCGACCAGCTTCTCGATGATGAGCCGGTCGTCGCCGAAGGCGTTGCGCGACTCGCGCCGCGCGGCGGCCAGCGCGTCGGCGAGCTCGCCGGGGCGCTCGACGGCACGCATGCCCTTGCCGCCACCGCCGGCGACGGCCTTGACGAGCACCGGGTAGCCGATCTCGTCGGCCGCGGCGGTGAGGTCGGCGTCGGTCAGGCCGTCACCGTGCCGGCCGGGCACGACCGGGACGCCCGCCGCCTCGAGCTCGCGCTTGGCGGCCGCCTTGTCGCCCATCAGGCGGATGACGTCGGGGGAGGGGCCGACGAACACGATCCCGGCGGCGAGGCAGGCCTCGGGCAGCTCGGCGTTCTCGGACAGGAACCCGTACCCGGGGTGGATCGCGTCGGCGCCGGTGCGCGTCGCCGCCTCGACGACCGCGTCCACCCGCAGGTAGCTCTCGCCGGCGGGGGCGGGTCCGAGCCGGACCGCCTCGTCGGCTTCGCGGACGTGCGGTTCGTCGGCGTCGGCGTCGGAGTAGACCGCGACCGTGGCGATCCCGAGCTCGCGACAGGTACGCATCACCCGACGGGCGATCTCGCCCCGGTTGGCGACCAGCACCTTGCGGAACACCCGGCGGACTCCCCAGCTCGGCGTCGGGGACGGACGCTACCCGACCCCGTCGCGGTCGTCGGACGACGCGAGGCAACCTCGGCGGTCCGCCGCACGTCGTAGGCTCCGACGGGCCGACCACACCGGAGGACGAAGATGCGACGAGCACGAGTGACCGCGATGGCCGTGATCGCCGCCGTTGGGCTCACGGCCTGCGGAGGTGGCCAGGAGCCCGACGAGGGGGAGGCCGCGCCCGCCCCGACCGTCACCGTCACCGTCACCGAGACGGCCACGCCCGCCGAGGCCGAGCCGCTCGAGGAGAGCCCGACGCCGACGCCGGCGGAGACGACCACCAGCACGCCGGACCCCTGCGACGCCCCCGGCCTGGACGGCTTCGCCTTCATCTTCGTGACCACCCCGACGGTCGGCGCCCCGGTCTCGGACGGCGACACCGTGGAGGGCTGCAGCAACGCCTTCGAGGCCACCTACCAGTACGAGCTCCTCGACGGCGACCAGGCGGTCCTCGACTCCGGCTTCGGGACCGCGACCTGCGGCACGGGCTGCGTGGGCGACTTCTCCTTCACGCTCGACTTCAGCGTGTCCCAGGCGACCGTCGGCTACCTGCGGGTGTACGCCTCCTCCGCGCAGGACGGCTCCGACACGCTGGTCAACTCGATCCCGGTGCTCCTCCAGCCGTGACGCCCGCGCCGCCGAGCGGCCCGCTCGCCGCCACCCCGAGCCCGAGCGAGACCGTGCCGACCCTGTCCGATGCCCAGGACGCGGCGGCCTCGATGGCCGAGACGGTCGTCGCGGCCCTCCCGCGCCTCGGGATCGCGCTGGTCGTGCTCGTGCTCCTGTGGCTCACGGGCTCGCTCCTGCGGCAGGTGCTCGAGCCGCGCCTCGCACGGTTCCGCACGCCCAGCTTCGGACGGGTGTTCGCGACGCTGATCGGCGGCTTCGTCAAGCTGCTCGCCCTCCTCGTCGCCCTGGTGATCGTGTTCCCGTCGGTGAACGTGCTGACGATCGTCAGCGGGCTCGGGGTCCTGGGCATCGCCGCCGGCTTCGCCTTCCAGGACATCCTCTCGAACCTGCTGGCCGGGATCCTGCTGATCTTCCGCCAGCCGTTCCGGTCGGGCGACCAGATCGAGGTCAACGGCATCCGCGGCACGGTCGAGGGCATCACGATCCGCGAGACGCGCATCACGACCTTCGACGGGCGGCGGGTGTTCATCCCCAACGCCGACGTCTACACCAACGCCATCGAGGTCCAGACGGCCTTCGACCGGGTGCGCTCCAGCTTCGTCACCGGCGTGGCGTACGGCACCGACCTGGCCGAGGCCCGCCGGGTGGTCTCCGAGGCCCTGGCCGTCGTGGAGGGGGTCCTCGACGACCCGCCGCCCGAGCCGTACTGGACCGAGCACGGCGCGTCGGCCGTCGTCCTCGACGTCCGGTACTGGACGTCGCCCCGCGAGGCCGAACGGCGACGCGTCCAGAGCGACGTCGCCGAGGCGATCCACGACGCGTTCGCCGCGGCCGGCATCGACATCCCCTTCGAGGTCGTCACGCTCGAGGCCGGCGGCTCCTTCGCCGAGGCGCTGTCGGACCGCGAGGTCTGACCGCGCCGGCTCCGCGTCACGGGATCCAGGCGGCGGGGCGCTTGTCGAAGAACGCCTGCATCCCCTCCTGCCCCTCCTCGGCCACGCGCAGCCGGGCGATCACGGCGATCGTGTGCTCCGCGGCCTCGTCCTGGCTCCCGGCGGACCCGACGCGGGGGATGAGCTCCTTGACGGCCACCTGGGCCCCCGGACCGGCCGTCAGGACCTCGCGCAGGACCCGCTCGGTCGTGGCGTCGAGGTCGTCCGCGTCGCACACCTCGTGGACGAGACCGAGGTGGAAGGCCCGGTCGGCGTCGAAGCGCTCGCCGGTCAGGAAGTACCGCCGGGCGTTCGAGAGCCCGATCTTGGGCTGCACGTAGGTCGAGATGACCGCCGGGGCGATGCCGAGCTTCGTCTCCGAGAAGCCGAACACCGCGTCGCGCGAGGCGACCGCGATGTCCGCGCACGCGATCAGCCCCATGGCACCGCCGAGCGCGGCCCCGTTGACGCGGGCGACGACCGGACGGGGGAAGCCGTCGATGGTCCGGAACAGCGCGTCGAGCTCGCGCGAGTCCGCGACGTTGTCGTCGTAGGTGTAGTCCTTCATCGAACGCATCCAGTTGAGGTCCGCGCCGGCGGAGAACGCCGACCCCTCCCCGGTCAGGACCACGACGCGCAGGTCCGCGTCGTCGCGGAGCCCGTCGAAGGCCGCACGGATGGCCCGCATGAAGTCGGGGTTGAAGGCGTTGCGGATCTCGGGCTTGGCGAGCGTCAGGGTCACCACCCCGCGGTCGTCGCGGTGCTGGCGGACGAGGTCGGACACGGGCTTCCTCCGGTGCTGGACGTCGGGACCGGCACGCTAGTGCCGCCTCCGCGACGCGCTGGTCGCGGTGCCCCGCCCGCCCGTGCGCGCGGGCCGAACGACCAGGTCCAGCGGCCTCCAGGTCCGGCCGACGATGAGGGAACTAGTCCGGACGAGGGGTGGACGTGATCGCAGACGACGTGCCCACGCGGGAACCCGCACGCCTGCTCGTCGTCGACGACGAGGAGTCGGTCCGGTCCCTGGTGTCCACCGTGCTCGAGACGTTGGGCGGCTACGACGTCGACACGGCCGCCGACGGGGCGGACGCCATCGACCGCCTGGACGGCCTGCCCGACGGAGCGCCGGACCTGGTCGTGCTCGACATCATGATGCCCGTCACGGACGGGTTGACGACCCTGTCCTGGATCCGCGACCACGAGTACCTCTACGACCTCCCGGTCGTCATGCTGACCGCCAAGACCGGTCCGGGTGACGAAGCCGACGGCTGGCAGCGTGGCTGCGACGCGTACGTCGCGAAGCCCTTCGATCCCGAGCACCTGCTCGAGGTCGTGGCCACGACCCTCGCGGCCGGGCCCGAGCTGCGCATCGCGCGCCGGCGCGAACGGCTGCGCGAGATGCTCGCCTCGCCGTCCTGACGGGACCCCGGGATCGTCTGCGACGCTGCTCGACTCACATCCGGAAGACGCCGTAGTCGGGTCGACCGTAGGGCTGGTTGAAGGCGGCGGACAGGCCGAGCGCCAGCACCGTGCGGGTGTCCGCGGGGTCGATCACGCCGTCGTCCCACAGCCGGGCGGTCGCGTAGTAGGGGTGGCCCTGGGTCTCGTACTGCTCCAGCAGCGGCGCCTTGAAGGCGGCCTCCTCGTCCGCGGGCCACGTCTGCCCGGCCGCCTCGACGGCGTCCCGCTTGACCGTGGCCAACACGTTCGCGGCCTGCTCGCCACCCATCACCGAGATGCGAGCGTTCGGCCAGGTCCAGAGGAACCGGGGGGAGTAGGCCCGTCCGCACATCGCGTAGTTGCCCGCCCCGAAGGAGCCCCCGATCACCACGGTGAACTTGGGCACCGTGGAGCACGCGACGGCCGTCACCATCTTGGCGCCGTCCTTCGCGATCCCGCCGGCCTCGTACTCGCGCCCGACCATGAAGCCGGTGATGTTCTGGAGGAACACCAGGGGGGTGCCGCGCTGGTTGCACAGCTCGATGAAGTGGGCGCCCTTGAGCGCCGACTCCCGGAACAGGATGCCGTTGTTGGCGACGATGCCGACCGGGTAGCCGTGGATGCGCGCGAAGCCGGTGACCAGGGTGTCGCCGTACAGCGGCTTGAACTCGTGGAAGCGCGAGCCGTCGACCACGCGCGCGATGACCTCGCGGACGTCGTAGGGACGCTTGAGGTCGGTGGGCACGACCCCGTAGAGCTCGGCCGGGTCGTACTTCGGCTCCTCCGGGACGCCGACGTCGACCGGCACGGACTTCGTCCAGTTCAGGTTCGCCACGGCGTCCCGGGCGAGCTGGAGGGCGTGGCGGTCGTCGAGCGCGAGGTGGTCCACGACGCCGGAGGTGCGGGCGTGGAGGTCGCCACCGCCGAGCTCCTCGGCAGAGACGACCTCGCCCGTGGCCGCCTTCACCAGCGGGGGGCCGCCGAGGAAGATGGTCCCCTGGTCCTTGACGATGATGGTCTCGTCGCTCATCGCGGGGACGTACGCGCCGCCGGCGGTGCAGGAGCCCATCACGACGGCGATCTGCGGGATGCCCTGACCGGACAGGGTGGCCTGGTTGAAGAAGATCCGGCCGAAGTGGTCGCGGTCCGGGAAGACGTCGTCCTGCTTGGGGAGGAACGCGCCGCCGGAGTCGACGAGGTAGATGCACGGCAGGCGGTTCTGCGCGGCGACCTCCTGGGCCCGGAGGTGCTTCTTCACGGTCATGGGGTAGTACGTGCCGCCCTTGACGGTGGCGTCGTTGGCGACGACGACGCACTCCACGCCCGCGACCCGACCGATGCCCGTGATGATGCCGGCAGCCGGGGCGTCGCCGTCGTAGAGCCCGTGCGCCGCCATCGGCGACAGCTCGAGGAACGGCGTGCCGGGGTCGAGGAGCGCCTCGACCCGGGTGCGGGGGAGCAGCTTGCCGCGCTCGACGTGGCGCGTGCGCGACCGCTCCGAGCCGCCGCGTGCCGTCTCGGCGAGGTGCCGACGCAGCTCCTCGACGAGGGCGAGGTTGTGCTCGCGGTTGTCCGCGAAGCCCTCGGAGGAGGGGTCGACGGTCGTACGGATCACGTCCACGGAGGAGCTCCCGGTGCGGTGGGCGACGAGCCTACGCGCGTCAGGAGCCGGTGAGCCTGGCCTTCACGCGCGGGGAGACGCGACCGCCCTCGGCGCGGTTGCCGGCCTCGGCCATCACGCCCTTCATCACCTTGCCCATGTCGGACGGGCCCGTGGCGCCCTCGCGGGCGATCACGTCGTCGATGATCGCGTCGAGCTCGTCGTCGGAGAGCTGCTGGGGGAGGTAGGCGGCGATGAGGTCGGACTCGGCCTGCTCCTTGGCCGCCGACTCCTCACGCCCGTTCTCGGCGTAGCTCGCGGCCGCCTCGTCGCGCCGCTTCTTCTCGGTCGCGAGCACCTGCTGCACCTCCTCGTCGGACAGCTCGCCCTGCGGCCCGCGACCCTTCTCGATGGCCGTGTTCTTGAGCGCCGAGATCAGCATCCGGAGCGCGCTCATGCGGTCGCGGTCACGGGCCTTCATCGCGGTCTTGAGGTCGTCGGCGATCTGGGACTGGAGCGACACGGTGCTGCCTCGCGGGTCTCGACGGGTCCGGGCCTTTCCCGACCGCCGACCCTACCCGCCGTGCCGGGAGCACAGAGCGGAGCCCCCGCCATGGGCGGGGGCTCCGGGATCGGTCGGCACCTCGGTCGCGGGATGGACCGGGTGCCGGTTGGAGGTGGCCCGGAGAAGGGAGAAGTGGGCCACCGGCGCGCGGCGTGGGGGAGGGGGGTGCCGCGCGCGGACCGATCAGAACGGGTCGGGCGTCGTCTCAGCGGACCAGCTTGGTCCCGGCCTCGACGAGCAGCTCGACGGTCTTGGCCACGGAGGTCGTGGCGGCCTTGACCTGGCTCTTGGCGTTGCCGGCCTGGTCGGTCGCGGCCTCGCCGGCGGCGTCGCCGGTCCGGCGCACGGACGTCACCGCGGCCTTGATCTGGCTGCGCGCGACGTCGGCCTGCTCGAGGGCCTTCTTCAGCTGCGCCTCGACGGCCGCGAAGCGCTCGTCCTGGCTGAGCTCCTCGGTCGCCTTGCGGCCGGCCTGGGCGCGCTCGTCGAAGCCCTTCTCGAAGGACTCGCGACGCTCGCCGAGCTCCTCGGTGATGCGCTCACGGAGCTGCCGGACCTGCGTCTCGAGCGAGACGCGCTGGTCGCTCGCCCTGGCCTTGGCCTTCCCGGGGCCCGAGGTGCGCAGGGACACGAGCTGCTGCTCGAGCTGCTCGAGCTTCTTCGGGAGCTCGTCACGCACGCTCTCGACCCTGGCAGGGAGCTCCTTGAGGAGCACGAGCACCTCGTTGGCGACGCCGGCGACGGCGTAGCCGGCGTCGACGGCGATCGTCCGGGGCGCGCGCTCGTGCAGCGGGGTCGCCTTCTGGCGGGTGGTGCGCTTGGCGCCGGTGGACGCCGACGTGGTCGAGGCGCGCTTCGCCTTCGTGGCGACCGACTCGTTGGCCGAGGTCGTCTTCGCCGCGGTCGTCTTCTTGGCCGTCGTCTTCTTGGCGGTGGTCTTCGTGGCGGTCGACGTCTTGGCCGCCGACTTCTTGGCGGTCGACGTGGTCTGGGTCGCGGTTGCCATGGGAGCTCCTACGGGGATGGGGCGTGCGGGATGCCGGGCGGGATCGTGCACCCGGTGGCCGGCGAGCGGTCGGGTGGAGGGACGGAGCGGGAGCCGGGTGAGGCTGCGGGAGCCTTCGGGTCTCCGTCCCTCCGCCGGGCCGCTCGGGCCGGGGGAAGAGCCGCCGGTGCGGGTGATCCCGCGTTCCCAGCGACGGTCCCCACCGTACGGCAGAGTGCTAGCAGTTGCAAGCATACGGGTAACTCCAGCATGCTTCCGAGCGCTCAGCGCACGGAGCGATGGGCCCTCGGCAGCGCGGCGCTCGATCAGGCGCGGCGGTCGTCCGGGG
>JAHWJY010000079.1 GCA_019348135.1 Actinomycetota bacterium
GCGGTGGCCGACACGTCTGGTGTCCGCAAGACAAGGGCACTCCCGTCGCGAGGCGGGGCCGCAAAGCCACGGGACCCCCGGGGGGGTCAGCCGGGCTGCCAACACGGAAGAGATGTACATGAACAAGCTCACCAAGCTCATCGGCGCCGCCGCCGCCGCGACCATGGTCGCCGCGTCGGGGTCCGCCTTCACCGCCGCCAACACCGTCGCCGCCAGCGTCGCCGGGTACGGCTCCTCCACGATCTCCGGCGCCACGGCGACCAGCGTCACCTACACCTTGAGTGGCGACGGGACCCAGATCACCGCCGCCAGCATCGTGTTCAGCGGCAACCAGACCGGCCGGACCGTCAAGGCCGGGTTCGGCACGGATGCGCTGACCTCCTGCACGCTCGCCGCGCACAACGCGACCGCCGACACGACCACCGCGACGTGCTCCGGCTTCACCGCATCGACCTCCGCATCGACCTCGTTCAACGTCGCCGTCAGCTGATCACCCACAACCCACGGAGGCGGCCCGGGCTGTCCCGGGCCGCCTCCTGGAGTCCACCCACGTGAACAAGCGGAACCTCGCCGCCAGCGCCATGGCTGTGTTCGCGACCGGTCTCAGTGCGTTCGCACTCCTCGCCGGGGCCACGGTCGTGTCGACCGCCGGCAACAGCATGGAGCCCGGCTTCCACACCGGCGACCTCGCGATCCTGCGACCGGCCGACCGGTACGCGGTCGGCGACGTCGCCGCGTACCACAGCGCGGAGCTCGAGACCGTCGTCATGCACCGCATCGTCGCGATCGAGGACGACCGCTTCGTCCTCCAGGGCGACAACAACACCTGGCTCGACCCGGAGACGCCCACGTCCGACGAGATGGTCGGCACGCTCGCGCTCCGCGTCCCGCAGGGCGGGATGTGGCTCGAGCGCCTCACGAGCGGCCCCATCCTCGGCCTCGTCGCGTTCACGGTCATCGCCGGCGGCGGTGCCGCCGTGGGCTCACGACGTCGCAGCACCCGACGGCCGGATCCTCGCGCCACGACGCCGACGCCCGCAGGTCCGCGCGCCCGCCGGTCCCGTCCCGCACATGCCGCGGCCCGCGCCTCCCGGATCGACCGGCTCGACCCCTCTCCCATCGCGGCCGTCTCCCTGGTGCTGGCTCTCGGCGGCGGGGCGCTCGCCGGGATGGCGTTCACGCGGCCGCTCCTCACGACCGGCACGGTGGACTACGACGAACGCGCGACCCTCAGCTACCACGCCACGGTGCCGGCCGGTCCGGTCTACCGGGACGGCGAGATCCGCACGGGCGACGTGGTGTTCCGCAAGATCACGGACCGGGTGGAGCTCGCGGTCGACTGGGAGATCGCGACGGCGACCGACGATCCCGCCGACGTCCCCACCGGTACCGCGGTCCTCACGGCCGAGATCGCCGACAGCGCCGGCTGGCGGCACCGGCTGCCGATCGCCGAGAGCACCATCGAGGGACGGAGCGGGAGCGTCGAGGGCACGCTCGACCTCGGCCAGCTGCAACGCGCGGTGTCGGCCATGCAGAAGGCGACCGGGACGACCAACGCCTCCCAGACCATCACGGTGACCGCCGACCTCCAGACGGAGGCACACATCGCCGGCACCGCCGTGACGACCAGGTTCTCCCCGGACTGGGTGTTCGCGCTCGACGCCCTGCGGCTCCAGCCCGCCAGCGGCGCGGACGGGGACGATCCGTTCGTGGCGACCCAGACCGGCACGGTCGTCGTTCCCGACGCGGCACCGGCCCAGCTCGCCCTGGCCGGCCGCAGCCTGGCCGTCTCCCACGCCCGGGCCGCGGGGATCGTCGCCAGCGCGGCCGGCCTCGTCACCGGGGTGGCGGCGCTCGTCCTCGCCTGGCGGCGACGTCGGCGGTCCCCGGCGCAGGTCCTCCGGTCCCGCCACGGACACCGGCTCGTGGAGGCCGTCGGGCTCGCTCCCGCGCCGGGCCGCACCGTGGTGCAGCTGGGGTCGCTCGAAGCGCTCGGCGCGCTGGCCGAGCGGCTCGACCTCCCGATCGTCAAGGCACCGATGCTCGACGGGGACACGACCTACGTGGTCGACGACCTGTCGACGCAGTACCGCGTCCGGCAGCGGGGCACCGGGTAGCCCGACGCACGGCGGCCCTCGCTCGCGGTCAGCGTTCGATCGGACCCCCGGCGAGACGCCACTCGGGGAGCCCGTCGTCGAGCCGGAGCGCCCGCCGCCCCCGGTCCCGCAGGTGGCGCACCGCCTGGTCCGCGTAGACGCAGTAGGGGCCTCGGCAGTACGCGACGACGTCACGGTCGGCCGGTAGCTCGTCGAGCGCCACGCCGAACCGGTCGGGCGGGACCGAGATCGCCCCCGGGAGGTGACCGGCGGCGTACTCGAGCTCCGGGCGCACGTCGATGACGACGAGCTCGTCGCGCGCGAGTCGCTCGACGAGCTCCTCACGGGTGATCGTGAGCTCCTCGTCGCGCTCGCCGAGGTAGGCGTGCGCGAGCTGCTCCAGGCCACCGACCTGCTCGGCGGCGACGCGACGCAGGGCGAGCCACACGGCGGCGACGTCGTCCGACGCGAGCCGGTAGTGGACGTGCGTGCCGTCGCGACGGGTGGCCACCAGACCCGCTCGGGCGAGGGTTCGGAGGTGGTGGGAGGTGTTGGCGACGGACTGTTCGATGGCCTCGGCGACCTGTTCGACGGTGCGCTCCGCCTGGGCCAGCAGCTCGACGATCTCCGCGCGACGCCCCGACGACAGCGCCCGAGCGATACTGGCCAGCGCGTCGAACAGCGCGTCCTTGGCCTCGCGTCCGCCGGTCGTCACGCAGGTCCTTCCTCGACGAGGACATCGTACCGTCTTCAAAGACCGACTTGACTATCGACGGGGTCGACGGCACGCTCGCTCTTCAAAGGTTCGTTTGAATCGCCCCGCCAGGGGAGTCCGGAGTTCCGCGTGGACGTGTCGGCCGTCGTCGACGAGGGGCTGGGGAACAGCGCACACGTCGTCGACCTGGGGGACGGCACCGCCCTGGTCGTCGACCCGGCGAGGGATCCGCGCCCCTACCTGAGCCCGGACGCCGGCCGTCCGCATCCGCGGATCGTCGTCGAGACCCACCTCCACGCCGACTTCGTCTCGGGGGGCCGGGAGCTCGCGGCCGCCGGCGCGCGGCTCCTCGCTCCCGCCGGCAGCGAGCTGGCCTACCACCACGAGCCGCTGCGCGACGGCGACGAGGTGGACCTCGGCGGACTGACGCTGCAGGTGATCGCGACACCCGGTCACACGCCCGAGCACCTCGCCTACCTCCTGCTCGACGGCGGACGCCCCCGGGCGCTCTTCTCCGGCGGGACGCTGATGTCCGGCGGAGCCGCGCGGACCGACCTCCTGCACCCAGAGCAGACCGAACCGCTGGCGCGCGCCGCGTACCGCTCGATCCACGAGCGGCTGTTCACGCTCCCGGACGACCTGCCCGTCCACCCCACCCACGGGGGCGGCTCGTTCTGCTCGGTCGCCGCGACCGGCACGAACACGACCACGATCGGACAGGAACGCCGCGCCAACCCGCTGCTCGCCGACGGCGCCGACGAGGACACCTTCGTCGCGCGGCTGCTGGGCGGGCTCGGCTCGTACCCGCCGTACTTCCTGCAGCTGCGGGCCGTCAACCGCGCCGGCGCCGAGGTTTACGGTCCCACACCACCGCTGCCGCGGCTCACCGTCGAGGCCGTCGACCGCGCGGTCGCCGACGGCGCCGAGGTCGTCGACGTCCGCGGGATCCGGGCGTTCGCGGCCGGTCACGTCCCGGGGTCGCTGTCGAACCCGTGGCGGCCCCAGTTCGCGACCTGGCTGGGATGGCTCGTCCCACGCGACCGGCCGGTCGTGCTGGTGGCCGACGCCGCGGTCGACCGACAGGACCTGGTCTGGGCCGCGCTGAACATCGGCGCCGAACGGATCGTCGGCGAGCTCGCCGGCGGCATGGACGCCTGGCGGGACGCCGGGAGACCGATCGCCCGCACCGCGCTGGTCACCACCCCGGACCAGCGGGACCGTCACGTGGTGGACGTGCGGCAGGCCTCCGAGTTCGCGTCCCACCACGTCCCCGGCGCCCTCCACGTCGAGCTCGGCACGCTCGCCACCGACCCCGGAGCCGTCCCGACCGGGCCGGTCCTGGTGCACTGCGGCCACGGTGAACGGGCGATGGCGGCCGCGAGCCTGCTCGAGCGGGCCGGCCACCCGGACGTCGCGGTGCTCGCCGGCGGGCCCGCGGACATCCGGGCGACGACGGGGGCGTGAGGCCCCTCCCCACCCCGCGTCTGGGGCTACGTGAGAACCTGCCGCAGTTCCTCCTCCTCGTCGCGGTCAACGCGCTCGTGGGTGGGATGGTCGGGCAGGAGCGGACGGTGCTCCCGCTCCTCGCCGAGCGGGAGTTCGGGGTCACCGACCACAGCGTGATGTTCACCTTCATCGTGGCGTTCGGTGTCAGCAAGGCGATCACCAACTACCTCGCCGGAGCGCTCGCCGACCGGTTCGGCCGGAAGCCTGTGCTCGTCGGCGGCTGGGTGCTGGCCCTGCCCGTCCCGCTGCTGCTCATGTGGGCCCCGACCTGGGGGTGGGTCGTCGCGGCCAACGTGCTGCTCGGCGCCAGCCAGGGGCTCACCTGGTCGCTGACCGTCATCATGAAGATCGACCTCGTCGGGCCCCACCGCCGTGGCACCGCCATGGGCTTCAACGAGGCCGCCGGCTACGGCGCGCTCGCGCTCGCCGCGTGGGCGACGGGCGCGATCGCCGAGAGCGCCGGGCTCCGCCCGGCGCCGTTCCTGCTCGGCCTGGCGCTCGCCGGTGTCGGCACCGGCCTGTCCCTCGCGCTCGTGCGAGAGACGTCGGGTCACGTCGCGGCAGAGTCGGCCGACCATCCGTCGGGCGCCGGCCTCGGCCACGCCCGCGTCTTCGCGCTCGTCACGTGGCGCGACCGGTCACTGGCGGCGGTGAGCCGGGCGGGCCTCGCCAACAACCTCAACGAAGGCATGGCCTGGGGCCTCTTCCCGATCCTCTTCGCCACCGGTGTCCGCGACCTCGGCACCGTGGGCGTGCTGGTCGCCGTCGCCCCGGCCGTGTGGGCCGTGGGTCAGCTCGTGACCGGGGCACTGTCGGACCGGGTCGGCCGCAAACGGCTCATCGTCGCCGGCCAGCTGACCCAGGCCGTCGGCCTCGTCGTCGTCGCGGGCGGCGACAGCGGCGCCGTGTGGGCCGCGGGCAGCGCGATCCTGGGCGCCGGGACCGCCCTGGCGTACCCCGCCCTCCTCGCGGCGGTCGGGGACCTGGCGCACCCGGTGTGGCGGGGCGGCGCCGTCGGCGTGTACCGGTTGTGGCGGGACCTCGGGTTCGCCGCCGGCGCACTGCTCGCCGGCGTGCTCGCCGACCGCTTCTCGATCGCCGCCGCCGTGCTGACGGTGGCCGCCCTGACGGCCGCGAGCGGGCTCGACGTCGCGTCGCGCATGCGCGAGACGCTCGCCGCCGAGCCCCGCCCGCAGCCCGTCAGTAGTTGAACGTGAGCGCCCCGCCGGCGGCGAACTCGTAGACGGACGGCGCGCCCTTGACCTCGGCGTTCTCGACCCAGGTGGCGTCCTGGAGCCCGTGCGTCTTCACACAGACCGGGCAGGCGTAGAACCGTCCTCCCTTCTCGATGTACTCCGCGTGGAGGTCGGCGATCGACGGCGCATCGGGCACGTTCACCTCGTCGGCGTACCCCTCGGTCGCGAGGTGGACGCCGTCCTTGGTGAGCCACATCAACGCCTGCTTGCCGGCGCGCAACGCCTCGACGCCCATCAGGTAGCCGATGAGCACCGCCTCGGGGTCGTCGTCCCCGTGGGTCTGTCCGATCACCACCTTGTCGTCAGCTGCCATCCCTCTTCGCTCCTCGTCCGGTGTGTTGCTTCCTGGCTCCCACGCGGGTCGCGCGGAGATCGTCCGGCTGCACGCCGTCGGCGGCCGCGGGCATCGGGCTCACCCCGGCGTGCGCGCCACGAAGGTGTAGCCGTGGACCTGGTACCTGCGGGCCTTCGCCTCACCAGGCGCACCGGCGAAGGTGTCGACGCGGTTGCCGTAGCGGACGTCGACGAAGCCGACCTCCTCCAACATCTGCTGCCAGCCTGCACACGGCAGGCCACCGGCTATTCAGCCGGTCCAGAGATCGATCTCGCGCAACGCGCCCGGCGGGACCGGGGTGCCGTTGGCGATGTCCGCGAACTGGAGCACGCCCCCGGGGCGCAGGACGCGCCGGATCTCGGTGAAGGCGGCGTGCTTGTCAGGGCAGAGGTTGATCACGCCGTTGGAGATCACCACGTCCGCCCATCCGTCGGCGACGGGCAGCTGCTCCGCGAACCCCTCACGGAACTCGACGTTGTCGGCGCCGACGAGGGCCGCGTTCCGGCGG
Source organism: Actinomycetota bacterium (assembly GCA_019348135.1). Classification (GTDB taxonomy): domain Bacteria; phylum Actinomycetota; class Nitriliruptoria; order Nitriliruptorales; family Nitriliruptoraceae; genus JAHWJY01. The sequence continues at coordinate 6,416 of JAHWJY010000079.1, forward strand.
GCCTTGTCGAGCATCTCCGGCGTCATGTCCACGCCGACGACGTGTCCGTCGTCGCCGACCTGCCACGCGGCGCAGAACGAGTCGAAGCCGGCACCGGAGCCCACGTCGACGACGTTCTCGCCCGGGCCGAGGGGCCGCAGGGCGAACGGATCGCCGACGCCCGCGAAGGACTCGATGACCTGCTCAGGCACCTGGTCGACCCAGGCCGCAGGGTACCCGAGGTGGCCGGCGAGGAAGCGACCGGTGTGGAAGTGGTGCTCGGCACCGGGCTCCAGCGCCACCTCACGGTACTTCCGCCGCACCTCGGACCGGAGGTGGTCCTCGTCGACGGGTAGCTCGGTCGCGCTCACGAACGGTCACCCGTCATCGCGGGCAGGGCGATCAGCGCACCGATCACGAACACGGAGGTGGCGAGGTAGATCAGCCCGAGGTGGCCGAGCGTGTCGAAGCCGTTGGGGTAGTGCGCCGGGAGGGCGACCCCGAGGGCGAGCACCGGTGCGGCCACGGCCGCCAACCAGGCCCAACGCTCCCCGCGACGGACCCCGAACCACGACAGCGCCGCGACCGCGACCCCCGTCGCGGCGATGAAGCCGCTGACGGCGATGTGGAGGTGGCTGATGTAGTGGAACAGCGACGGGCTGAAGTCCACGATCGCCTGCCGGCCGACGTCGACCTCGGCGGTCCCGATGCCGAGCTCGAGGAAGCTGTCGCTGAAGTTGCGGACGAGGAAGATGACGGCGTAGCCGACGAAGCCGATGGCCGCCGCGGTCATGACCGCACCGCCCGTCCTGGCCCTCGGGATGTCGGTCACGCTCGTGCTCGTGGTGGCGGTCGCGGCCATGGTGTCGCCTCTCGCTGACGGGGTCCGGTCTGGACCCCCTCACCACATCACGACGGACACCTCTTGTCAAGACTTCGTTTGATTACTTGATTAGTCGGTCCCGAGATCGATGCGACGCAGCAGCTGGGCGTTGAGCGCCACGACGACCGTCGAGGCGCTCATCAGGAGCGCCCCGACCGCCGGTGCGAGGACGAAGCCCACGCCGGCGAGCACCCCAGCCGCGAGCGGGATCGCGAAGATGTTGTAGCCCGCCGCCCAGACGAGGTTCTGGACCATCTTGCGGTAGGTGGCCCGGGACAGGTCCATGACCGCGAGGACCGACCGCGGATCGTCGCCGGCGAGCACGATCCCGGCGGACTCGATGGCCACGTCCGTGCCGGCGCCGATGGCGATGCCGACGTCGGCGCGGGCCAGCGCCGGCGCATCGTTCACGCCGTCGCCCACCATCGCCACGCGGCGGCCCCGCTCCTGGAGCTCGGCGACCTTCGCGTCCTTGTCCTGGGGCAGCACCTCCGCGAACACCTCGTCGATGCCGAGGTCGGCGGCGACGGCGTCGGCCACCTGCTGCGCGTCGCCCGTGATCATCGCGACCCGGATGCCGCGCGCGTGGAGACGGTCGATCGCCTCGCGGGAGACCTCGCGCACCCGGTCCTCGAGCGCCAACGCCCCGATCACCTCGTCGTCGCGGAGCACGTGCAGCACCGCCGCCCCGCGCTCCTTCCACGCGGCCAGTGGCTCCCGCAGGGCGTCCGGGTCCTCGGCACCCGTGTCGCGCAGCAGCGCCGGCCCGCCGACGGAGACCGACGTCCCGTCGACCCGCGCCCGGACCCCGCGGCCGGTGATGGACTCGAAGCCCTCGGCCCGCGGCACGTCGATGCCACGTTCCCGCGCCTCGGCGACGATGGCACGGGCGAGCGGGTGCTCGCTGTCCGACTCGACGGCCGCGGCCAGGCGCAGGAGCTCGTCCTCGTCCACCCCAGCCGTCGCGACGTCCGTCACGGCGTGCTCGCCGGCGGTGAGCGTGCCGGTCTTGTCGAAGAGCACGACGTCGATGTCGCGCATGCGCTCGAGCGCGAGCCGGTCGCGGATCAGGATGCCGTTGCGTGCCGAGATCGACGTGGCGAGCGAGGTCACGAGCGGGATGGCGAGACCCAGGGCGTGCGGGCAGGCGATCACCAGCACCGTCACCGTCCGGACCGTGGCGTCGTCCAGCTGGCCCACGAACGACCACGCGACGAAGGTGACGGCTGCGGCGGCGAGCGCCACGTAGAAGAGCAGGGCCGCGGCGCGGTCGGCGAGCGCCTGCGCCCGGGACCCCGAGCGCTGTGCCTCCTCGACCAGTCGGTGGATGCCCGCCAGCGCCGTGTCGTCGCCGACCGCGTCGACGCGCACGCGCAGGGACGAGTCCGCCACGATCGTGCCGGCCACGACCCGCTCGCCGGGCCCGCGAGAGACGGGCTTGGACTCGCCCGTGATCATCGACTCGTCGAGCTCCGCCTCGCCCTCCGCGATCTCCCCGTCCGCAGGCACCCGACCGCCGGGCCGGACCAGGACGACGTCGCCGACCACGAGCTCGGACACCGCGACCTTCTCGGTCCCCTCGTCGGTGACCCGCTCGGCGTCGTCGGGCAGGAGCTCGGCCAGGGCCTGGAGCGCTCCCCGGGCCTGACCGATGGCGCGCATCTCCATCCAGTGCCCGAGCAGCATCACGTCGATCAGGAGCACGAGCTCCCACCAGAAGTCCAGCTCGAAGGCGCCGAGCGAGGTGGCGACGCTCGCGACGAACGCCACCGTGATCGCCATGCCGATCAGCAGCATCATCCCCGGCTGCCGGTCGCGGGTCTCCTGGACGGCCCCGGCCAGGAACGGCCAGCCGCCGTAGGCGAAGACGACGGTCCCGAGGACCGGCGAGATCCACTCGTAGCCCGCCACGTGGGGTGCGGTGTAGCCGAACCAGTCCTGGATCATGTGGCTGTAGAGGACGACCGGGATCGACAGCACCAGCGACAGCCAGAACCGCTGGCGGAACATCGCGGCGTGGTCCCCGTGCCCGGCACCGTGCCCGCCGTGGTCGCCGTGCCCGCCGTGGTCGTCGTGGTCCCCGTGCCCGCCGTGCTCCTCGCGGACGTCCATCTGGTGATCGGTGCCGGTCGTCATGCTCGCTCCTCCCGCGACCCTGCCCAACATACCCCCCGGGGGTATCCTGTCAAGGCCGTCCGAGCGTCAGCGTCCGACCGGCGGGGTGGCGCGCTCGGACGTGCGACCGACGGCGGGCCGCAACGAGGTGACGGCGTCGACGGGCAGGTGGCCGACCTGGTTCCACGCCTGGAGCCACGCGGATCCGCCGCTCGACCCGAGCACCGTGACGGACGCGTTCGCGACCCCGCCCAGGATCCCCGACGTGACGCCGAGCATCGCGTGGGTGCCGTGCCAGACGGGTCCGCCGTGGGTGACGGCCACGACCACACCGTCGTCGTCGAGCGCTCCGACCAGGCGCGTGAGGGCTGCGACCACACGCGTGGCGAGCTGGTCGGAGGTCTCGCCCCCGACCTCACCGATCACGTCCTCGCCGGTGCGCCACCGCTCCCAACGGTCCCGGTCCCGCGCACGGATGTCGTCGAGGAGCTGCCCCGACCACGTGCCGAAGTCGCGTTCGCGGAGGGCCCGGTCGGTGGCCGCCGCGAGGCCGAGCCGGGCCTCCAGTGGCGCCACCGTCTCGCGGCAGCGCTCGAGGTCGGAGCTGACGACGGTGGCGCCGGGCCACGTCGCCGCCAGCCAGTCAGCCGTGTGCTCGGCCTGCGACCTCCCGAGGTCCGACAGCCCCGACCCCGCCTGCCCCTGGATGCGACGTTCGACGTTCCACCGCGACTCACCGTGCCGGACGAGGACGAGCTGCCTCACCCGCCCGCCTCGACGGACGCCTCCGGACGGGCCCCGACGAGCTCGTCACCCGTCAGAGGGTCCCGGCGCGGCACGTCCGACCACAACCGCTCGAGCGAGTAGAAGTCGCGCTGCTCGGTGGAGAAGAGGTGGCACACGATGTCGCCGTAGTCGAGCAGCACCCAGCCGGACGCGGGCGTGCCCTCGCGCCGCGCCGGCTTGCGGTCGTGGTCCTCGCGCAGCACCCGCTCGATCTCGTCGGCGACGGCCTTGAGCTGACGGTCGCTCCCGGCCGACGCCAGGACGAACACGTCGACGACCGCGAGGATGTCGGCGACCTCGAGGATCGCCAGGTCCTTCGCCTTCTTGTCGTCCGCGGCGCGGGCGGCAGCGACGGCGAGGTCGACGGACTCCTGGTGTGCGGGCAACGAGGACTTCCTCTCCGAGGACGGGAGCAGCGCTGCGACGGTACCCGAGGTCGTCCGGGACCTCACCCGGGGGAGCTGACGAGGTCAGCCGCGCTCGAGCATGTCCAGACCCACGACCACGGTGATGTCGGCGACGGACTGGGGGGTGCGGGAGAGCTCGACCCGGCCGACGCCCAGCAGGTCCCGGATCTGCTCGGCCGCGGCCAGCTGCTCGGGCGCATCGTCGTAGACGATGATGCGGGTCTCCTCGTGGTCGAACCGGTCGGCGT
>JAHWJY010000238.1 GCA_019348135.1 Actinomycetota bacterium
CTCCCCGACTGGGTCTCGGCCAAGGACGTCATCCTCGAGCTCCTCCGCCGCCACGACGCCGACGGCGGGTTCGGCCGCATCGTCGAGTACCACGGGCCCGGTCTCGACTCGCTGTCCTGCATGGACCGCCACGTGATCTGCAACATGGGCGCCGAGCTCGGCGCCACCACGTCGGTGTTCCCGAGCGACCAGGAGGTCAAGCGCTTCCTCGAGCAGCAGGGCCGGGGCGAGGACTGGATCGAGCTCGTCGCCGACGACGACCCGGGCTACGACCACACCGACCGCATCGACCTGTCCGAGCTCGAGCCGCTGATCGCGCTGCCGTCGAACCCGGACAACGTGGTCCCGGTCCGCGAGGTCGCCGGCCGCCCCATCGGGCAGGCCTACGTCGGCTCGTCGGCGAACCCCGGCTACCGCGACTTCGCCGTCGCCGCCGAGATCGTCAAGGCCGCCGGTAGGCAGGTCCCCGAGCACGTGTCCTGGGACATCAACCCGACGTCACGCCAGATCCTCGAGAACCTCGCCCGCGACGGCCACCTGCTGAGCCTCATCGCCTCCGGCGCACGGCTGCACCAGGCCGGCTGCAACGGCTGCATCGGGATGGGCCAGGCGCCGGCGACCGACACCATCAGCCTGCGCACCACGCCGCGGAACTTCGAGGGCCGCTCGGGCACCAAGGAGGACCAGGTCTACCTCTGCTCCCCCGAGACGGCGACCGCGTCGGCGCTGACCGGCGAGATCACCGACCCACGCGACCTCGAGGAGCGCTTCGGGATCGGCTACCCGCGTATCACCGAGCGCGACGACATCCTCCTCAACACCGAGATGCTGCTCGCCCCGCCCGAGGACAACGAGGACGTCGAGATCGTCAAGGGCCCCAACATCTCGACGATCCCGGACTTCGACCCGCTGCCGGACGAGCTGACGCTCCCCGTCGTGCTGAAGATGGGCGACGACATCTCGACCGACCACATCCTGCGCGCCGGCACCGAGGTCCTGCCGTACCGCTCCAACATCCCGGAGATCTCCAAGTTCGCGTTCGACGTCGTCGACGACACCTACTACGACCGTGCGATGGAGACCCGCGAGTCGGGCGACGGGCACGCCGTCGTCGGTGGCGTGAACTACGGCCAGGGCTCGTCCCGCGAGCACGCGGCGATCGCGCCCCGCTACCTCGGGCTCCGGGTCGCGTTCGTCAAGGAGTACGCCCGCATCCACTGGCAGAACCTCGCCAACTTCGGCGTGCTGCCGCTGCAGTTCGTCTCCGACGACGACTACGACGCCATCGACCAGGGCGACGAGCTGCAGCTCACCGACCTCCGGAGCCAGCTCGAGTCCGGCTCCGAGATCGAGGTCGAGAACACGACGAAGGGCCGGACGTTCACGATGAAGCACACGCTCTCGCCGCGTCAGGTCGAGATGGTGCTGAAGGGCGGCATCCTCAACGTGATGAAGGAGAAGCTCGAGTCGCGGTGAGTCAGCGCGCGAGCGGCGTCGCGTCACCGCCGGCGTCGTCGCCCGCGTCCGCCTCGCCGGCGTCCTCGACCGCCGCGTCCCCGGCGTCGTCGACCGAGACGCGCGGGAACGCGGTGACCTCGCCGCGGAGCTGGTCGACCACCGGGCCGAGGGCGATGGCGAACACCCCCTGCCCGCGCTGGAGGAGGTCGATCACCTGGGCGTTGTCGTCGACCGCGAAGACCGAGGCGCCGTCCGAGACGAGGGTCACGTCGCTGACGCGCTGGCCGCGTGTGCGGAGCTCGTCGATGGCCATGCGCACCCGCTGCAGCGACACGCCGGTGTCGAGGAGGCGCTTGACGACCCGCAGCTGCACGACGTCGTCGAAGGAGTAGAGGCGCTGGGAGCCGCTGCCCTGGGCCTGCTGGACCGACGGGGTCACGAGCTCCGTCCGTGCCCAGTAGTCGAGCTGCCGGTACGTGATCCCGACGATCTTGCACACCGTCGGTCCGCGGTAGCCGGTCCGGTCGTCGGCGTCCTCGCCGACGTCGAACGACATCTGGCCCTCGGTCATCGTCCGCTCCCGCCTTCGCCGAGCCCCTGGGGCTCCCCTGCCCTCGCGCCGTCCGGCGTCTCGGGCGGTCCACACGGTGGCGTCGGACCGTGGGTGGAGCGATCGGCGGGGTCTGCCTCCCGCCTCGGCGCCTCCCGCGGGCCGATCACGGGCGTCGGGGCTGCCACCCCGACGGTCCGTGGACCGTCACACGCGTGGAACTACGTGCCTGAGGCTACGCGGGTCGACGGGTCGGTGTCAACGATGTGTGGAGGGTTGCGCACCCCAACCCTCCACTGGAGGTCGAACCTTGGCCCGTGCGCACCCCGCGGATGCCCCGACAACGACCTCCTGCGCCCCTCAGGGGCCCATGAAGTCCTCGGGCGCGACCTCCTCGAGGAACTCGCGGAAACGTCGCACCTCCTCCTCGGGATCGACGTCGTCGCCGTCCTCGGCGTCGGGCTCGATCTCGAGACCCGCCTCCTCGAGCACGTCCTCGGCACCGAAGATCGGCACCGCGTCGAGCCGGCTCGCCAGGGCGATCGCGTCGGACGGCCGCGCGGAGACCGTGTAGCGCTGCCCGGCGTGCACGAGGTGGAGCTCGGCGTAGAACGTGCCCTCGCGCAGCTCGGTGACGTGGACCGCCTCGACCTCGACCCCGACCTCCGACAGCACGTCGACGAACAGGTCGTGGGTGAGGGGTCGGGGCGTGTCGACGCCCTGCAGGGCGAACGCGATGGCCGTGGCCTCGACGGCACCGATCCAGATCGGCAGGTACCGCGTCCCGGTCTTCTCCTTCAGGAGCACGATCGGTTGGTTCGCAGGCAGCTCCACACGGACGCCGACGAGCTCCATCTCGATCACCCGGTGACTCCTCGTGCGGTCGCGATCCACAGCGCCGGCGAGGCTAGCGGACGCCAGGTGGCCCCGAAGATGCCGCGCGTGGCCGCCGTGCGTCAGGAGGCGCCGGCGACGCGCCATGCCCCGGTGGTGGTGCTGGCCCGCATGGCCGCGTAGACGCGGTCGACGACCGCCGCGCCGAGGCCGACGCCGCCCTCGGACGCCGGACGCTCCGGCGCGTCGACGACCAGCCGGAGGCTCGCCAGCTCGTGGCCGTTCCAGACCACGGGCACGGCACGCTCGTCCCCGTCCGGTGGGACCTCGACGGGCAGCGGGGGGACGGCGGTGGGCCCGCTGGCGTCGGCCGGGACGACGACGGGCACGGCCTCCGCGGTCAGCTCGGCCCAGCCGCCGGCGACGCGCAGCCGGGTGGCCGCGGACACCGACTCGGCCCGCAGCGCCTCGAAGCCGTGGTCGAGCAGCGCCGCGGCCTCCGCGAACCGCGCGTCGG
>JAHWJY010000239.1 GCA_019348135.1 Actinomycetota bacterium
GTCGTGCAGGTGCACGCCCACGGTGTCGTGCCCGCGCGCACGGGCGTACCCTCGCCGCCGAACCGGTCCCCGTCCCCCGAGGCCGCCCCCGTGACCCGTCCCGTCCCGCTCCAGACCGTCAGCCGCCGTTCGCTCCTCGCGGGCCTCGGTGCCACCGGCGCGGGGCTCGTCCTCGCGGCCTGTGGGGGCGGTGGCGACCCCGGCGCGACACCGACCACGGCCGGGACGACGCCGCCCGGCAGCTCGCCCCAGGACGGCGACGCCGCCGTCCAGGCGGCGCTGGACGCCGCGGGCGTCGACGCTCCCGTGACCCTGACCGTCCTCGTGGCGAGCTTCGAGCCGATGACCGGATCGGGACGACGGCTCCAGTTCGGTCTCCTCGGCGAGGACCGCGAGCCCGCCCTCGACCTCGACGTCCGGGCCCACCTCGTCCGTGCCGACGACGCGACCGACGCCACCGGCGCCCTCGAGCCGACCTTCCACGGCGAGGGGCTCGGCGACCGCGGCGTCTACGTCATCGAGACGGACCTCGAGCAGCCCGGGACGTACGACCTCGTCGTCGTCACGGCCGACGGGACCGCCGCCGGCACGGCCGCGCTGCGGGTCATCACCCCCGAGCAGTCCGCGGTCGTCAACGTCGGTGAGCCGTTCCCGGTCGTGGAGACCCCGACCGAGGAGGACCCCAAGGACCTCGAGGAGCTCTGCACCCGGGACCCGGACTGCGGCATGCACGGGATCTCGCTGGACACGGCGCTCGCCGAAGGTGCGCCGGCCGTGCTCGTGATCTCGACGCCGAAGTACTGCGCGACCCGGATCTGCGGTCCCGTGGTCGACGTGGTCATGCAGGTCCGCGAGGAGACCGGCCGCGACGACGTGCGCTTCATCCACGCCGAGGTCTTCAAGGACGCGGGCAACACCCCGACCGACGTGGTGACCGAGCTGCAGCTGCCGACCGAGCCGTGGACGTTCGTGATCGCCGCGGACGGCACGCTCTCCGAGCGGTTCGACGGGCCGGTCGTCCCCACCCTCCTCCGCGAGGCCGTGGAGGCGGTGTGAGGGTGCCCGCCAGGAGCCTCGCCGCGATCGGGGCGCTCGGCGTCCTGCTGGGTGCCTGCGCCGACGAGGGGCCCGGGTCGGTCGCCAGCGACGCGTGCGCCCCGGCCGTGGAGCCGCCGCTGCAGGACGGCTCCCACCTCCTCGGCGACGCCGAGCCACCCGTGGCGTACTCGTCGACCCCGCCGACCTCCGGCTGGCACGCCTCCGGCAACCCGCGCACCGGGGTGATCCCGGCGGAAGATCCCCTGACGGACCCCGAGCTGGTGCTCACCATCGAGGTCGGGCAGGCGGTCGTGGCCTACGACCCCGCGCGCGTCGACACCGGCACGGTCGCGGAGCTGGAGGAGCTCGCGACGGGGACGTACGACCAGCAGCTCACGGTCACGCCCTACGAGGGGGCGGAGGCGCCGCTGTCGCTCGTCGCGTGGGGTGTCCTGCAGTCCTGCGACGAGCTCGACCCCGACGTCCTCGACGCGTTCGTGACCGCGCACGCCGACCCACACGCCGACGCGCACTGAGCCGGGACTCAGCCGGCGCCGTCGCGCCGCCGGCGGGTGAGCTGTGGCGGGAGCAGTCCGACGTCGCCTCCGGCGAGGCGCTCGCCCCGCTCGCCGGCACGCAGCATCCCCCGCAGGGCGGAGCCACCCACCACGACGATCTCGGCGAGGAACATGCCGACGGCGGCCAGCCCGAGGTAGCCCCAGACGTCACGTACCGCGACGCCGTCGTGGAGGAGGCCGCCGACGACCCAGGCCACCAGCGCGAGCCCGAGGAGCACGAGCGCCGACAGCCGCAGCCGCCGGCCGGCGACCGACCAGTCCACCAGCACGGGTGACCCGTCGGGTCGCGCGTCGTCGCTCATCTGGTCTCCTCCCGGCCCGGGAAGGGTACGCCTAGAGGCCGGGGTCGCCGAGGTCGAGCCGCAGCGACGTGAGCACCCGGGTGATCTCGCCGCCGACGGCGTCGATGTCGAGCGGCAGCCGGACGTCGGCGCGGGGGAACAGCTCGTGGAACGACGTCTCGCCCGACCCGAGCACGAAGCCGCGCTCCTCGAGGTACTCCCCGAGCGCGAACGCCCACGTGAGGAGCACGGCGTCGTGGTAGTCGTGGACCGTGAACGTGAGGAAGCGGTTGAACGGCAGGGTCCAGAGCCGGCCACCGCGCCGGCTCGACCCGGCGGCCCGGAAGCCGAGGGACTCGAGCTGGTCGTCGAACGTGGGTCCCCGGTCGCCGTTGCCCACCACCTCGGCCTCCTCCGTCGTCGGCGGCGGAGGGTAGGCGAGTTGCGGGGACGGGCGGGGTGCGCCAACCTCCCCCGGTCATGCGTCCTCCCGTCCGCTCCGTCGCCCTGGTGGCGTCCGCCGTGCTGCTCGCCGCCTGCTCCGGCGGGTCGGCGGAGGACATCGCGCGGCTCGAGGCCGACCTCGACACCCAGGCCCGGGCCCAGACGACCCTGCGCGAGCGGGTGATCGAGCTCGAGGAACAGCTGGCCCGCGCCGCCGAGCCCGACGAGGACCCCGTGACGGCGGAGCTGTCGGGGCGCATCGACGAGCTGCAGGGTCGCCTCGACGAGCTGCGGGCGAGCTTCGAGGAGGCCACGACCACGCGCGAGGACGAGCAGGCCGAGGTGCTGGCCGCGTTGTCGAGCCTCGAGTCCTCCCTGTCCGAGCTGCGCGGACGGCTCGACGACTTCGAGACCGAGCAGGTCCGCCTGCGCGAGGACCTGTCGCTGCTCGAGCGCCGCTTCGAGAACCACGGCCACTGACCCGCCCCGCCGGCCGCCGGTGGAACCCCTCGCCGGCGCGTCACGTTGGGGTTCCGGGTCTCCCCTCCCCCGCCGTCCTACCATCGGGACACCGTGCCGAACACCTCGCAACGCTCCGACGCCGACGTCATCGGCGGGCGCTACCGCCTGCTCGACGAGATCGGCCGCGGCGGCATGGCCACCGTGCTGCGCGCACGCGACGAGACGCTCGGCCGTGAGGTGGCGCTGAAGCTCCTGCACGGCCACCTCGCGTCCGACCCGGCCTTCCTCGACCGCTTCCGCCGCGAGGCGCGGGCCGCGGCGGCCCTGTCGCACCCCAACGTGGTCGCGCTGTTCGACTGGGGCGAGGACGAGGACGGCTCCTACATGGTCCTCGAGCTCGTCGAGGGGCCCAGCCTGCGCGACGTGCTGCGGATCCGCGGCCGGCTCTCGGCGGCCGAGGCGCTCGCGCTGCTCGGACCGGCCGCCGCGGGGCTGCAGGCGGCGCACCGCGCCGGCCTCGTCCACCGCGACGTCAAGCCCGAGAACATCC
>JAHWJY010000240.1 GCA_019348135.1 Actinomycetota bacterium
GACGATGGCACGGTCGATGACGGCACCGTGGACGATGGCACGGTCGATGACGGCACCGTGGATGACGGCACGGTCGACGACGGCACGGTCGATGACGGCACCGTGGATGACGGCACCGTGGACGATGGAACGGTCGATGACGGCACGGTCGAGCAGGAGCTCACCATCGAGGAGCCGAAGAACCACGGCCAGGTCGTGAGCGAGTTCGCGCAGACCACCGAGCTCACCGGCTGCGCCCGTGGCCAGGCCGTCGCTGCGGTCGCCCGTGGCGGGAGCGCCGCCGACGCCAAGCCGTGCAACGGCGACGACGCGGAGGACGAGACCACCGAGGACGAGACCACGGAGGACGAGGTCGTCGAGGACGTCACCGAGGAGGACGGCACCGAGGACGTCGCGGCCGCCGCGACGACCGGCGACGCGGACGCCGACGCCGGCAAGGGCAACGGCAAGGGCAACGGCAAGGGCAAGAGCGGCCGCTGATCGTTCTCCCTCCCCCTGGGGAGACCCGCGAGGGCCGGCGTGCGGCGCGCCGGCCCTCGCGCACGCGTGCGCACGGAGCCCTGCGGACCGTCCCCGGCAGGACCCGGACCCGCTAACGGAGAACCGCTCCTCGACGCCTTCCGACGAGGAGCCCGCCGTGCCGAAGACCGTGCTGACCCGCCGCCGCTTCCTGCAGGGCTCCGGCGCGGTGGGTGCCGCGCTGTCGCTGCCGTTCACCCTCGCGGGACGACCGGTGGCAGCGCCCGGCGAGGGCGACGGTCCGCGCACCGGGTTCGAGGAGCGCGAGGGCGCGAGCTGGACCACGCACGACGAGGAGTTGGGGTTCCTCGCCGACGTGGCGTCCGCCCGACCCGACCGGCTGCGGCTGACCGAGCTGGCCCGCACCAGCACCGGGCGACCACTCCAGCTCGCGGCACTGGGCGCCCCCGTCGCCGGCGCCCTGGCGGGCGAGACCCCGACCACGCTGTTCGTCTGCTCCCAGCACGGCAACGAGCCGGCGGGCAGGGAGGCCGGGCTGAAGCTCGTCCGCGACCTCGCGTTCACCGAGGACCCGGCCCTGCGCCGGCTGCTCGACGAGCAGACCGTCCTCGTCGTCCCCGCGGCGAACCCCGACGGCCGCGCCGCGAACACGCGGGGGAACGCCGACCGCGTCGACATCAACCGTGACCACCTCAACCTCGCCACGACCGAGGCCCGCGCCATCGCGCGCCTGATCCGGGACTGGGCCCCGTCGTTGATCCTGGACCTGCACGAGTACGGTCCCAGTGCGCCGGTGCTGTACGACGACGACCTGCTCTACCTGTGGCCCCGCAACCTCAACGTCGACCAGGCCGTGCACGACAACGCCAAGAGCTTCTGCCTGGAGTACCTGCGCCCGGACGCGCACGCCCAGGGGTACTCGGCGGACGAGTACGGCCTCTACAAGGTGGGCCCCAACGTCGGTCCGGCCCACGACCTCGGCGTCGACGTCCAGGTCGCCCAGGTCGCGGGGAACGGCGACGAGGGCATCTGCCGCAACGCCGTCGGGCTGCGGCACGCGCTCGGCATCCTCGTGGAGTCCGCGGTGACCCAGAACCTCACCAACGGGCCGGGGGACATCGGCACGGCTGGGAACCAGACCCGCCGCGTCGCCTCCCAGGAGGTCGTGACGGCGTCCGCGCTGCGCTACATGCTCGAGCAGGGCGAGGCCGTCAAGCTCGTGACCGACTCGGCGCGGGGCCGCAAGACCCGCGAGGGCCTGCGAGGTGACGTCCCGGTGTACTTCGACGGCGCGGACAACGAGGCGCCCACCGTCGTCGCCGACCCGCCGCCCTCGGGGTACCGGCTCACGTCGACGCAGGCCGCGGAGCTGGCCGGGACGCTCGACCTCCACGCCATCGAGCGACGGCCGTCGGGCCCAGGCGAGGTGACGGTGTCGATGGCGCAGCCGGCCGAGCCGGTCATCCCGCTGCTCCTCGACGCGCGTGGCAAGCGTCACTCCACCGCCGCCACGCCGGTCGACTGACGCCGCCCGTGGCGGCGTCGCCGGCGCGGTAGCGTCGCGTCATGCCCCTCGTCGCGTGTCCCGCCTGCCGATCGAGCGACGACCTCGTCGGCGTCGACGACGGTGACGGCCGGATGGTGGCGTGCAGCGCCTGCGGTCACCGGTGGACCCGCGAGCTCACCCCCACCTGCGGGCTGTGCGGGTCCACCGACCTCGAGCTCGTCCCCACGTCGACGCTCGAGGAGGCGGGGCGCGGGAACCAGCGCACGCCGTCGGGGATCCGGGACGCGTACCGGTGCTGGGGGTGTGGCGCACGCGACGCGACCTCGTGGAAGCCCCTGCCACCGGAGCCCGACTGGCGCGCGAACCGCTCGCGTCCGGCGGGGGCGGTGCCGCGGCGTGCACCGCGCGCCGACGACACGGCCAGGGCGAGCGACGTCGTGCAGAGCGCCTTCGGCACGTTCGAGGTCGGCGCCGTCGTGGGGGGACGCTGGCGGATCGAGCGTCTCGTGCGTCGGAGCTCGACCGGGACGCTGTGGCACGCCGGGGCGACGAACGGGCCGCAGCGGGTGGGCTTCAAGCTCCTCCACCCCCGCACGCCCGACGCGCCCGAGCACGCGAGCTCGGCGCGGGCCGTCGTCGGTGTCGAGCACCCGTCGCTCCTGCGGGTCGCCGACGTCCAGCGGCTCCGGGACGACGTCCTGATCGTCCTGGCGGCGGTCCGCGCCCCGACCCTGGCGGACGCGCGTGACCTCCCACCCGCGGATCTGCTGGCGATGGGAGCGGGCGTCGCCGGCGCGCTCGCGGTGCTCCACGGGCAGGCGCTCGCCCACCTCGACGTCCGTCCCCAGGCCATCCTCGCGACGGCCCCGGGCGAGGCCCGGCTCGTGGACCTCGGCGCCGGCCGGGCGCGCGTCCGCACGGGGCGTGACCCGCGCGCCGAGGCGCGGATGGCCTGGCTCGCCCCCGAGCGGATCGTGGCCGGCGACCACGGTCCGGCGGCCGACGTCTACGGCCTCGGGCTCGCGCTCTGGGTCGCCGGCGGTGGACGGCTCGCCGACCTCGGTGCCTCGCCGGCCGCGCAGACGCAGCACCGGCTCGCCTCGGACCTGCCGGCCCTGCCCGCCACCACCGACGCCGGCCGCCGCCTCGCCGAGGCCGTCGCGGCCGCGACCCGCCGGCGGCCGGCCGACCGGCCCACCGCCGAGGAGCTCGCCGTCCTCCTCACCTGACGCGCACGGCCCGGCTCACCCGAAGGTGAAGCGCGGCCGGGGGAGCTCCTCGCCGATGACGCGACAGAAGTCCGTGAGGATGCCGTGGGTCAGCCCCCACACGGTGTAGCGGTCGAAGCGGATCCCGGGGAA
>JAHWJY010000241.1 GCA_019348135.1 Actinomycetota bacterium
AGCACGACCGGCGCGAGGCGCTGAAGGCCATGCGCGAGTACCGGATGGAGCAGGGCCTGGAGGCACCCGACACGCCGAAGGGGCCGGGGAGCCTCCTGCTCGGCCGGAAGCCGACCTGATGCGGGTCGCGTTCCTGGGCACCCCACTCGTGGCCGTGCCCGCGCTCACCGCGCTGGTGGCCGCCGAGGACCTCGATGTGGTCGCGGTCGTGACCAACCCCGACCGTCCCCGGGGTCGTTCCGGCACGCCGGTCCCGCCCCCGGTCAAGCAGGCGGCGGTCGACCACGGGCTGCGGGTGCTGCAGCCCGCCAAGCCCATCGAGATCGTGGACGAGCTGCGTGCCCTCGAGCTCGACGCGTGCGCCGTCGTGGCCTACGGGGCGCTGCTGCCGCGGGCGGTGCTCGAGACCGGGGGCGCCGGGTTCGTCAACCTCCACTTCTCGCTGCTCCCGCGCTGGCGCGGTGCCGCGCCGGTCCAGCACGCCATCCGTGCCGGCGACGAGGTCACGGGCGTCACGACGTTCGTCCTCGACGAGGGCATGGACACGGGTCCGGTGATCGACCGCGTCGAGGTGCCGATCGGCCGGGACGAGAGCGCCGGCTCGCTGCTCGACCGGCTCGCGGCCATCGGCGCTCCGGTGCTCGTCGACTCGCTCCGCTCCCTCGTCGCCGGCGCCGAGCTGCGTCCCCAGGACGACGCGCGGGCGACGCTCGCCCCGAAGGTCACCCCCGACGACGTCGCCATCGACTGGACCCAGCCGGCCGCCCGGATCCGCGACCTCGTCCGCTCGGCGAACCCCGCGCCCGGCGCCCACACCACGTTCGAGGGCCGACGGCTCAAGGTGTGGCGGGCGCGGGCCATGGCCGGCGACGGCGCGCCGGGCGCGATCCTGTCGGCCGGCCCCACCGGGGTCGCGGTCGCCACGGGGGACGGCGCCGTGCTCCTCGAGGAGGTGCAGCCCGAGGGCAAGGCCCGGATGCAGGGCGGCGCGTTCGCCAACGGCTACCAGCCCGAGGTCGGGTCCCGGCTGGGGGCGTGACGGTGGCGGTCGACGACACCGGGGTCCGGGCGCGCCGTGCGGCGCTGACCGCCATCGCCGCGGTGGAGGAGGGCGGCGCCTACTCGAACCTCGCCGTGCCCGAGGCCGTCGCCGGCCTGCCCGACGCGCGCGACCGGGCCTTCGCCTCGCACCTCGCCTACGACACCCTGCGGTGGCGGGGCACGCTCGACTGGGCGCTCGGCCTCGTCCTCACGCGCCCGATCGGTGACGTCGAGGCGCCCTTGCGGCGCATCCTCCACCTCGGTGCCGTCCAGCTGCTCCGGAGCGGCGTGCCCACGCCGGCCGCCGTCTCCACGAGCGTGGCGCTGGCGCGGTCGGCGGTCCCAGCGGGGCGGGCCAAGGGCGCGGCCGGGTTCGTCAACGGTGTGCTCCGCAACCTCGCCCGCCGGCTCGACGACCTGCCGTGGCCTGATCCGGACGTCGATCCCGTCCAGCACCTCGCGCTCACGACCGCACATCCCGCGTGGGTCGTGACCGACCTCCTCGGGCGCTTCGGGGACGCGGACACCCGCGCGATCCTGGAGGCAGACAACGACCCGCCGGGTCTCACGCTGCGCGTCGCCGGCGATCGGGACCGCGTGCTCGCCGAGCTCCGTGAGGCGGGCATCGACGCCACGGCGACCGCCACCTCGCCCGAGGGCGTGCGCGCGCCCGGCGCGGATCCGCGCCGGCTGCCAGCCGTCGCCGAGGGGCGCGCCACGCCGCAGGACGAGGCGTCCATGCTCGTCGTCCGGGCGACCCGGGTCGCTGCCGGCGACCACGTGCTCGACCTCTGCTCCGGGCCGGGCGGGAAGGCCACCCACCTCGCGGCGATCGTCGGGGCGTCGGGCAGCGTCACCGGGGTCGAGCTGCACCCGCACCGGGCGAGGCTGGTCGAGGAGACGGCGGCACGGATGGGCGTCGCCGTCGACGTCCGGATCGGCGACGCGACCGCCCCGCCCCTGCAGGGCGGCGAGGTCTTCGACGTGGTCCTCCTCGACGGGCCGTGCACCGGGCTCGGCACCGGGCGACGACGACCGGAGGTGCGGTGGCGCCGGCAGCCGGAGGACGTCGCGTCCCTCGCCCGCCTGCAACGACGGATGCTCGACGTCGCCGTCGAGCGCACGCGTCCGGGGGGACACCTCACGTTCTCGGTCTGCACCTGGACGGCGGGGGAGACGACCGAGGTCGTCCGCGACCTGCTCGAGCGCGCCGGCGACCGCGTCGGGCTCGTCGAGGAGCGCCAGCTGCGGCCCGACACCGACGGTACGGACGGGATGTACCTCGCGACCTTCCGGCGCCGCTGACCGCGACGGCGGGTATCCGCGTACCCGCCGGTACCCGCCCGTCCGGCCGGGTGGCCGGGGTAGTCTCCCGCTCGTGTCCGCCCTGGGAGCCCGCGTTGTCGCGTGACCTGATCCTCGCTCCGTCGATCCTGTCGGCCGACTTCGCGCGCCTGGCCGACGAGATCGCCGAGGTCGAGCCGGCGGTGCAGTGGCTGCACGTCGACGTCATGGACGGGCACTACGTGCCCAACGTCACGATCGGCCCGGTGGTGGTCGAGCACCTCCGCAAGGCGACGTCCCTGCCGTTCGACACGCACCTGATGATCACGGACCCGCGGACCTACGCGCCCCAGTTCGTCGCCGCCGGCAGCGAGTCGGTGACCTTCCACCCCGAGGTCGACGACGACCCGCTCGACCTCATCGACCGGCTCCACGAGATGGGGGCGCGGGTGGGGGTGTCGATCAAGCCGGCCCAGCCGCTGTCGATGGTCGAGGAGCTGCTCCCGCACGTGGACCTGCTGCTCGTGATGACCGTCGAGCCCGGGTTCGGTGGCCAGTCGTTCATGCCCGAGGTCCTGCCGAAGGTCCGTGAGGCCGCGGCGTGGCGCGAGGCCAACGGCGCATCCTTCCGCCTCGAGGTCGACGGGGGCATCAGCGTCGACACCGTGGGCCAGGCGGTGGCCGCCGGAGCGGACACGTTCGTGGCGGGGTCGGCGGTGTTCGGCGCGCCCGACCGGGTCGCGGCCGCCGAGGGCATCCTCTCCGCCGCACGCGCGGCCCGGCCCGACGGGTGAGCCAGGACGCCGGCGTGGCCGGGACCATCCTCGTCGTCGACGACGACGAGGACATCCGCACCTACCTCGAGATCACGCTGACGCTCGCCGGCTACACGATCATCCAGGCGACCGACGGGGAGGAGGGCGTGCGGCGTGCCGCCGAGGACCAGCCCGACCTGATCCTCATGGACGTCATGATGCCCAACCTCGACGGGTTCGACGCGCTCC
>JAHWJY010000080.1 GCA_019348135.1 Actinomycetota bacterium
CGACCAGCAGGGTCACCACGGGGGCGCGGTCCGGTGACGGACCGCGCCCTCGTGCTCTCCCGGCCTAGGCTGGGCGCGTGACGACGGACCCCGGCCACGCCACCATCAAGCGACGGACGGCATCGCTGTCCATCGCGGTCAACGTCCTCCTGCTCGCGCTGAAGGCCGTGGTCGGGGTGATGACGGGCTCGGTCGCGCTGTGGGCGTCCGCCGCGGACAGCCTGCTCGACCTCACGGCGTCGACGTTCGCCTACATCGGCGTGCGCGTCGGGTCCCGGCCGCCGGACGACACCCACGCCTACGGCCACGAGAAGTTCGAGTCGCTGTCGAGCCTCGTGCAGCTGGGGCTGCTGTTCGTGACCGTCGGGGTCATCACCGCGGAGGCGTGGGACCGACTACGGGGCCAGCCGGGCGTCGAGACCCCCGCCTACGGCATCGCCGTCATCGTGCTGTCCCTCGCCATCGACGTGTGGATCAGCCGGCGGCTCCAGCGGGTCGCACGCGAGACCGGCAGCCAGGCCCTCCGCGCCGACGCCCTGCACTTCTCCACCGACGTGTGGTCGAACGTGGCCGTCCTGGTCGGCCTCGCCGCGGTCGCCTCCGGCGTCCCCCTCGGGGACCCGCTGGCGGCGTTCGTGGTCGCCGCGCTGGTGGCCGTCACCGCGTTCGAGCTGCTCCGGGACACCGCCGGCGTCCTCACCGACGCGGCGCCCGAGCCGGAGGTCGTGCGCCGGCTCGACGAGGCGATCGCCTCGTTCCCCGACGTGCGCGACCACCACACCCTGCGCGCCCGGATCGTGGGCGCGCGCATCTTCCTCGACGTCTGCGTCGAGCTCGACCCGTCGCTCACGTTCCAGCGGGCCCACGACCTGTCGCACGAGATGCAGGAGACGTTGCGTGCCGCGGTCCCCGAGGTCGCCGACGCGGTCATCCACTTCGAGCCCGCGGGACACCCGCGCGCCCAGGACGCCGCGCACCACGCCCACGGCTTCGGCGCGCTCAGCCCCCCGGACCCGCCCGCCGACCCCGCCGACGAGTAGCTCGGAGCCCTCCGTGGACCTCGCCACCTTCCAACGCACGATCCGTGACACCTACGGAGCCCGTGACCGTGCCCGGGGCCTCGACGGCACGTTCGGGTGGTTCATCGAGGAGGTCGGGGAGCTCTCCCGCGCCCTGCGCCGGGAGGGGCACGAGCAGCGGGTGCACGAGTTCTCCGACGTGCTCGCGTGGCTCGTCACGCTCGCCGACCTGTCCGGGGTCGACCTCGCCGAGGCCGCCCAGCGGTACGCCGACGGCTGCCCGAAGTGCGGGGCGATGCCGTGCCGCTGCGGCGGGACCGCCTAGTTCACACCGGCCGGCGAGACGCCGGCGGCCACGAGGTGGTCGGCGGTGCGGGCGGCGAACGAGGCGAGCTGACCGCGCGACAGCTTCACGCCGGGGGAGAACCGGCGCGTGCCGGTGCCCTTGGCGATGTCGACCTGCGCGACGAGGTTGATGTTGTCCTCGTGGAGGCTGCCGCGGTCGTCGTCGAAGTGGTCGGCGAGGTCCGGCGAGCCGAGCCGCAGCCAGTCGCGGTAGGTGTTGGCGAGGAAGGTCGCCATGTGTGCCCGCGACAGGGACGCGCCCGGGCGGAAGGTCCCGTCCGCGAACCCGCCCACGATGCCGGCCTCCGCGACGCGGTTGATGGCGTGCTCGTAGGGCTTGCCGTCGTCGTCGTCGAAGTGGTCACGGGTGGGCGTCGGCAGCGGCTTGCCGGCCTCGGCCGCGAGCCGTGCGATCACGGCGGCCATGAAGCCGCGCGTGGCGACGTCGTGCTGGCCGAAGACGTCCCCGCTGGCGTCGGTGCGGGTGATGATCCCCCACCAGGCCATGCAGTCGATCGGGCCGGCGTGGGTGCCGCTCACGGTGTCGGTGAACAGGCCACGGTCGTACTCACCCTCGGGGCAGGCCGGCGAGTCGTACGGGGACGGCGCGGGGGCGGTCGCGGTGGTCGCGCCGGAGCCGGACGTCCCGTACCGGGAGCCCGGCGGGGTCCCGGTCACCTTCCGGAAGTTGGTCGTGAGGTACATCGTGTACCCGGTGGCCGTGGCGCGGATCGAGACGCCGAGGCCGATCTGGTCGAACGTGCCGGACAGGATGTTGTTGCGGTGTCCGGTCGAGTCCATCCAGGCCTGGAAGATGTTCCGCGACGCCTGTTCGACGCTGGCGTCGTCGAGGCTGCGCAGCGTGATGTAGGCGACGTTCTCGCCCACGGAGGTCCAGCAGCACAGCTGGGTGGAGAAGTTCGGGTTGTGTGCCATGCGCTGGTCCGACGCCTGCCGGTCCGCCCAGGCACGGGCGACCTCGCGGATGTCGGTCCACGGCGCGACCGGGGCGACCGGCGCGACCGCGTAACCGAACTGCTCCGGGTTCGCGCGGGCCTGCCCGTGGAGGGTGAGCACGATGTCCTCGGCCCGCAGCTCCGGGGCCGTACGCGCCCGGGGGGCGGCCTCGGCCGCGACGCCGGTCATCGAGAGGACGGCCGCGACGGCCACGAACAACGTGGCGATGCGGGTCATCGGCGAGCGGGTGGCGGTGGTCATCCGGCGGCCTCGGGGCGGGATCGACGCGCGGGGGTCCGGCGCGTGGGTGGTTGACACACCCCGAACATCGGCCAGTCATCTGCCTATCTGTAGTCGGTCGACCACGATGCGCACTCAGCGCAGGGTCGGGAACACACGTTGCGTTACCGCTCGTCACTCTCCGACTCAATGCTCGTTGAGGGGGCGTCGAAGGGCGAGAGGGGACTAGCCCGGATGGACCAGTCGCCGGACCGAACGGAGCACCAGCCATGGGAGCCTGGATCACGCCGACCACCGCCGAGCGGTTCCGCCGTCACCTACCGGAGCTCGTGGCCGTCCTCGCGGTGGTCCTGCTGCTGGACCGCACGGGTCTCGTGGTCGACCAGCCCGCGTGGCTCGTCCCGCTGCTCCTCGTGCTGGGTGCCGGCGTCATCAGTGCCGCGTTCAGCCGCTGGGGCGCCGAGGCCACCGACGAGGACCTCCGGCTGCGCGCGATGGTCCAGGTCGCGGTCCTCACGATCATCACCTACGCCACCGGCTGGGGCTTCGCGCTCGCGATGGTCCAGCTGTTCGCCGTGGCCGACAACGTGAAGTACTCCGGCTCACGGGCCGTCCGCCCCGTCCTCGCCTGGGCGGTCGGCGGCCTCGCGCTCGGCCAGCTCGCGGTCGCGGCGGACCTCCTGCCCTCCGCCATCGACCCGACGGCGAGCCACACGATCGCCGTCTTCTCGGGCCTCGTCCTCGTGCTCGTCGGCACCCGCATCCGCCGCATGACCGTCGCCAAGGAGGAGGTCGAGGCGGAGCTGTCGGGGTCCGAGGCCCGGTTCCGCTCGCTCGTCCAGCAGTCGTCGGACGTCATCATGGTCATCGGCGGCGCCCAGGTGACCTACGTCAGCCCCTCGGTGGAGCGGGTCATGGGCTACCGGGAGGACGAGGTCGTCGACCGTCCGTACCTCGACCTCGTCCACCCCGACGACCGCCAGGCCGTGGTCGACTTCGTCATCTCGCTCATGCCCACGCCGGGCGCGACCGGACTCGTGGAGTTCCGGCTGCTCCACGCCGACGGGCACTGGATGACGGTGGAGTCCAACTGCCACAACCTCCTCCACGACCCGCAGGTCGGCGGCTTCGTCACCACGTGCCGCGACATCTCCGACCGCAAGGCGCTCGAGTCCGAACTGGAGCACCGCGCCTTCCACGACGCGCTCACCGGGCTCGCCAACCGCGCGCTGTTCCGCGACCGTGTCGAGCACACGCTGGCCCGCAGCACCCGTGACATCGACCTCACCTACGGCGTGCTCTACGTCGACCTCGACAGCTTCAAGGCGATCAACGACACCCTCGGCCACGCCGTCGGGGACGGGGTCCTCAACCACGTCGCCGACCTGCTCCGCGAGTGCATCCGCGACGTCGACACCGCCGCCCGCCTCGGCGGCGACGAGTTCGCCATCCTCCTCGACGGCATGAAGGACCAGTCCGGCGCCGCCCGGGTCGCCTCCCGCATCCTCGAGGGCCTGAAGCGCCCCGTGACCATCCGTGGGCACGAGGTGCAGGTGGACGCCAGCATCGGCATCGCGATCGCCGAGCCGGGTCAGGACGCCGAGACGTTCCTGCGCAACGCCGACATCGCGATGTACATGGCCAAGAGCGCCGGCAAGGGCACCTACGAGATCTTCGAGCCCTCCATGCACCTCCAGGTCGTCGAGCGGCTGACGATGGAGGCCGACCTCCAGCACGCCGTCGACCGCGGCGAGTTCGTCCTCCACTACCAGCCGATCGTCGAGCTCACCGACGGCACGATCCGCGGGGTCGAGGCGCTCGTCCGCTGGAACCACCCCGAGCGCGGCATGGTCTCGCCGGCGGAGTTCATCCCGCTCGCCGAGGAGACGGGGCTCATCATCCCGATGGGCCGCTGGATCCTGCGCGAGGCGTGCCGGCAGGTCACCGACTGGCAGACGCGGTTCGACACCGAGCCGCCGCTGTCGGTCAGCGTCAACGTCTCGATGCGGCAGTTCTCGCACGGCGACATCGTGCGTGACGTCCGGGAGGCCCTCGAGGAGTCCGGCCTCGCGCCGGGGAGCCTCACGCTGGAGCTCACGGAGTCGGCGCTCGTCCAGGACACGGAGGCGACGATCGCGCTCCTCCACCAGCTGAAGGCGCTCGGGGTCCGGCTCGCCGTCGACGACTTCGGCACCGGCTACTCGTCCCTGGCGTACCTGCAGCGCTTCCCTCTCGACGTCCTGAAGATCGACCGCTCGTTCGTCGAGGGGATGGTCAGCGGCGCCCAGAGCCCCGCGCTCGTCCGCGCCATCGTCGAGATCGGCCACTCGCTCCACCTCGAGACGGTCGCCGAGGGCATCGAGCACGACGAGGAGCTCACCCAGTTCCGGGCGCTGCACTGCAGCCTCGGGCAGGGCTACCTGTTCGCCCGTCCCGGCGGCCAGGCGGACATCGAGCACCTCATCGCCGACCGTGCCCGCGGCCGGGCGGACCTCACGGTCGAGCTCGCCGTCGACCTCCCGGTGGACGAGTCCGCGGCCAGCCCCGGGCGCTGACCGCGGCGCCCGCCACCGCCCGGGGGGACGGTGGCGGGCGACCCCGTCCCGACGGGCCATGCGTGGGGGGCCCGATCGGACCATCCGGACGGCTGGTCGACGGGTTCAGGCTCGGCGCACTTCCTGCCGACACCGTGAGGACGGGAAACCCCGAACGGGCCTTCCCCGCCCCGTCGACCAGGAGCAGCCATGTCGGTGACCCCCAGGTCGACCGCGCGCTGGCTCCAGCGCCACCCCGAGGTGGCGACGCTGCCGGTCGGGCTGCTGCTCCTCGCGAGCCTCGGGTTCAGCTTCTCGGTGAGCCTGCTCGAGCTCGGCGCCCTGCTCGTCGCCGCCGGCGTGGTGTTCGTCGGCGCGTCGGCCCGATGGTCCGGTCCCCGCACGGGCGCCGAGCTGCACCTGCGGCTCGTCAGCCAGGTCGGTGCTCTCGCCATCGTCGCCTACGCCACCGGCTGGGGTGCCGCGCTCTCGCTCGTCTTCGTCGTCGCCATCGCGGACAACGTGCGCCAGTCCGGCTCCGGTGCGGCACGGCTCGCCTTCGACTGGAGCCTCGTCGCGATCGCCGGCGGTCAGCTCGCCGTCCAGCTCGACATCGTCCCGAGCCTCATCGAGGTCCCGGCCGTGCACGGCGTGGCCGTCCTCGGCGCCCTCGTGCTCGGCATCGTCGCCTCCCGGGTCCACCTCCTGACGTCGCGGATGGAGGACGCCGAGGCGGAGGTGAGCGCCCGCGAGCGGCGCTTCCGCGCCCTGGTCGCGCGCTCCTCCGACGCCACGTTCGTGATCGACGCGGACGGGACGATCCGGTACCAGTCGCCGTCCACCGCCGACGTGCTCGGCATCGACGAGGGCGCGCTGGTGGGCGCCCAGCTCGTCGACATCGTCCACCCCGAGGACCGCGTCCGGGTCATCCGCGAGGCCGCGACCCTGCTCTCCGGCAGCGGCCGTGGGCTCATCGAGTGCCGGCTGCGGCGGGGCGACGGCCGCTACATCGACGTCGAGTCGAACTGCCACGACCGCAGCGACGACCCGGACGTCGGGGGCGTGGTCGTCAACACGCGCGACGTCAGCGAGCGCAAGCAGCTGGAGGCCCAGCTCCACCACCGCGCGTTCCACGACGAGCTCACCGGGCTCGCCAACCGGCACCTGTTCCGGGACCGCGTGAGCCACGCCGTCTCGCGGGCCCAGCGACACCCCTCGCCGTTCGCGGTGCTCTTCCTCGACCTCGACGGGTTCAAGGGCATCAACGACACCCTCGGCCACCAGGCCGGCGACGCCCTCCTGCAGGTCGTCGCCGAGCGCGTGCTCGAGGCGATCCGCGACCACGACACGGCCGCGCGTCTGGGTGGCGACGAGTTCGCGATCCTCGTCGAGGACCTCACCTCCGAGTCGGACGCGGCCCGCGTCGCCGAGCGCATCCTCGCCGGCCTGCGCGAGCCGATCGAGGTGGCGGGGGCGACCGTGCGGGTCGACTGCTCCATCGGCATCGCCATCAACGAGCGCCTGATCCCGACGCCGGAGAGCTCGACGCGGAGCCTCACGGACGCGCTGCTGCGCGACGCCGACATCGCGATGTACATCGCCAAGGGGGCGGGCAAGGGCCGCTACGAGATCTTCGAGCCGTCGATGCACGTCGCGGTCGTGGAGCGGCTCCAGCTCGAGCGCGACCTCCAGCGGGCGCTCGAGGAGGACCAGCTGGTCCTGCACTACCAGCCCATCGTCACGCTCTCGGACGCCGGCATCGTCGGGGTCGAGGCGCTGCTGCGGTGGGAGCACCCGACGCGCGGGACGATCTCGCCGGCGACCTTCATCCCGCTCGCGGAGGAGACCGGCCTGATCGTGCCGATCGGCCGCTGGGTCGTCATCGAGGCCTGTCGCCAGGTCCGGGAGTGGCAGCAGCGGTTCCCCGACGGCGTCCCGCTGCGGGTGAGCGTGAACGTCTCCCCCACCCAGCTCCAGCGCGGGGACGTCACCCACGACGTGGCGACCGCGCTCGCGCTGTCCGGGCTCGACCCCGCCTGCCTCACGCTGGAGATCACCGAGTCGGCGCTCCTGTCCGACACCGACGTGGTCGCCCGGATCCTGAACGAGCTCAAGGCGCTCGGCGTGTCGCTGGCGGTGGACGACTTCGGGACCGGCTACTCCTCCCTCGCGTACCTCCAGAACTTCCCGTTCGACGTGCTCAAGATCGACCGCAGCTTCATCGACGGCCTCACCAGCGGGGCGCAGTCGCCGGCGGTCGTCCGCGCGATCGTCGAGCTCGGTCGCTCGCTGCACCTCGACACCGTCGCGGAGGGCATCGAGTTCGACGAGCAGCTGGCGCGCTTCCGTGACCTCCAGTGCAACCTCGGGCAGGGCTTCCTGTTCGCCCGACCGGCGGCGCCCGCGGACCTCGAGGTCATGCTCGCCGACCGCGCCCCCGCCGCCGCCCCGACCGCCGGACCGATGCGCCTCCCCGACTAGTCTCCGGGCGCGGCGACGGGGGATCGACGGATGCGACGGTGGTTGCTCGGGCTCGTGCTGGCGGCGACGTGCTCCGGGTGCATGTTCACCTCCGGCGTCGGGGAGCCTCTCCACTCCATGGACGACGAGCCCGTCGGCCCGCGCCACGAGTTCGGCCCGGTCCCCCGCTTCACCGACGAGGGGCGCGAGGACGGGCACCTGGTGGTCTTCTTCGAGACCCGCGACGGCTGGTGCCTCGAGTCGTCCCAAGGTGGATCGTGCGCGGGCGGCGACATCGGGCTGCCGACGGAGGGGTTCCAGGGGGTGAGCGGCAGCGAGGGCGGGGACGGCACGTGCATGGAGACCATCGCGGCTCACGATGTCGTCGAACTGCGGGTCGAGACCGGGGACGGGCGGTGGGTGACGCTGCCGCCGCTCGCCGGGGGCGACGCGGCACCGGTGCAGGTCTTCGCCGCCTGCTGGAGCCGCGGCGTCCGGTTCGACCAGCTCTCGGTGGAGGCACGCGGCGCTGACGGCGAGGTGATCGGGACCTACGACGCAGGCTGATCGGTCGCGCACCGCGGACGGGCCGGTCCGACCAGCAGGAGCTCCCGGGTCCGCCGGCGAACACCTCCGGCATGAAGACCACCCTCGCCGCCATCACGAGCCTCGCCACCGTCGCGGGGCTGTCGCTCGCGCTCGCCCCCGCGGAGGTCACCACCTCCGCCGGCGCGGTCGCGCCCGTCCCCGCGGGTGCCACCTACGAGGAGGTGTACTTCCCCTCCCGTGACGGCACGATGCTCCAGGCCGACGTCCTCAAGCCCGCGCAGGGCTGCCCCGAGGACGGCTGTCCCGTGATCGTCTCGATCGGCCCCTACTACGGCTTCGGGACCCAGGACCTGGTCTGGGACCCGACGAACTCGGGGCCGTCGGACCGGTTCAGCGACCTCACCGGGTTCGTCTCGCCGGACGACGGCCGGACCATCTTCGAGAAGGGCTACGCCTTCGTGATGGTCGACTCGCGCGGGTACGGGGAGTCGGGTGGCTGCAACGACTACGGCGGCATCGGCGAGCAGATGGACGCCTACGCGGCGGTCGAGCACTTCGGCGCGGCCGTGTGGTCCAACGGCAAGGTCGGCATGTGGGGCAAGTCCTACGACGCCTGGACCCAGGTGATGGCCCTGGCCGAGAACCCGCCGCACCTCGAGGCGGTCGTGATCCAGGCCCCGATCATCGACGGCTACGGGATCGCGTGGGTGAACGGCGTGCACCACGACGTCGGCTGGTACCTCACCCCGTTCCTCTACACCCTCTACGACTACACGCCGACCTCGCTCGTCGAGGCCACGCCCGAGCGGGTGCTCCACCCGACGACCGGCAGCGCCACCGACCCGTGCTGGGCCGAGCAGCACCCGTACCAGGCCGCCGGCTGGGACCGGACCAGCGAGTACTGGCGCCAGCGTGACCTCCGGCCGTCCGCCGGCCGCAACGACGACGTCGCGGTCCTGTGGTCACACGGGTTCAACGACGTCAACACCAAGCCCGACCAGATCTTCGGCGTCTACGAGCCGCTGAACCACGGGAACGGGGACGAGACCCGGGCCTGGTTCGGGGAGTGGGCGCACGACCGCGGCAACGAGGTCCACAAGGTCGGCCGGGACGGGTTCCTCGCCGAGGCCGTGGACTGGTTCGACCACTACCTCAAGGGCGAGGACTTCTTCTACGGCGCCAACGAGCACAACGTCGTCGAGGTCCAGGACAACGAGGGCAGCTGGCGGACCGAGGCGGTCTACCCGCCGAGCGACGTCCAGCGCGTCCCGCTCGCCATCCCGGGTGGCACCTACACCGACGACGGCTCGGGCGGCGCCGGCTCGGGGTACTGGGCCGCCTCGGAGGTGCTCGCACACGACCTCCGTATCGCCGGCGAGCCCACGCTCACCGTCGAGGCGTCCTTCCCCGGTCCGTTCGCGAACCTCGTGGGCGTGCTCTACGACCTCCACCCGGACGGCACCGCGATCGAGATCGCCCGGACCGCCGTCCGGCTCGAGGGCGACGGTCCGCAGGAGGTGCGGATGCACCCGCGCGACCACATCCTCCGCGCCGGGCACCAGCTCGCCTTCCACGTCACCTCGGGCCACCACGAGTTCTTCCCGTACTCGACCCAGCAGGACGTCGAGGTCACCTCGCTCACGGTCGGGGTCCCGTTCCTGACCTACGAGCGGGTGTCGAACCTCGACGGCGGCCCGTCGTCCCGGAGCCCGTACCGCACGACCGTCGGGGTGGACACCCTCGCCGGCGCGGGCCTGATCGAGGGGCTGCCCGGACCGATGATCGAGCCGCTGCCGCCGCAGCGCCGGGAGCTGCAGCCCGACGTCACGACCGGCTGCGACACCGACTGCGCCCCCGACCGCGGCTGACGGCTACTCCGCGAGGAGGAGCTCGGCGATCTGGACGGTGTTGAGGGCGGCGCCCTTGAGGAGGTTGTCGCCCACGACGAACAGGTTGAGGCTCCTGGGGTCGCCGAGGTCCTCGCGGACGCGGCCGACGAGCACCTCGTCGCGCCCCGCCGACCCGAGCGGGGTCGGGTAGTCGAGCTCCTCGCCGTCCTTGCCGATGCCGTCCTCGACCTCGAGGCCGGGCGCGCCGGCGAGGGCGGCCATCGCGGCGTCGCGCGACACCTCGGAGCCGAAGGTGAGGCGCGCCGCGATCGAGTGCCCGACCAGGACCGGCACGCGCACGCAGGTCGGCGACACGCGCAGGTCGTCGATGTGGAGGATCTTGCGCGACTCGTTGACGAGCTTCCACTCCTCGTCGGTGTAGCGCTCGTCGGTGAACGTGCCGCAGTGCGCGAGCACGTTGAAGGCGATCGCCTTGGAGAACTTCTCGGCCTCCACGGCGCCCTCGACGTCGATGCCCCGGATGCGCATGTCGTCGGCGCGGTCGATCAGCTTCTTCGCCTGCTCGATCAGCTCGGTGATGCCGGACTGTCCGGCGCCCCCGGCCGCCTGGTAGGAGGTGGCGACCAGCTCGCGCAGGTCGAACGCGTCGTGCAGCGGCTTGGCCGCGACCATCAGCACCATGGTCGTGCAGTTCGGGTTCGCGATGATGCCCTT
>JAHWJY010000242.1 GCA_019348135.1 Actinomycetota bacterium
GAAGGCGCGGCCGATGGGGCTGCGGGCGGTTGCGACGATCACGGCCTCGGGCATGGAGGTCTCCTGGCGGGTCTGCGCGGGGGAGCTTCCGGGGCGACACGGGAGCTCGACGGTGTCGTTCCTAGGCTACTCCCCGCCCGCCGCGTGGTACATCTCGGCAGGGTGTCCGGGAGGGCGGCGGTGGGTGCGGGAGTGTTCGAGCTCGCGGACGGGGTGTGGCAGCTCGCCCCTTCGCCCGGCATCAACTGCTGGGTCGTCCGCGACGGCGACGACGCGACCCTCGTGGACACGGGGCTGTCCTCGAGCGCGGCCAACCTCGTGCGCCAGCTCCGTGGGGTGGGTGTGCGACGCGGCGACATCCGGCGCGTGCTCCTCACCCACTCGCACGCGGACCACATGGGGGCCGTCGCGCCGTTGCTCCGGACGCGGGTGAACGCCGAGGTGCTCGCCGGCGAGGCCGACGTCGAGGCCGTCCGCACCGGGGTCCAGCCGGACGCGGACCCGAGCACCGTCGCGGGGCGGATGTGGAACCTGCTGCCGCGGTCGACGCCCTTCGTCACCCCGCAGCCCGTGCCCGAGGCGCAGGCGATCGCCATCGGCACGACGATCCCGGTCGCCGGCGGCCTGGTGCCCGTCGCGACGCCGGGGCACACGCCGGGCCACGTCGCCTACCACCTGCCCGCGCGGGACGTGGTGCTGGGCGGCGACGTCGTGTGGAACTTCTTCCGGCTCAGGCCCGCCCCGACGATGACGTGCTGGCGGGTCGAGGCGAACCACGACAGCATCCTGCGCCTGGCCGACCTGGCACCGGGGACGCTCGCGCTGGCGCACGGCAGCCCGGTCGACGACGACCCCGCGGGCCGTCTCCGGCAGCTGGTCGCCGACCACGCCTGACCCGGACCTCCCTCGGGAACTTGGCACCCTCGTCTTGTGCGAGATGCGAAGGAACGGGGTGCCAAGTTCGGTGGGGGTCAGGGGCGTCGAGCGGTGAGCCGCCCGCCGCGGCGGTCGATCGTCAGCGGCGTGCCGAACGTGGCGCTGAGGTGGTCGTCCGTGAGCACCTCCGTCACGGGTCCGTGGGCCTGGACCCTCGCGTCGCGCAGCAGGAGCGCGTCGACCGTCCCGGAGGGGATCTCCTCGAGGTGGTGGGTGATCAGCACGACGGTCGGACCGTCGCCCGTCATCAGGCGGTCGAGGTCGGCGAGGAGGTCCTCCCGGCCGCCGACGTCGAGGCCGGCGAAGGGCTCGTCGAGCAGCAGCAGCGCGGGCTCGACGACGAGCGCACGCGCGATGAGCACGCGCTGCCACTCCCCCTGCGACAGCGTGTCGCCCCGCCGGTCGGCGAGGTGCGCGGCGCCCACCTCGGCCAGTGCGGCCTCGACCCGGTCCGCCGACGCGCCGCCCGCGGGGACGGGTCGGGTCGCCCCGAGGACCGCCGCGGCGACGAGGTCGCGCACGCGGGAGCGTTGCACCACGAGGTGGGCGATACCGGTCGACACGACCCCGATGTGGCGCCGCAGCGCCCGCACGTCGGTGCGACCGAGCCGCTCACCGAAGAGCTCGACCGTGCCGGTCGTCGGGAAGCGGTAGCCGGCGAGGACCCGCAGGAGGGTGGTCTTGCCGGCACCGTTCGGTCCCAGCACCACCGTGTGGCGCCCCGCACGCAGCGCGAGGTCGAGCGGGCCGAGGATCGTGTTCCCCTGCTCGGTCACCGACACGCCGGCGAGCGCGACGACGGCCGTCACGGGGTGGGTCCGGGACGACGTTGCGCCACGCTGCCCGACACGAGGTCGCGCTCGACGGGGCAGGACATGCACCGGGGTCCGCCACGGCCACGCGGGAGCTCGTAGCTCGGGATCGCGTGGACGCGGATGCCGGCGGCCTCGAGGATCTCGTTGGTCGCGACGTTGCGCTCGTAGACGATGACCTCCCCCGGGCGGACCGCGAGCGTGTTGTTGGCGTCGTTCCACTGCTCGCGCTCGGCCCGGGTCGAGCCCAGCGCCGGCTCGATGGCACGCGCCTGGTCGAGGGCGGCGGCCCACGCGAGCCCGCGCATGAGACCGTCGACCTCCTCGACCGCCATGCCGCCGTCCCCGACCGGGCTCACGGCGTAGCAGCGCAGCGACGACGTCATGGCCGGGTAGGTGATGAAGGCGTCGACGTCGACCTGGGTCACGATCGTGTCGAGGTGCATCGCCGAGCGCACCTTCGGCAGGTCGACGGCGAGGATGCGGTCGACGACGCCCGAGGCGAACAGCCGCACGGCCAGCGCCTCGACGCCGGCGGCGGTGGTGCGCTCGGACATCCCGATCGCGAGGCCGCGGGCGCCCACGACCAGGACGTCGCCACCCTCGAACGTCGCGGGGTAGTGCTCCACGTCCTCGTCGCCGAACCAGACCGGCGTGTCGGCGAACCGGGGATGCCGGGCGTAGAGCAGGCGCAGCAGCTGGGTCTCGCGGCGACGCACGAGCCGGTTCATCGGGCTCAGCACGACCCCCTCGCCGATCCAGGCCGACGAGTCGCGCATGAAGACCGTGTTGGGGAGGGGTTGGAGCAGCATCTCGTTCGCGGGCGTCACCGCGGACACGAGCCCGCCCCCCGGGCCGACCTCCTCCAGGCTCACCCCGCCGATGAGGTGGTCCACGAGCTCCGGCAGGGTGAGGGACAGCAGGTAGTCGCGCACCCGGTCGACGGCCACCGGGCCGCAGGTCGTGTCGTTGACGTGCGCGGCCACGGTCGCGGCGGCGAGGTCCCCGTCGGCGAGCACCTCCGCCAGCATCTGCTCGAGGTAGAGCACCTCGGCGCCGGCGTCCCGGAGCGTGCCGGCGAACGCGTCGTGCTCCCGCTGCGCGTGCTCGACCCAGAGGAGCTCGTCGAAGAGCAGCTCGTCCTTGTTCGACGGCGTGATGCGCTGCATCTCCAGCCCCGGACGGTGGAGGAGGACCGCGCGGAGCTGTCCGATCTCGGACCGCACCGACGGTCGGGGGTCGCCCTCCCTCGCGCTGCTCTGGGCGGGCACAGGTGCTCCTCGCGGTCGACGGCCGGGCCGGTCGCCAACGCTACTCCCTAGGCTCTCGCCACCACCGACGGGGGAGCCGCGCGATGACGTACCGGACCATCATCGAGCCCTTCCGCATCAAGTCGGTGGAGCCGCTGCCCTTCCCGACCCGCGAGGAGCGCGCGGCCGCGCTCGAGCGCGCCGGCTACAACCTCTTCGGTCTCCACGCCGACGAGGTCACGATCGACCTCCTCACGGACTCCGGTACCGGGGCGATGTCGAGCGAGCAGTGGGCCGCGATCATGCGCGGCGACGAGTCCTACGCCG
>JAHWJY010000243.1 GCA_019348135.1 Actinomycetota bacterium
GCCAGTCGCGGTTGAGGTCCATGCCGTTGCCGTTGTAGCGCTGGTAGAAGACGCCACCGTCGCTGTAGTCGCCGCGGGACCAGCCGTCGGGGTTCGACAGCATGAACAGCATCACCCCGCCGGCGAGCGCCTCGCCGGCGGTCGGGCTCTTCCCCTCCTCGTCGAACGGGTCGAGCAGCCGACGGGGATCCTCCGGGGAGGAGCCCTCCGCCGCGCAGTCGACGGAGGGTGGCGCGTCGGCGTGCTCGCAGGCGGCCCAGGTCGCCAGGTCCTCGACCGCACGGATGCCGCCCTCGAGCCCGGCCCGCTCGATGCCGTGGATCGACAGCGAGTACACGAAGTGCTCCCGGTCGGCCTCCGGTACCGCCGATGCCGCGTCGGTGACCTTGATCGCGTAGAGGTCCTTCCGGTCGCGCGACAGGTCCTCGCGAGGGAGCCCCGCCGTCCGGAAGGACTCGCCGTCGAAGTCGCGGTGGTCGCCGTACTGCTCCCGCAGGTTGATGACCTCGACGTAGCGGGGGAACAGCTGCTCGAGGTAGGCGAGGCCCGACATCGCCTCGTGCCACTGGACGAACTGGCCGGCGCAGACGTTGCCGTTCGCGTTGGGCGACTTCGTCGGCGCCCCCTGGAAGCAGCCGTGCGGGTCGGGGAAGACCCGCCCGTAGGCCGTGTACAGCGCGTCGTGGGTCGCGACCGGCGTCGCGGCCACGGGGGGAGCGGGCGACACCACCAGCAGGGCGGCGACCAGCGCCAGACCCAGGACCAGCGAGAACGGACGGCGGACGGTGATGCGCACGGCGGCTCCTCCGGTGGGACGGGGGGAGCTTCGACGCGACCCCGCCGGAGACCTGCCGCGGTCGTTCAGGGCGTGCCAGCGACGTCCGGCCCCTCGCTGCCGCGGCCGGCGAGGAACGCGGCGGCGGCCTCCGGGCGCAGGAGGAACCACCCGAGCCCGAGCGGCACGGCCTGGCTCGCCAGGAGCACGGTGCCGAGGACGACCACGAGCACCCGCCCGATGGCGAGGTGCCGGCGCAGACCCTCCGAGCTCCCGGTCAGGACGTCGCCGGCGTCGGTGGCGGCCGCGTCGTAGCGCTCGAGGAGCGCGCCCGACGAGGCCAGGGTGGCGTTCAGGGTCGCGAGGTCGTCGGCCATCCGCGTCGTTCCGCGCCGCACGTCGACCAGGCTGTCGCGGCCGTCCCGGATGAGCGCCGCCTGTCGGCGCAGGCTCGCCGGGAGCCCCGCGAGCTCCTGCTGCACGGCGCGGAGCGAGTCGTCGAACGGCTCGTCGGGGTCGTAGTCGGGACCGAACGGCAGGGCGCCGAGACCCGACAGGGTCCGGTCGATGACCGCCGCCACGTCGATGAGCGCCGGCAACGATCGGGAGACGGCGGTGAGGCTGTCGGCGAGCTCGTCCTCGCTCAGCGCGGCGACCGCCCCGAGCGCGTCCTCGGTGTCCCGGAGGGCGACGCTGAGCTCCCGGGTGGTCGACTCGGTCTCGTCGAGGATGCGCTCGACCGCGAGGAGCGTGTCCCCGCCGAGGGTCACCGAGGACCGCAGCGCCTCGACCGCGTCCGCCGTGACCCCGATCGTGTCGTCGAGGGCGCCGCGGAGCTCACCCAGGAACCGGAAGCCGACCACGGTGCCGACGAGGCTCGTCACCGCCCCGACGACCCCGATCGCGACCAGCACGCGGCCGGCCTGGGTCCGGTCGGGGACGCGGAGCGGCACGTTCAGCGGCACGTGGACTCCACGGACGGGGGAGGCGGACGCGTGGAGCGTACGGA
This sequence comes from Actinomycetota bacterium, assembly GCA_019348135.1. Taxonomy (GTDB): domain Bacteria; phylum Actinomycetota; class Nitriliruptoria; order Nitriliruptorales; family Nitriliruptoraceae; genus JAHWJY01. The sequence goes on from JAHWJY010000243.1 coordinate 1,785, forward strand.
GCCCGTCGACGCCGGGTCCCCGAAGGGGTGCGGCCGGCACCCGGGGGAGGGGTGCCGGCCGCGGAGAGCCGTGAGCGGGGGGTGCTCACGGCGCGTCGGGCTGCTCCGCGAGGGTGACCTCGAGCTGGAGCGTCTCCTGGCCGCGCGCCACGGTCAGCGTCACCGTGTCGTCGGGGGAGAAGCGCTGGATGCGGCCGGCGAGCTCCTGCATCGACCGCACCTCGTCGCCGTCGATGGCGGTGACGATGTCGCCGCGCTGGAGCCCCGCGGACTCGGCCGGCGTGCCCGGAGCCACGCTGGTGATGACCGCGCCGGCGTCGACCGGCAGGTCGTAGAGCTCGGCCACGTCCGGAGCGACGTCGGCGCCGGTGATGCCGAGGAAGGCGTGGCGGACCTCGCCGAACTCGACGAGCTGGTCCGCGATGGCGCGGGCGGTCCCGATCGGGATGGCGAAGCCGATGCCGTCGTTGCCGCCGCCACCGGACAGGATCGCGGTGTTGATGCCGATGACCTCGCCGGCGCCGTTGACGAGCGCACCGCCGGAGTTCCCCGGGTTGATCGCCGCGTCGGTCTGGATCATGTCCACGAGCGGGGTCCGCGAGGCCGAGACCGTGCGGTTGACCGCGGAGACGATGCCGGCGGTCACCGACCCGTCGAGGCCGAACGGGCTGCCGATGGCGACGGCGTCGTCGCCGACGGCGGGAGCCGTGGTGGCGAACGCCGGGACCGGGAGCCCCGTCGCGTCGACCTGCAGCACCGCGATGTCGGAGCGCGGATCGGTCCCGAGCACCTCCGCGACGTGGCGGGTGCCGTCCGGCAGCGTGACCGCCACCTGCGCGGCGTTGGCGACCACGTGCGCGTTGGTGATGACGGTGCCGTCCTCGCTGTAGATCACGCCGGACCCCGAGCCGTTGCCGGCCTGGCCCTGGACGTCGATCCGGACGACCGAGGGGCTCACGCGCTCGGCGATGGCGGCGACGAGCGAGCTGCCCGCCGAGACCTCGAGCGGCCCGGAGGGCGCCTCGGCGTCGGTCGCCGTGTCGCCGGTGGCCACGGCCGCCGGCGCGTCCGACACGGAGCGCGTGACCGGGACGGCCACGAGCGCCGACGTCACGGCGGCGACGGTGGCGACCACGAGGTGGTTCCGCCACCCGGAGCGGCGGTCACGTCCGTGTCCCGCGGGGGCCGCGCCCGGCGGAGGTGGCGGCAGCGCGGCGCCGGTCTCGGTCTCCCCGGGGGAGACGGGACGGTCGATCACCTGCGTGCCGGTGGGGTGGTCGTCGTGGTGCGTCATGGCTGCTCCTCGGGGAGGGCGGACGGTCTGGTGGCTCGAGGAGAAGCTACGGACCCTCGGGTTCGGGGAGCCCCCGGTGGAGGTAAAGGGACGGCAAGGATCGGGTAGGTCCGCGGGGCAGCGGCAGCCGCGGCCATAGGCTCGCCTCGACCGCTTCCCGGAGGAGCCGTGGGCCCCGATCCCGCCCCGCGCGTCGTGCTCGTCGAGGACGACGACGGCATCGCGCGCC
>JAHWJY010000081.1 GCA_019348135.1 Actinomycetota bacterium
ACGTGTCCGGGCTCCCCGGCACGCTCGCGAACGAGCTCCTCGACTTCGGCAACGGCGTCTTCGGCATCGCCATGAACCTCGACGAGGACTCCATCGGCGCCGTCATCATGGCCGACGCGTCCGCGGTCGAGGAGGGCCAGACCGTCAAGCGCACCGAGCGCGTGCTGTCCGTCCCGGTCGGTGACGCCCTGCTCGGCCGGGTCGTCGACCCGCTCGGCCGCCCCATCGACGGCAAGGGACCGCTCGACCAGTCCAAGATCGACGGGCAGCGTCCGCTCGAGGTCCAGGCGCCCTCCGTCGTGGAGCGTCAGCCGGTGTCCGAGCCGCTGCAGACCGGCATCAAGGTCATCGACGTCATGACGCCGATCGGTCGCGGCCAGCGCGAGCTGATCATCGGCGACCGTCAGACCGGCAAGACGGCCATCGCGGTCGACACGATCATCAACCAGAAGCAGCTGTGGGGCACCGACGAGGCCGTCAAGTGCATCTACGTCGCGATCGGCCAGAAGGGCTCCACCGTCGCCCAGGTCGTCGAGACCCTGCGCGAGAAGGGCGCGATGGAGTACACGACGGTCGTGTCCGCGCCCGCGTCCGCCCCCGCCGCCTTCCAGTTCTCCGCGCCCTACGCCGGTGCGGCCATCGGCGCCAACTGGATGGAGAAGGGCGAGCACGCCCTCATCATCTACGACGACCTCACCAAGCAGGCCGACGCCTACCGCCAGCTGTCGCTGCTGCTGCGTCGTCCGCCGGGTCGTGAGGCCTACCCGGGTGACGTCTTCTACCTCCACAGCCGCCTGCTCGAGCGTGCGGCCAAGCTCTCCGACGAGCTCGGCGGCGGCTCGATGACGGCGCTGCCGCTGGTCGAGACCAAGGCCAACGACGTCTCGGCATTCATCCCGACGAACGTGATCTCGATCACCGACGGGCAGATCTTCCTCGAGACCGACCTCTTCTACCAGGGCGTCCGACCGGCCATGAACGCCGGCATCTCGGTGTCCCGGGTCGGTGGGTCCGCACAGCGGCCGGCCATGAAGAAGGTGTCCGGCACCGTGCGGCTCGAGCTCGCCCAGTACCGCGAGCTCGAGGCCTTCGCCCAGTTCGGCTCCGACCTCGACAAGGCCTCCCAGCAGCAGATCGCCCGCGGTCAGCGCGTGGTCGAGGTGCTGAAGCAGCCGCAGTACCAGCCGCTGCCCGTCGAGGAGCAGGTCGTCAGCATCTGGGCCGTCACCAACGCCAAGATGGACGACATCCCGGTCGGTGACGTCGGCCGGTTCGAGGCCGAGCTGCTCGAGTTCGTGCGCTCGCGCCACGGCGACCTCCTCGGGAGCCTGCGCACCGACAAGCTGACCGAGGACCTCGAGGGCCGGCTGAACGAGGCCGTCGACGCCTTCAAGGAGACGTTCACGCCCAGCGAGACCGTCGAGACGGACGAGGACAACGAGGGCTGGGACGTCATGTCCTCGGACTCCCCGGGCGAGACGGAGGTCGAGGGAGATCTCGTCGGCGCCGACGCCGACGAGCACCCCGACGCCGGTCCGGTGGGCGAGGGCGCCGAGACCGCGCCGTAGGCCGGCGCCCGGGCGAGCACCGCCCGGCCAGGACGAGGCAGGACCAGACATGAGGCGGCACCGTGGCAGGTAGCGGACAGATCCGGCAGCTGCGCCGGCGCATCAAGTCCGTCAGGAGCACGCAGAAGATCACGCGTGCGATGGAGATGATCGCCGCGTCGCGGATCATGAAGGCCCAGCGGCGGGTCGGCGAGGCGCGCCCGTACGCCGAGCAGATCCACGAGGTCATCCGCGGCCTCGCGGCGTCGAACGCCGTCTCCGACCACCCCCTCCTGGCCGAGCACGACGCGATCGATCGCGTCGGTCTGGTCATCGCGACCTCCGACCGCGGCCTCGCCGGCGCCTACAACGCCAACGTCCTCAAGATCGCCGACCGTGCCATCCGCCAGGAGGAGGAGCAGGGCCGCGAGGTCGACCTCTACCTCGTGGGTCGCAAGTCCGAGGGCTACTTCAAGTACCGCGGACGGACCCCCACCCAGCTCTGGACCGGCGTCTCCGACCAGCCCACCTACGACGACGCGCGCGCGGTCGCCGAGACCGTGATGGACGCGTACCGCAAGGGTGAGCTCGACCGCGTGTGGCTCATCTACACGGACTTCAAGTCGAGCCTCACCCAGGTGCCGCACCGCATGCAGCTGCTGCCCGTGGAGGCCGAGGAGTTCGAGGGCGGCTCCGAGATCCCCGCCGAGTTCATGTTCGAGCCGGACCCGGACGACATCCTGGCACTGCTGATCCCGCGCTACGTCGAGGCCAAGGTCTTCCACGGCCTGCTCGAGTCCGCGGCGTCGGAGCACGCCTCCCGGCAGCGGGCCATGAAGGCCGCCACCGACAACGCCAACGACGTGATCAACAAGCTGAGCCGGGTCATGAACCAGGCCCGTCAGGACCAGATCACCACCGAGATCTCCGAGATCGTCGGTGGCGCCGAGGCCCTGTCCGGCAACTGACCCACCCCGAAACGTGCTGGCGGGGCGACCCGCCGCGAGACCGCATGAAGGGCCCTCCGGCCCACACAAGGAGCGAGCAATGGCAGAGACCGGCCGCATCGTCCGGGTCATCGGCCCCGTCGTCGACGTCGAGTTCCCCCCGGGCCACCTGCCCGAGATCTACAACGCGCTCACGTTCACGCGTGACTACGGCGGCGAGAAGCGCACCCTGACGGCCGAGGTCGCCCAGCACATCGGTGACCGGCGCGTCCGGGCCATCGTGATGGCCCCCACGGACGGCGTCGTCCGGGGTGCGGAGGTGACCGACACCGGCGCTCCCATCTCGGTCCCCGTCGGTCCGTCGACCCTGGGCCACATCTACAACGTGCTCGGCGAGCCGCTCGACCTCCCGCCGGAGGAGCGCGCGGCGTTCGAGGCCGAGGACCGCTGGCCCATCCACCGCCCGTCGCCGCCGTTCGACGAGCTCGAGCCGCAGTCCGAGATGTTCGAGACGGGCATCAAGGTCATCGACCTCATCGAGCCCTACGTCAAGGGCGGCAAGGTCGGCATGTTCGGCGGCGCCGGCGTCGGCAAGACCGTCGTCATCCAGGAGATGATCTCCCGCGTCGCCGAGAACCACGGTGGTGTGTCCGTGTTCGCCGGCGTCGGCGAGCGCACTCGTGAGGGCAACGACCTCTTCGGGGAGATGACCGAGTCCGGCGTCATCGACAAGACCGCGCTGGTGTTCGGCCAGATGGACGAGCCGCCGGGCGTGCGTCTCCGCGTCGCGCTGTCGGCCCTGACGATGGCCGAGTACTTCCGCGACGAGCTGCGTCAGGACGTGCTGCTCTTCGTCGACAACATCTTCCGGTTCGTCCAGGCCGGCTCCGAGGTCTCGACGCTCCTCGGCCGCATGCCCTCCGCCGTCGGCTACCAGCCGACCCTGTCGAACGAGATGGGTCAGCTCCAGGAGCGGATCACGTCCACCAAGGGCCGGTCGATCACGTCGCTGCAGGCCGTGTACGTCCCCGCCGACGACATCACCGACCCGGCGCCGCACACCACGTTCGCCCACCTCGACGCCCAGACCGTGCTCTCGCGTGAGATCGCGTCGCTGGGGCTGTACCCGGCCGTCGACCCGCTCGACTCCACGTCGCGGATCCTCGACCCGGCCATCGTCGGCCAGGAGCACTACGACGTCGCGACCGGCGTCCAGGAGATCCTGCAGCGCTACAAGGACCTCCAGGACATCATCGCCATCCTCGGTATCGACGAGCTCTCCGAGGAGGACAAGGTCGTCGTCGCCCGTGCCCGCAAGGCCCGCAACTTCTTCTCGCAGAACTTCAACGTGGCCGAGCAGTTCACCGGGCAGAAGGGCGTCTACGTCCCCGTCAAGGACACCATCGAGAGCTTCCGTCAGCTCATCGACGGTGACCTCGACGACCTGCCCGAGCAGGCGTTCTCCTACGCCGCCGACGCCGACGACGTCCGCCGCAAGGCCTCGGAGATGAGCGCCTGATGGGGACCATCCACGTCGAGGTCGTCTCGCCCGAGAAGTCGCTCTTCTCGGGCGACGCCGAGGAGGTCTACGCCCGTTCGCTGGACGGCGAGATCGGCATCCTCGCGGGGCACCAGCCGGCCCTGCTCGCGCTCGACACCTCACCCCTGAAGGTCAAGCTCGCCGACGGAGGCGAGGAGCGCTTCGCCGTCCACAGCGGTTTCCTCTTCTTCCGCGACGACCGTCTGGTCATCCTCGCCGACCGTGCCGAGCCCGCCGGGGCCATCGATCGGAACCGCGCCGAGGCGCGTCTGCGCGAGCTCGAGCAGCGTTCCGGGGGCGAGGACGAGGACGAGGCCGCGGTGAAGGCCGCGATCCGGCGTCAGCAGGTCCGTCTGGACGTCGCCTCGGGCTGACGCGGAGGACACGGTCCCCCGGCGTCCGCCGCCGACGGAGCCCAGGCGCGGTCGTCGGTAGGCTCGGTCGTCGCATGGGACTCTCACCGACCGATTCCGCCGACGTCTTCGTCGTACGCCGCTCCGCACCGCTGCGCGGCGTCATCACCGTGCCCGGAGCCAAGAACTCGGTCCTGAAGCTGATGGCCGCCAGCATCCTCGCCCCGGGCGAGACCGTGCTGTCGAACGTGCCGGCCATCGCCGACGTGCCGGTGATGGCCGACATCCTGCAGGGACTCGGCGCGGAGGTCACGCTCGACCTCGACGCCGGGCTCTGCACGATCCGGTTCGACGACGAGCCCGACTGGCACGCCCCGGCCGACGCGGTCACACGCATCCGCGCCTCGATCAGCTGCCTCGGGCCGCTGGTCGGCCGGCTGCGTCGCTGCCGGATCGCGCTCCCCGGCGGCGACAACATCGGCAAGCGCGGCATCGAGATGCACCTCGCCGGCCTCGAGGCCATGGGCGCGAGCGTCATCGAGCACGCGGACGGGATCGAGGTGCGTGCCGAGGACCTGCACGGCGCCCAGATCACGCTCGACTTCCCGAGCGTCGGCGCCACGGAGAACCTCGTGATGGCCGCGTCCGTCGCCGACGGGCGCACGATCATCGACAACGCCGCCCGCGAGCCCGAGATCCAGGACCTGTGCGCCTTCCTCGTCGAGATGGGCGCGCGGATCGAGGGCATCGGGGACCCGCGCCTCGAGATCGAGGGCGTCCCCGAGCTCACGGCCGTGTCGTGGCGGACCTGCCCCGACCGCATCGAGGCCGGCACCTGGGCGGTGGCCGCGGCGCTCACCCACGGCGACCTGTTGCTCGAACACGTCCGCCCGGCCGATCTCACGATGCCCCTGATGAAGCTCCGCGCCGCGGGTGCCGTCGTCGAGGAGGGGGCCGACTCGCTGCGGATCAAGGCCGGCGACCTCGAGGCCGTGAACTTCGTCACCCTGCCCTACCCGGGCTTCCCGACCGACATGCAGCCGCAGTTCATGGTCCTGCTGAGCCAGGCGCAGGGCACGTCGATGTGCACCGAGAACGTGTTCGAGTCACGCTTCAGCTTCGTGGAGCAGTTCCGCAAGATGGGGGCCGACATCGACATCGACGGCCACCACGCGCTCATCCGTGGCGTCGCGCCCCTGCACGGCGCCGTCCTCGACGGGCTCGACGTCCGCGCCGGCGCCGCCGGTGTCCTCGCCGGCCTCGTCGCCGACGGCGAGACCATCGTCCGTGACGTCCACCACGTCGATCGTGGTTACGGCGACTTCGTGCCGCGCCTGCGCAGCATCGGAGCGGACGTCGAGCGCGTGCCGGCCTCCGAGGTCGACCTCCCGGCGCCCGATGCGTGACCTCCTCGTCCTCGTGCTGGGCGTACTGACGCTGGTCGGCACGGCACTCCCCGCCGGCGCGCAGGAGGCCTCGACCGCCCCGGTCGACGTCGGCGTGTACGGCGGCAGCGTGCGGTTCGAGGCCGGTCCCGACGGTGTGCTCGATGTCGACGGTGAGCGCCGGTACGCCGACACCATCGAGCTGCGCGTCAACGGCTCCGAGCTGGTGTTCATCAACGAGCTGTCGATCGAGGGCTACCTCGAGGGGCTCGCGGAGGTGCCGGCGCGGTGGCCCGAGGAGGCGCTGAAGGCACAGGCCGTCGCGGCGCGGACCTACGCGTGGAACTCGATCGAGCTCGGGACCTTCGGCCGGCGCGGCCTCGGCTACGACATCTGCGCGACCGTCGCCTGCCAGGTCTTCCACGGGCGCGACGTCGTCGAGGGGCCGTTCGGGGAGCGGTGGGCGGCCGCGGTGGCCGAGACGGCGGGGGAGGTGCTGCTCTACGAGGGCGAGCCGATCCTGACCCGCTACTCGTCGTCGTCCGGGGGACGGACCCAGAGCAACGAGGAGGTGTTCCCGCGGGAGGGACCGCGGCCGTACCTCAAGGGCGTCGACGACCCCTACGACGAGGTGTCTCCCTTCCACCGCTGGACCGTCCGGTTCACCCGTGACGAGTTCGACGCCCTGCTGGCGCGGGGCGAGAGCCTGTCCACGGCCGTCCCGGTCGCGGACGCCTCCGTCCGGGCGGTCGACGGCGGGGAGGACCAGCTGGTGGTCGTGGGACGGGACGGGACGCGGGTCGAGGTCGGGGTCAGCGCCTTCCGCTTCTTCGCCTCGGACGTCGCCCCGTCGATCGACGCCGAGCGGTTCCCGGGCCCACGGGCCGACGGCGGCCGACTCCCGGCGACGCTGCCGTCCTCGCGGTTCGACATCGAGGTGGGCGAGACCGAGGTCGTGCTCGAGGGCCGCGGCTTCGGCCACGGGGTCGGCATGAGCCAGTACGGCGCGCTGGGGCAGGCCGAGGCCGGCATCCCCTACGACGACATCCTGGCGAGCTACTACCAGGGGCTCCGGCCAACGACCTCGCCCGACCTGCCCGGGCGCGTGCGGGTCGGTCTGGAGAACGACGTGGACGAGCCCCTGACGGTCACCGGTGACGCCCCGTTCCGCATCGTCGCGAGCGGCGAGGTCGTCACGGAGCGGGCGCTCGGGACCTGGCAGCTCGTGCCGCGCGCCGACGGGTCGGTGCAGCTCCTGGGACCACCCGGCTACGGCACGCCGCTGGTGGTCGCCACGACCACCGCCTCGCGGCTGCGCCCGACGGCCGTGGAGGTCGTGACGCTCGAGACGGTCGTGAGCAAGACCAGCGAGCTCGTCCTCGAGGTGGCGGCGGTGGACGGCCGCCGCGTCCGCACGCGCTCCCTCGGGGTGGTCGCGCCCGGGCGCCAGGTCGCGACCTGGGACCTCGACGACGACGACGGGGTGGCCGTGCCGCCGGGCGAGTACCGGGCGCGGCTCGTGGCGACGGACGAGGAGTCGTCCTCCGCCGGCGAGGCGGTGACGATCGACGTCGCCCCCCTCGAGCCCACGGGGCCCGCGCCGTCGCTGCTCGCACCCCTGCCGGGGGGGCCGGGAGCCGGCGGGCCGACCCCGTACGCCGTCGCGGCGCTGCTCGGGCTGGCGGTGGGAGCCTTCGCCGGCGCGGTCGTGCGGGTGCGGAGGTGAGCGGGATGGACCCGACGCGGGAGATGCCCCTCGCGGTCGTGGACCCGCCGTGGCCGCGACCGTCCGGCGAGCCCCCCGACGCGCGCGGCCCGGTCGAGGGCGGACCGTTCGCCGTGCCGTGGACCATCCTCGACGCCGTCGGGATCGTGCTCTGGACGCTGATCGCGCAGCTGATCGTCGGGCTCCCGCTCGCGGCGCTCGGTCTCGGCGTCGCGTCCCCGTTCTCGATCGGGGTCGCGCTCGTGGCCGTCGAGACCGTCACGATCGCCGGCATCGTCGCGTGGCTGCGCGTCCGCGGCATCCTGTCCTGGCGCATCCTCGGGCCCGTCCGGCCCCGCTGGAGCCACGTCGCGGTGGGGGCGGGCGTGGGCGTGGCGGGCTTCGTGCTCGCGACGATCCTGCCCGAGCTCGTCCGTCGCGGGATCGGGATCCCGCCGCCTCCACGGCAGCAGATCCTCGACCACGTCGCCGGCGGGGGCACCGGCCTGTGGCTGCTGATCGTCACCGTCGTGCTCGTGGCACCCGTCATCGAGGAGGTGGTCTTCCGCGGGCTGCTCTTCCAGGTGCTGCGCCGGCGCCTCGGCCTGTGGCCCGGGGTCCTGCTGTCCTCGCTGACGTTCGCCGTCGTCCACCTCGAGCTGATCGACCGACCCCTGTCGCTGGCGGCCCTGCTGGTGCTCGGGGCGTGGCTCGCCGGCGCGCTGCACCGCACCGGGAGCCTCGTGGTGCCGATCACGGCCCACGCCCTCTTCAACGGGGTGGCGATCGCCGCGACCCTCACCGTCCCGCCGGCCGGGTAGGGCGGGCTCCGCGACGCCGACCGACGGGTTCGCCACCGGCGACGGGCTCTCCTAGCCTCCCCCTCGACGCGCACCGGGCGACGGTCGGATGGTGGAGGACGACGTGACGCAGAGCATCGAGAAGGTCGGCATCGTCGGCTGCGGCACGATGGGGTCCGGTATCGCCGAGATCGTGGCCCGCCACGGGCACCAGGTGCACTTCGTGGAGGTCGACGACCGCGCCGTCGAGGCCGGGCTCGAGCGCATCGAGGGCTCGCTCGAACGACAGGTCTCCCGCGAGAAGCTGACGAGCGACGACCGCGACGACATCCGGGGACGGATCTCGGGCAGCACGGCCTTCGAGGACCTGAGCGACTGCGACCTCATCGTCGAGGCGGTGCCCGAGGTGCTCTCGCTCAAGCAGGAGGCGTTCAAGCGCATCGACGAGGTCGCCCGGGAGGACACCATCGTCGCCACGAACACCTCGTCGCTCCCCGTCATGGACATCGCGGTCCACACCCGTCGGCCGAACCGCGTCCTCGGGTTCCACTTCTTCAACCCGGCGCCCGTGATGAAGCTCATCGAGCTCGTCCGCACGGTCGTCACCGACGAGGACGTGGTGAACAACGCCAGGGTCTTCGCCGAGTCGATCGGCAAGTCGCCGGTCGTCGTCGGTGACCGGCGTGGCTTCATCGCCAACCAGCTCCTCTTCCCGTACCTCAACCAGGCCATCGGGATGGTCGAGACGGGCTACGCGACCAAGGAGGACATCGACCACGCCATGCGCTTCGGGGCCGGCCTGCCGATGGGACCCGTGGCCCTGGTCGACCTCGTCGGGCTCGACACGATGCTGGGCATCATGAACGCGATCCACTCGCAGTTCCAGGACACGCGGTTCGCCCCGCAGCCGATCCTCAAGCAGCTGACCGCCGCCGGCTTCCGCGGGCGCAAGGACGGTCGCGGCTTCTACTCCTACGAGGAGCCGGGGTCGTCGCGCACGCTGCCCGACGACGACATCCGCGCCCCCGCCGACCCCGACACCATCGCCGCGTGGCGCACCATCGGCGTCCTCGGCACGGGCACGATGGCGACCGGCATCACCGAGGTGTGCGCCAAGGCCGGCTACGACGTCATCGTGCGCGGACGGTCCAAGGAGAAGGCCGAGAAGGTCGCCGCCAGCGTCTCGAAGTCGATGCAGCGCATGGTCGAGAAGGGTCGCATGTCCGAGGAGGACATGGTCGCCGCGCTCGCCCGCATCAAGCCCACGTCGGAGCTCGAGGACCTGGCGCCCAGCGACCTCGTGATCGAGGCCGTCGCCGAGGACCTCGCGATCAAGAAGGACCTCTTCAGCGACCTCGCGCCGATCCTGCGCGAGGACGCGGTGCTGTCGACGACCACGTCGAGCCTGCCCGTGATCGAGTGCGCGATGGTCACCGACCGCCCCGACCGGGTCGTCGGCCTGCACTTCTTCAACCCCGCCGCGATCATGAAGCTCGTCGAGATCGTCCCCACCGTGCGCACCGAGGACGTCGTCCTCGAGCAGGCACGGGCGTTCGTCGACAAGGTCGGCAAGGTCGGCGTCCTGTGCCCCGACCGCGCCGGGTTCATCGTCAACACGCTGCTGTTCCCGTACCTCAACGACGCCGTGAAGATGCTCGAGTCGCACTACGCGACCGCCGAGGAGATCGACAAGGCGATGAAGCTCGGCGCCGGCTACCCGATGGGGCCGTTCCAGCTCATCGACATCGTCGGGCTCGACGTCACCCTGGCGATCATCGAGACCCTGCACCGCGAGTTCAAGGAGCCGTCCTACGCGCCGGCGCCGCTGCTGGTGCACATGGTGAGCGCGGGCTACCTGGGCAAGAAGGCCGGCCGCGGCTTCTACGTGTACACGTGAACGCCGACCCGGACGACCAGCTCGACGCCGAGGACGCGGTGCGGCCCGACGAGGTGCTCACCAGCGAGGAGGCGGCTCGGCGCGGCGGGTCGGGCGCCGTGCAGGGCACGCCGGCGTGGCAGGAGCTCCTGCGGTTCCTGCCGGACGTCGCCAAGCTGCTGTCCCGGGTCGCCAAGGACCGCCGCGTCCCGTGGCACGCGAAGCTCGTGGCCGGCGGGGCGATCGCGTACGTCGTCAGCCCCGTCGACCTCATCCCCGACGTGCTCGGCGGGATCGGGCAGATGGACGACATCTACGTCGTCACCAAGGCCCTGCGGTACCTGTTCAACACCGCCGGCTACGACCTCCTCCGGGAGCACTGGAGCGGGTCCGACGACGGCTTCACGCTCCTGCTGGTCGTCGCGGGGA
>JAHWJY010000244.1 GCA_019348135.1 Actinomycetota bacterium
AGCATCCGGCTCTTAACCGGCAGGTTCGGGGTTCGAGTCCCTGGCGGCGCACCACGAGAACCGGCCCTTCGGGGCCGGTTCTCGGCTTTCCTCCCGCGGTGCGACCGCCCGGTCGGCCACAGGACCGTGGTCGCGCGCACCCCACGCTCCGAGCGCTTCCAGGTCGATGACGTCCGCGTGTCGCGAGCTGGCCGTCGCGATCAGCGAGGCGCAGCGGCGCGAGATCCTCGAGATGGACTGGCTCATCGAGGACATCGCGCGCAACGGCGTCGCGGCGACCCCCGAGGAGGCGGCCGAGCGGCCGGTCCCCGACTTCACCCGGGCGGCGGCCCGCGACTGCCCGACGGGCTGAACGACTCGAGCTCAGGCCGCCGCTGACCGGCCCGTGCGGGCCTCCCGGAGGAGCGTCGCCCACCAGGTGAGCTCGTCGAGGAGGGTCTCCGCCGCGGCGTCCGCGCCCGGATCCGGCTCGAATCGGTCGCCCCGGAGGCGTTCCCACGGACGCACGAAGCTCACGGTGTCGCGGATCGCCACCGCGTGCAGCTCGGCGAAGACCGGGCGCAGCTGATCGGCCGCCCGCAGCCCGCCCGACACCCCGCCGTAGGTGACGAACGCGACGGGCTTCGCGGCCCACTCCCCACGGACGACGTCGATCGCCTGCTTCAGACCTCCGGGGAAGCTCTGGTTGTACTCGGGCGTGATCACGACGACGGCGTCCGCGGCGCCGATCCGGGCCGCGTGTGGGGCCACGGCGGGGTGACCCGCCGGGGGGAGGAACAGCGGCAGGTCGAGCTCGGCGAGGACGACGACGTCGAGCTCCAGATCGGGGTGGCGGCGCGCCCGGCTGCGGAACCACTCGGCCACCGCCCTCCCGGACCGCCCCCCGGGCGCACGGGCGTCGAGGACGACGAGCCGGAGCGGGGATGGGGGCACGTCGTGGTCCTCCGTCGGGAGTCGCCGGGTCCGCGTGACGCCGGCAGGTGCCGCGAGGGTAGGACCTCAAGGTAACTTGAGGTCAAGTCCAGGTGCGCAGACACGGGAGCGCGACGTGACCGAGCTCGCGATCGGCGCCCTCAGCGCCCGCACCGGCGTCGCTGCTTCGGCGCTGCGGTTCTACGAGGACGAGGGGCTGCTGCACGCGCGACGGACCGCGGGGGGGCAGCGTCGCTACCCGCGGGCGGCGATCCGGCGGGTCTCCTTCATCCGCGTGGCGCAGCAGGTGGGTCTGTCGCTCGAGGAGATCCGGACGGCGCTCGGCACCCTGCCCGAGGGCCGCACACCCACCGAGGCGGACTGGCGCCGGCTCTCCGCGTCCTGGCGGCCGATGCTCGACGCGCGCATCGACGCCCTGGAGCGTCTGCGGGACCGGCTGGACGGCTGCATCGGATGCGGGTGCCTGTCGCTGCGCTCCTGCGCCCTGCTGAACCCCGACGACCGCGCCGGCGCGGCCGGATCCGGACCCCGCTACCTCCTGCCGGACGGCGAGCGACCCCCCGGAGCGTGACATCCGGGTGAGGTGTCCTTCAGCGAGCCGGTCCTCCGGCCGACAGGAGCTATGAGCCCCTCACGCCCGGAGGACCGTGGACCGCCGCACCCGACCGCCGCTGATGGCCCTGACGCTGTACAGCGCGACCTGGAACCTCGCCGTCTGGGGTGGCGGTGCTGTGCTCGTCTACGCCTTCCTGCAGGCACCCCCGTCCGAGCTCGTGGCCCTCGGTCCCGCGTTCCTCCTCATCAGCGGGCTGCTCGTCCTCGGCGAGATGCGCCCGGTCGTCACCGCCGGCAACTACGACCCCCAGGGCGTGGTGACGTCCCAGGCGTTCGTGTTCGCCATCCTCTACCTCTGGGGCCTGTGGCCGGCGATCGTCGTCCAGGGCGTCGCGGCCGTCATCGGGGAGCTGTCCAAGCGCAAGACCGACTGGCGGCTGCCCTTCAACACCGGACAGTACGTGCTCTCGATCCTGGCTACCTGGGGGGTGATGGTCGTGTTCGGGGTGACCCCGTCGACGACCGACCCGCTCACCGGGTTCGTGGCCAGCGACCTCCCGATGCTCCTCCTGACCTGGCTCGTCTGGTTCGTCGTCAACAACGCGCTGGTCTCGGGCGTCATCTCCCGCCCCGGCGGTCCCACGTTCCGGGACGCCTTCCGTGAGGACCTGTGGTTCTACGTCCTCACGACGGTCGCCGTCCTGGCGCTGTCTCCCCTGATCGCCATCGTGGCGCTGCACAGCTGGACGTTCGTGCCGTTGCTCGTGGTCCCCATCTTCACCGTCTACAAGACCGCGTCCATCTCGATCGAGAAGGAGCACCAGGCTCACCACGACAGCCTCACCTCGCTGCCGAACCGGAAGCTCCTGCTGGACCGGATGACCGAGGTGATGACCAGCGCCGAGCGACGCAGCGAGCGCACGACGGCCCTGCTCTTCATCGACCTCGACCGCTTCAAGGAGGTCAACGACACGCTCGGGCACCAGGCCGGCGACGAGCTCCTCTGCCTCGTGGCGCGCCGGATCGAGGACGTGGTCCGGCCCGGGGACACCGTCGCCCGACTCGGCGGCGACGAGTTCGCCGTGCTGCTGCCGGGGATCGCGAACGCCGGCGCCGCCGTCGAGGTGGCCGAGCGGATCCGCGCCGCCGTGCTGCGGCCGTTCCAGCTCGGGGACCTCGTCCTCGACCTCGACGGCAGCATCGGCATCGCCGTCCAGAGCCCGCTGGCCGCCGGACCGGAGCAGCTCATGCGCGCCGCGGACGTGGCGATGTACCACGCCAAGGCCAACCGCACCGGTGTCGCCGTCTACGCCATCGACCTCGACCCGAACTCCGCGAGCCGGCTCGCCCAGGTGGGCGAGCTCCGGCGCGGCATCGAGCGGGGCGAGCTCGTCCTGCACTACCAGCCGATCGTCGCCCCGGACGGCAGCCCCCGAGGCGTCGAGGCGCTCGTCCGGTGGCAGCGCGAGGACGAGCTGGTGATGCCGGACCGGCTGCTGCCCCTCGCCGAGCGCGCCGGCCTGCTCCCCGCGCTGACGGACGCCGTGCTGACCTCCGCCCTCGACCAGGCCGCCGCCTGGTGGAACGACGGCCTGCGCATCCCGGTCGCGATCAACGTCTCCGCCGACGACCTCGTCGACACGACCTTCGCCGGCGCGGTCATCACCGGACTGTCGCAGCGCGGCCTGCCGCCGTCGGCGCTGCGCCTCGAGATCACCGAGCACGCCCTCGTCGCGGACTTCGAGCGCTTCGCGCAGACGCTGCGGGCGCTGCAGGACCTCGGCGTCGAGTTCAGCCTCGACGACTTCGGCACCG
>JAHWJY010000245.1 GCA_019348135.1 Actinomycetota bacterium
CGACGCGCTCGACGATGGCGCGCAGCTCGCCCTCGTCGGAGACCTGCTCGAGGCCACGCTCGGAGGCGACCTGCGACGGCAGCTTCGCCCCGCGCGACTCGATCACCCCCTCGAGCACGTCCTTGGCGAGCTTGTTGGACAGCCGGCCCTCGTCGATCAGGGTCACGAGCTCGGCGACGTGGGCGCCGGACAGGCCCGAGGAGGCGGGGTCGAGCCCGGCCGCGGAGATCTGGCCGGTGACCTCGCCGGCGAGCCAGTTGGCGACGACGCGCGGGTCCGCACCGGCGACCCCGGCGTGGTCGTACCAGCCGATCATCCCGCCACTGACGATGGTCGCCGCCTGCGCCGACGGGATCCCGGCGTCGACGAGCCGTCGCCGGCTCGCGGCGGGCAGCTCGGGCAGCGTCTGACGCAGCGCCTCGACCCACTCCGGCGCGGCGTGCACCTCGACGAGGTCGGGGTCCGGGAAGTAGCGGTAGTCGGCGACCGACTCCTTGCGGCGCAGCATCTCCGTGACGCCGCGCTCCTCGTCCCAGTGCCGCGTCTCCATGACGATCGTGCCACCGGCCTCGAGCTCGTCGATCTGCACCTCGGCCTCGTAGGCGATGGCGCGGCCGAGGGACCGGATGGAGTTGAGGTTCTTGATCTCGCGGCGGGTGCCGAGCGGTTCGCCGGGACGGCGCACCGACACGTTCGCGTCGCAGCGGATCGAGCCCTCCTCCATGCGCGCGTCGGAGACGCCGAGCGTCTGCACGATGCCCTGGAGCTCGCGGAGGTAGGCCTGCGCGGTCTCGGGATCGCGGATGTCCGGGTGGGACACGATCTCGAGGAGCGGGATGCCGGCGCGGTTGTAGTCGATCAGCGAGCGGTCGGCGCCGTGGAGACGGCCCGTGTCGCCCATGTGCATCGACTTGCCGGTGTCCTCCTCCATGTGCAGCCGTTCGATCCCGACCCGGACCTCCTCGCCCTCGACCTCGACCTCGAGGAAGCCGTCGGAGCACAGCGGGACGTCGTACTGGGAGATCTGGTAGTTCTTCGGCATGTCGGGGTAGAAGTAGTTCTTGCGGTGGAAGCGGCAGTCCTCGACCACGCTGCAGCTCAGCGCCAGGCCGAGCCGCGCCGCGGACTCCACCGCGACCCCGTTGACCACCGGGAGCGCGCCCGGCTGGCCGGTGCAGACCGGACAGACGCGGGTGTTCGGCTCGCCGCCGAAGTCGGTGGCGCACCCGCACCACATCTTCGTGCGGGTGTTCAGCTCGACGTGCACCTCGAGCCCGACCACGAGCTCCCAGCCGTCGCGTACCTGCGTGACCATCAGCGTGCCCCCTCGGCGCTCGCGGCGACGGCGTTGGGACCGTGCGGGATCGGGTCGAACCCGAGGTCCTGCTCGAGCGCCCACGCCACCCGGTACATGAGGTCGTCGCGCAGCAGGGGCGCCATCACCTGCACCCCCGTCGGCAGCCCCTCGTCGGAGGTGCCGTTCGGGACCGACACGGCGGGCACTCCGGCGAGGCTCGCCGGCACCGTGGCGACGTCGTTGAGGTACATCGCGAGCGGGTCGGCCGTCTTCGTCCCGAGCCCGAACGCGACGCTCGGGGACGTCGGCGACACGAGCACGTCCGCCTGCTCGAACGCGGCGGCGAAGTCCCGGGCGATCAGCGTGCGGACCTTGCTGGCCTGCAGGTAGTACGCGTCGAAGTAGCCGCTCGACAGCGCGTGCGTGCCGATCATGATCCGGCGCTTGACCTCCGGACCGAACCCGGCGGCGCGGGTCGCGGCGTTCATCTCCTCCGCCGTCGGGGCGTCCACCCGCAGTCCGTACCGGACGCCGTCGAAGCGCGCCAGGTTCGACGAGCACTCGGACGGCGCGACGAGGTAGTAGGCCGGCAGGCCGTAGGACGCGTGCGGGAGGGAGACCTCGACGATCTCGGCGCCGAGCGACTCGAACCGCCGCAGGGTGTCGGCGAAGGCCGCCTCGACGGCCGGCTCGTAGCCCTCCCCCTGCAGCTCCCGCACGACCCCGATCCGGAGACCCTCGACCCCGGACCGCAGGTGCACCAGGAGGTCCGGGACCGGCTCGTTGATCGAGGTCGAGTCCGCCGGGTCGTGACCGGCGATCACCTGGTGCAGCAGTGCGGCGTCCTCGACGGTCCGGGCGAACGGTCCCGCCTGGTCGAGGCTGGACGCGAACGCCACCATCCCGTAGCGCGACACCTGCCCGTAGGTCGGCTTCGCCCCGACGAGCCCGGTCAGCGCCGCCGGCTGCCGGATGGAGCCGCCCGTGTCCGTCCCGAGCGCCAGCGGCGCCATGAGGCCGGCCACGGCCGCCGCGGAGCCGCCGGAGGAACCCCCCGGCACGCGGTCGAGGTCCCAGGGGTTGCGGGTCGGGCCGAAGGCGGAGTTCTCGGTGGAGGAGCCCATCGCGAACTCGTCCATGTTGGTCTTGCCCAGGATCACGAGCCCGGCCTCGATGCAGCGGCTCGTGACGGTGGCGTCGTACGGCGGATGCCAGCCCTCGAGGATGCGCGACCCCACGGTCGTGGGCGCGCCGCGCATCGTGAAGATGTCCTTCAGGGCGAGCGGGACGCCGGCGAGCGGACCGAGGGCCTCCCCGCGGTCGCGGCGGGCGTCGACGTCGGCCGCCTGGGCCAGCGCCGACTCCCGGGTCACGGCGAGGAAGGCGTGCACGTCGCGGTCGCCCGGCGCCGCCGGGTCGCCGTCGACGGCCGCGATGCGGTCGAGGTGGGCCTCGGCGACCTCGGTCGCGCGCACCTCGCCGGCCTGCATGCGGCGGGCCAGCTCGTTGGCGGGGAGGGTGAGCAGCTCGGACATCCTCAGCCCTCCTCGGCCACGATGCGCGGCACCGAGAAGCGGTCCTGCTCGACCTCGGGCGCGGAGGCGAGGATCTCGTCCCGGGGCCACGACGGACGCGGGTCGTCGGCCCGGAAGACGTTCCGCAGCGGGTACGGGTGCACCGTCGGCGGGACGTCGTCGGCGGCGACCTCCCCCACCTGGTCGGCGTAGGCGAGGATCTCGGACAGCTGGGGAGCGAGCGCCTCGACCTCGTCGTCGGTCAGCGCGAGGCGGGCCAGCATCGCGACGTGCCGGACCTCTTCTGCGGACAGGACCACGGAGGCCTCCTGCGGTGGTGGACGGGGGCGAAGGGTAGTCAGGACCCGTCGGGCCGCTGCGCCGCGGCGATGGAGTCGGCCTCCTCGCTGGCCGTCGGGGGCGAGAAGAACAGGTCGAGCCCGATCCACGTGGTCTTCGCCCAGG
>JAHWJY010000082.1 GCA_019348135.1 Actinomycetota bacterium
ACGTTGCGCTCGATGGCCGCCACGATGTCGTCCACCTCGCCGGGGTCGCGTTCCTCGCCGTCCTGCCGGCGCAGGAGCCGGGCGCCGCTCGAGATGATCGCGAGCGGCGCCACCAGCTCGTGGGCGACGGTGGCGGCGACCTTCGACAGGTCCGGGGGGCGGGGCATGGCGGGTCCGCGGGGGAAGGGGGCGTCCGGGTGCTGGGGACGGCGCTCCCAGCGTAGGGTCGCAGCGCCAGCCGCGGAGCACGTCGGCCCGTCCGTCGGCCCGCTCCGGGACCGTTGCCCGGGCGTCTGGTACACATCGCTCGCGCGGGGCCCGGGGTCGCGCGTGGACGCCGACCGACCGATCGAGGGCCACCCGTGGACCAGCGCGCTGTGAGGCCGTCCACGTCCCCGCCGGAGCAGCGGTGGCCGACCGTCACCGTCGTCGTCGTGAACTACGACGGACGCGACTACCTCGGGCCGTGCCTCGACTCGCTCCTCGCCCAGGACTACCCGGCGGACCGGCTCGAGATCCTGCTCATCGACAACGCCTCGACCGACGGGTCCGTCGAGCTCGTCCGGGAGCGCTACCCGCAGGTCCAGCTCGTCGTCAACGACGACAACGTCGGGTTCGCGCCCGCCGTGAACCAGGGCGCGCGCCTCGGTCGCGGCGGCATCCTCGCGCTGGTCAACAACGACGCCGTCGCCGCGCCGACGTGGCTGCGCGAGCTCGTCCGTCCGCTCGTGGTCCACGACCACGTGAAGTGCACCGGCGGCCTCGTGCTGGACGCCGCCGGCGAGACGGTCGACTTCGCGGGTGGCGAGCTGTCGTTCTACGGCCACGGGTTCGCCGCCCACCGCGAGGAGGTCCCGCCGGCGGACCTCCGCACCGAGCCGTCGATCTTCGTCACCGGCGCGTCGCTCGCGACCCCGCGTGAGTTCTTCCTCGAGGTCGGCGGGTTCGACGACGACTACTTCGCGTTCTTCGAGGACGTCGACTACGGCTGGCGCGTCTGGGTGCTCGGCTACGAGACGTGGTTCGTGCCGGCCTCGGTCCTCTACCACCGCCACCACGGGACCATCGAGCGCTTCGGCTACCCGCGCGAGCGGTACATGCTCGAGCGCAACGCCCTGGCCACCATCTTCAAGAACTACGGCGACGAGCTGCTGTCGAAGACGCTGCCGTCGTCGCTGATGCTGTCGATGCTGCGCGGCTTCTACAACGAGGACTCCGACCTCGGCGACTACCGCATCGGGCCCGACACGGCCGGGCAGCCGGACCCGCAGCCGGTCGTCACGCCGATGACCGGCGCGCACCTCGCGGCGATCCGCGACTTCGCGCTGATGTGGGACAAGCTCCGTGTGAAGCGCGCCTACGTCCAGGAGCACCGTCGGCGCGACGACCGCGAGATCCTGCGGCTGTTCAAGAAGCCGGTGATGCCGAACGTGCCGGACGCCACGTTCCTCACCGTCTTCCAGTCGGTCGTCGACACCTTCGACCTGATGTGGCACGCGACGACGCGCCAGCGGATCCTCATCCTCACCGCGGACACGCTCGGCGCGAAGATGGCCGGACCGGCGATCCGGGTGTGGGAGATGGCGCGGACGCTGTCGAAGGAGCACGAGGTCGTGCTCGCCTCGATGCGCAAGCCCCAGATCCAGCACCCCGGCTTCCGGGTCGAGCACATCACGCCGGGCAACGCCGGCCACCTCGTCGGGTGGGCCGAGGTCATCGTGAGCCAGGGGTTCACGATGTACCACTTCCCCGAGATCGCCTCCTCCGAGGCCGCGGTCGTGGTCGACATCTACGACCCGTTCCACATCGAGGCGCTCGTGATGCGCAAGAACGAGCCGCCGCACGAGCGCTGGGCCACGGCGGCCTCGGACCGCGACGTCGTCAACGACCAGATCGAGCGCGGCGACCTGCTGCTGTGCGCGTCCGAGAAGCAGCGGGACTTCTGGCTGGGGCAGCTCGCGGCCGTCGGCCGCATCAACCCCGCCACCTACGACCAGGATCCCGACCTGCGCGCGCTCCTGGCCATCGCACCCTTCGGGCTGTCCGACGAACCGCCGGTGCGGACCCGGTCGGCGATCCGCGGGCAGACCGACGGCATCGGTGAGGACGACCTGGTGCTCCTGTGGGGTGGGGGGATCTACAACTGGTTCGACCCGTCGACGCTCATCGAGGGCATCGCCATCGCGGCGCAGCAGGAGCCGAGGCTGAAGCTGTTCTTCCTCGGCACGGCGCACCCCAACCCCGACGTGCCCGAGATGATGCGGGCCGCCGAGGCCTACCGGACCGCGGAGCGGCTCGGGATCCTGGACAAGCACGTCTTCTTCAACGACGGCTGGGTCGACTACGACGATCGCGCGAACTACCTGCTCGACGCCGACGTCGGGGTCTCGACCCACTTCCTCCACATCGAGACCGAGCTCAGCTTCCGCACCCGCATCCTCGACTACCTCTGGGCCGGGCTCCCGATCCTCGCCACCGAGGGGGACTCGCTGTCGGCGCTCGTCCGGGAGCACGACCTCGGGGAGGTCGTGCGTGCCGAGGACCGCGACGACGTCGCCCGGGCGCTGCTCCGCATCGCCGACGAGGACCGCCGGGAGACCTGCCGCGCCAACGTCCGGGCCCTCGCCCCCGAGATGACGTGGGAGCGCGCGCTGGCACCACTGATCGAGTTCTGCCGCACGCCCCGGCGCGCACCGGACCTCCACGGCAAGCCGTTCCGCTACATCCGGACCGACCCGACCCCGCCGGTGAGGCGGTCGCCCCAGGACCTCGCGCAGCGGTTCGTGCACGCCGCGAAGGACAAGGGGGTGTCCACCGCCCTCCGGATGGCGGCCAACTCCGTCAGGGTCCGTGCCGGGGTCCGCCGGGTCCAGCGCGAGAACCGCTGACGTGCGCCTGCTCCCCGTCCCGCTCCGGGACGAGGCCGTGCGTGCGCCGTTCCTGCGCTGGGCCGTGGCCGGCGGGCTCCTCCGCCTCCTGCTCCTGCCGGTCGGCATCACGAGCGACACGCTCGCGGTCTACTGGCGCGCGCACCTCATCGCGTTCCACGGCGAGGTGTACGCCGACTACCTCGTCAACATGGGCAGCCACGTGGTCCACGCCGGCTGGCTCCGCGTCGTGCAGCCGCTCCTCGGCCCCGCGGACGAGCTGTGGACGCACCCGTGGTGGTGGGCCGACTCCTTCGGGCTCATCCCCGAGCACATGGCGGCGTTCCTCGGGCGACCGGATGCCTGGCGGGCGATCGCACTGCTGAAGCTGCCCTACGTCCTGGCGGAGATCGCGGCCGGTCTCGTGCTGCTGTCGCTGGCGTGGGGCAGGCAGGACGGGCGACTGCCCACCCCGGCGAGGATCGCGAGGGCGCGCCGGACCTGGATCCTCTGGATGCTGTCGCCCGCGGCGCTCTACGCGACGCTGCTGTTCGCCCGCTACGAGGCGTTCCCCGTGCTGGCGGTCGTGGCGGCGCTGCTCCTCGCCGAGCGTGACCGGCCGTGGTCGGCGGCCATCGTGCTGGGCATCGGCATCACGCTGCGGACCTACCCGATCGTGCTGGTCCCGGTGTTCGCGCTCGTGCTGCAGCGGGGCCTGCCCCGACAGGTCGCGTGGATGGCCGTCGGCATCGCCCCGTTCGCGCTCAGCATGGCGCTGAACCGGCTCGTGGCCGGGACCTACGGCGAGATCGCCGCGGTGGGGGACTACACGTACGGGTCGAGCTGGCTCGCCTGGTCGTTCGCACCGGGCCCGGGCCGGGGCGAGGCCGGCATCCCGCTCTTCCCCGCCGCGCTCGTCGTCCTCGGCGTCTACCTCCTGGGCCGGGACCGGGGGTGGTGGGGCGCCGGCCCCGTGGCGCGCGACGACCTCTGGCGCTGGGTCGTCGTCACCCACCTCGTGATGTTCGCGACGACGTCGTTCTCGGCGCACTACCTCATGTGGATCACGCCGGCGATCGCGCTGCTCGTCGCCCGCAGCGACGTCCGTGCGGTCGTCCCGCTGCACCTGGTGCAGGTCGCCGGCGTGTTCGTGGCGGCGTTCCTCCTGTGGGGCGGGATCCTGTTCACCGGGACGCTCGGAGGGCTCGGACCGACCGCGCAGCGGCTCCTGCCGCTGGGCCCGCCGCTGGCCGACGGTCAGCTCCTGGCGGACATCGCCTGGACGACGGGCGTGCTCGCGGTGCTCGCGCTCGCCCTGCCGTTCATCGCCGAGACGCTGCGTCGCGACCCGCGGACCGGTCCGCTGCCCTGAGTCGTACCCCGGCGCCGGCGACCGCGAGCAGTGCGAGCACCCACACGCTCAGGAAGACCGGGTCCCGCCCGGCCGTCGTCGCCGCCTCGCGCGCGCTCCGGCCGAGCGCGGACACGGCGCCGCCCACGCGGTCGGCGTGGCCGAGGGAGAACACCAGGTCCCCTCCGGCGGGGCGCAGCTCCCCGTCGGCGTAGGGGTCGAAGGGGTTGCGGTAGAGCGCCAGCGGGTGCGCGCCCTGGTAGCGGAACCCGAGCGTGAACGGTCGGCCGGCGGATCCGGCGACGGGCGGGAAGGCCAGCGTGACCGGGCCGTTGTCGGGGATGTCGCCGCCGGCCGCCGCGGCCGTGCGCTCCTCGCCGGCGCCGGTGACGGTCAGCGTGAGGACCCCGTCGACGCCACCGTCCCGACCGAAGGTGGCCGTCGTGACCGTGACGCGGTCGAAGCCGTCGGTGGCCGGCACGACGGTCTGCGAGACCCCGGCGGCATCGACGGGCACGACGTCGATGGCCGAGGTGTGCCCGGGTTCGCCGGTCGACGAGCACGCGGCCGCGAGCGCGCCGAGCAGCGCCGCGGTGGCGAGCCGTGAGCGGGTCATCCGCCCAGGAGCTCGCGGAGACGCTGCGCCGTGTAGGCGCGGGTCCACGGTTCGGAGGTGTGGGTGAACGGGCCCACCACCACGCCGAAGGCGGGTCGGTCGAGCCGGTACCCGAGCGTCGACCGCAGGTAGGTGGCGGGCTGGGACGTCGACAGGCCGTCGTTCACCAGCAGCAGGGGCGCCCGCTGCGTGGCCACGAGCGGCGAGGCCGCGAGCCCCTGGGCCCACCCGCCCGGACGGTCGCCGTTGACGATGACGTACCGGTCGCCGACCCCGGCGCCCGTGCGTCGCCACAGCTTCCTGGCGACCTCGGTGGCCGTCGCGAAGCGCGTGTCGCCGGCGATCCGCCGGGTGGGTGCGACGTCGCGGAGCTGCGCGAACACCCGGCCCGACACCGCCGCGTCGCCGCCGAGGACGACGATGTCGCGGGTCCCGAGCGAGCGTGCGGTCGACAGGACACCGGGGGAGCGGTCCGGCGCCGCGTCGTCGGGCCACGTCAGGAGCAGCGGGACCCCGTGGCCCGCCGCGTACGCGCCACCGGCGATCGCGTCCGGCCAGTTCGCGGCGGACGCGACGAGGACCTGGCCGTCCGGATGCGGCCCGACCTGGCGCGCGACGGCGGCCGCCGTCTCGATCCGGGTGGGGCCGTGCAGGCGCGCCGGCGAGTACCCGAGCGCCCGGATGCGTTCGACGACCGCGGGCGAGACCGCCGCCTCACCGCCGAGGATCCACACCCGACCGCGGGGGAGCACGCGGCGGAGCTCCGCCTCGACGCTCGGGGCGAGGCGGTCCGGCGAGGTGAGCAGGATGGGGCCGCGGTCGCCCGCGAGGGGGGCGCCCGCCAGGGAGTCCGCGAACACGTCGTTGCGGGCGAGCACCACGTGCGCCGCACCCCCGTCGCGGAACGTGGTCCGGGAGACGGACACGGACGCCGCCGTCGGCCCGGCGGTGCCGGGCAGGTCGTCGAGCGTGTCCTGGCGGTGCACGAGCAGGGTCGTCGCCCGGCCCACGTCGAGCCGGCCGGCGCCGGTGCGGTCGTCCCTTCCCGGCCCCGTGCCCGGCGCGGTGCGGATGTCGCGGGCGCTGTCCTCCAGGAGCTGTTGCGTCCCGGACGCCGTGCGGTCGGGGTCGATCGACCGCGCCAGCGCGACCGCGGCGGTCACGTGCGGGGCGGCGAACGACGTGCCCGCCTGGCGGCAGTATCCGCGACCGACCGACGCGCTCACCCAGCAGGCCCCCAGCACGTCGCGACCCGGGTGGATCGACTGGTTCGACCCTCCGGGCGCCACGAGATCGACGCTGGCGTTGGCCGTGGAGTACGGCGCGACCGGGTCCTCGCCCGTGCTCTCGGGCGGGACGAAGCCCGTCGCGCCGACCGAGAGGTAGGCCGCGTAGGCCGCGGGGTACTCGAGCAGGCTCCCCCCCGTGTTGCCCGCGGCCGCCACGGGGACCGTGCCCTGGAAGGCGGCGTCGACGCCGGCGACCTCGAGCACGGGGGAGGAGGCCGGGCCACCCAGCGACAGGTTCATCGCGACCGCCCCGCTCGCGGTCGCCCACGACATCGCGTCGACGACCGCACCGTCCGACGCGCACCCCTCGGCATCGAAGACGCGGGCGACGAGGAGCTCGGTGGAGGGGGCCAGCGAGGCCATCCCGAGACCGTTCCCGGTCGCCGCCGCGATCACGGAGGCGACGAAGGTCCCGTGCCCCCCGAGGTCGGTGTCGGCGTCCCGGTCGAGCCAGGTCCCGGTGCGGCCGTCGCGGGTCGCGACGTAGTCGCGGACCGCGACGGCGCGACCCGCGAGGTCGGGGTGACGGCCGTCGAAGCCCGAGTCGATGATGGCGACGCGGGTGCCCTCGCCGGTCGTGTGCTCGCGGGCCGTCGCGATCCCCACGCGCCGCAGCGACCACTGTCCCGTCGGGGCCCCCGGCCCCTCCTCGCCGTAGTAGGGGTCGTCCGGGACCACCTGCTGCTGGTGCCGGAGGGCCACGGGCTCCACCCGCCCGGCGCCCACGATCGCGGCCGCCTCCTCCGCCGAGCCGCGCATACGGACCCTGCCGTCGACCAGCTCCGACAGGCGGACGAAGCCGGTCCGCTCCAGCTCGGCCGCGGCGGACGCGTCGGCCAGCAGCTCCGGCGCGGGCACGGAGGACGGCACCCGTGCGACGCCTCCGACCTGGCAGATCGACGGGTAGGTCGGGGCGTAGTGGCGCGGGTCCGGCAGGTAGTCCACCCCCGGCGCCGGCGTGGCCGGATCCGTGACGGTGCGCCCGTCGACGGTGCGGTAGGAGGGCCCGCAGTCGACGTCGGCCGTGCACGCGCGCAGGGCCACCGGTGGCACCGGCCCGGGCGCCGTGCCGCGGAGGCGTCGGTCGGGGTCGCAGGAGACGCCGCTCGCGGCGGCGACGTCGCAGGCGCCGACGGCGGCGACGAGCCCGGTCACCCCGTCCGCGGTCGTCCGGGCGGACGCCTGACCGGATGCCCTCGTCGCACCCGCGCCGTCCCGCAGGCGCCACGTCCAGCCGCTGCCGGCCGGCTCGATCGTGAGGATCCGCGACGGTGTCTCGCTGTGGTCGGGGCCGCTCGGCCCGTCGTTGCGCGGGTGGAGGTCGATCCGGAACGTCCGGACGGCGCCGGCGGGGACGGGCGCGCAGAAGCCGACCTCGACCGCGACGGCCCCCGAGCGGACCGTCGCGCGGTCGTCCTCGAAGAGGTCGTCCACCCGTACGTCGCGGACGTCGACGGCTGCACCACCCTCGCAGGGATCCTCGTACCGCGACGCCGGGTAGGTCGCGGACGGCTCCCGCTCACGCGGCGCCGTCGCCCCGGCGGATCCCACGGGGAGCACGGTGGCGAGCACCAGCGCCGCCGTGAGCATGGCGGTGGAGCGGCCGACCCGCAGGCAGCTGTGTCGCACGCGGGGGCTCTCCTCGACGCTCCGCGCGCGCAAGGTACGGGAATCGGACCGTTCCGGCAGCGCAGGCGGGCACGCCGGTGCCCGGTGCGGCCGCCGGGTTCGGGTGTCGGGACCGCTGGTAGCCTCCCCGCACGGGGCGAGGGCCGTGTCCCGGGCTGGCAGCGTCGGAGACGGCCTCGCCCGCAGATCCGGAGACCACCCGCGTGGGGCGACCGTGAGCACCGACGAGCGCGTCCTCCAGACGACCGAGCTCCCCCAGCGCACCGGCGTGGAGCCGCCGCACTCGGGCCGGATCCCCCTGCGTGCCCTGCGGGACAAGCTCGTCGACCTGTGGCTCGCCCGGGAGCTCCTCCGCCAGCTCGTGGGCAAGGAGCTGAAGGTCCGCTACAAGAACTCGGCCCTCGGGTTCCTGTGGTCGCTGCTGACGCCCGCGCTCATGACCGTGGTGTTCACGGTGATCTTCCAGTTCGTGATCCGCATCGCCGTCGACGACTTCGCGGCGTTCTTCCTCTCCGGCTACCTCGTGTGGCAGTTCTTCCAGAACTCGGTGCAGGGCTCGGTCGGCGCCATCGTCGGCAACGGTTCGCTCATCAAGAAGGTGTACTTCCCGCGCGAGGTGCTGCCCCTGTCGATCGTGCTGAGCCAGGTCGTGCACCTGCTGCTCGCGCTCGTGGCCGTGAGCCCCTACCTCATCTGGGCCCGGGGCTGGTCGATCCTCACCCACCTGCCGGCCATCCTGCTCGGGATCCTGCTCGTGACGATCTTCACGGCGGGCGTGTCGATGCTCCTCGCCGGCGCGAACGTCCCGTTCCGGGACCTGCAGGAGCTGATCGTCGTGATCTTCATGGTGTGGTTCTACGCCACGCCGATCATCTACCCGGTGGCGATGGTGACCGGGTCGGGCAACACCGCCGCGACCGTCTTCGGCCACGTCCTGAACGCCAACCCGATGACGTGGTTCGTCAAGCTCTTCCGGGAGTCCATCTACGGCACCGTCGTCTCGAACCCGGCGTGCGCCGACGTCACGACCGCCGTCGAGCGCTGCCCGCGACCGTTCCTGACCCTCGCCCAGAGCTGGCCGTCCCCCGAGCTCCTCGTCGGCTGCACGCTGGCGGCGCTGGCGGCCTTCGTCGTCGGCTACCTCGCCTTCCACCGCTTCGCGCTGAACTTCGCGAAGGAGGTGTGACGACGTGGTGCTCGGATCGATCCGTGAGCTCATCCGCTCCGACCGCGGTCGGCCGGCGATCGTCGTCGACGGGCTGACCGAGTCGTTCCGGCTCTACCACGAGCGCCCCAGCGGGCTGAAGGAGCGGCTGTACCGGTTCAGCAAGCCGAGCTTCACCGACTTCAACGCGCTCGAGGACGTGTCGTTCACGATCGAGCACGGCGAGACCGTCGGCATCATCGGGCACAACGGCTCGGGCAAGTCGACCCTGCTCAAGGTCCTCGCGCGGATCCTGCCGCCGGACGAGGGACACGTCGAGATCAACGGTCGGCTCGCCTCACTCCTCGAGCTCGGCGCCGGCTTCCACGGCGACCTCTCCGGCCGCGAGAACATCTACCTCAACGGGGCGATCCTGGGCCTCACCCGCTCCGAGATCGACGAGCGCTTCGACGACATCGTCGACTTCGCCGGCGTCCGCCCGTTCCTCGACACCGCGGTGCGGAACTACTCCTCCGGGATGTACGTGCGCCTGGGGTTCGCCATCGCCGTGAACGTCGACCCCGACGTCCTCCTCGTCGACGAGGTCCTGTCGGTCGGTGACGCGCAGTTCCAGGCGCGCTCGCTCGAGCGCATGCAGCGGTTCCAGTCCCGCGGCAAGACGGTCGTGATCGTCAGCCACGACCTCGGGGCGATCCAGGAGCTGTGCGACCGGACCATCGTCCTCGACCGCGGCCGCGTCGCGTTCGACGGGCACGCCAAGGAGGGCGTGCAGCTCTACGCGCAGCTGATGGGCACGGCGCGGGGCGACGACGAGCAGCCGGACACGCACCAGCTCGGCACCGGGCGCGCCTGGATCGACGAGGTCCAGCTCCTCGACGGCTCGGGCTCGCCCGCCGAGCAGATCGGGCCGTCCACCCAGCTGCTCCTGCGCGTCCGGTTCGAGGCGCGTGAGCCGATCGACGCGTGCAGCGCCGGCGCGCTCGTCTCGACCGGCAGCGGCGACCACCTCTACGAGGTCCACACCACCTGGCAGGGCCTCGGCGTCGGACCGCTCCTGCCCGGGCAGAGCGCCGTCGTCGACATCCGCTTCACGGCGCACGTGCTGGCCGGGCACTACCGCATCACCCCGATGATCACCGACGCCGTCGGGCGCACCCAGTACGCGGTCCTGCCGGACGCGGTGGCGTTCGAGGTGCGGCCCGCCCCGGGCGGCTCGGGCCTGGTCGACATGGTGGCCGCGACGTCGGTCTCCGAGGGGCCGGCGCTGCGGCTGGGCGTCGAGTCGCCCACCGGCCCGCTGCCGATCGTCCGCCTCGAGGACCTCGATACCGAGGGCGGGGACGCGGCCGCGGCCGGCGGGCGTTGAGCAGCGCCGGAGGCGATCTCACGATCGGGCTGATGCGCGTCCTCCGGGCAGGGCGCGCATGAGGGTCGTCGCCGTCGTCGTGAACTGGAACGGCGCCGAGCACCTGCCGGGCTGCCTGGACGGCC
>JAHWJY010000246.1 GCA_019348135.1 Actinomycetota bacterium
CGACGCGATGTTTGGAGATCGGTTCTTGGTCGCGTTGAGGCCGCCGTGTCCGTGCTGTCGGTGCCGTTGTTCAGGTTGTCGCTGGGACCGGTCCGAGCTCGAGGCGGATGAGGATCGGGTAGATGGCGTCGTGTTGGAGGTGGCCGATGACATCGAGGAGGGCGGCGACGGCGGTCGTGTCGTTGCCGGGCTCGTCGACGATGTCGACGGTGATGGTGATGCGGCGGTGGTCTTGGATCATTCGGCGGTGATCTCGGTGAGCGCTGCCCGGGCCGAGGACTCGTCGACGATGTTCTTGTTGGCGGCGTAGGCGGCGACGAGGGCTTGGACCGCGAGGTTGTTCACCGCTCGGGGTAGCCCTCTGCTGGTCTGGTGGATGAGGCCGATGGCGTCGTCGGAGAACAGGGTGTCGGAGCGCCCGGCGAGCTTCAGGTGATGGGCGATGTAGGTGCCGGTCTCGGGCTGGTCCATGCCGGGCATCGCATAGCGGAGGGCGATGCGCTGGTCGAGCGCGGCGAAGGTGCCGAGCTTGATGCGCCGCCGCAGCGTCGGTTGGCCGACGAGGAGGCAGGCCATGGGTGAGCGACTGTCCATGTCGGCGTTCGTGAGTTGCCGCAATCCTTCGAGTTGGTCGGCGGCGAGCAGATGCGCTTCGTCCAAGATGACCACGACGCGCCGTCCCCGTTCGTCTTCTTCGGCGATGAGGGCGTCTTGGGCCTGCGGGATGAGGCCGCAGCGGTGGAACCGGGGCACGCCGCCGAGGGCGGTGACGATGGTGGTGTAGAGCCCGCGGGCGCCGACGGCGGGACAGCCGAGGTAGATGGTCGTGTAGCGGGAGTTGTCGAGCGCGGCGACCGCGGCGCGCACGGCGACGGTCTTGCCGACGCCGACTTCGCCGGTGACGACGCCGAGGGCGCGTTCGTCGATGCACCAGCCGACGCGGGCGACGGCTTCGGCGTGGGCGTGGGTGGTGTGCAGCATGCCGGGTGCGAGGTCCCGCCCGAACGGCATCCGACCGAAGCCGTAGTGGGCCCGGAGGCGTTCGATGGTCATCGGGCCTGCTCCTCGCGCTCGTCGCCGATCGGGATCTGGAGTTGGCCTGCGCACTGGTCGGGGTCGGTCGATTTGACGAGGCGGCTGTAGTCGATGGGGGCGACGAGCTCGGCGTCACGGCGGCGCTCGACGAGGCGCAGGTAGTCGATCCCGGTCGACGTTGGCGGCGGCGGCGTGTCGGGTTTGGCTTGGGGGTGGGTGTGGCGGCCGATGCGATGCGCCGCGGCTTTGCCCATTGACTGGCCGCCGAAGCGGACCTCGATGTCGGTCATGTCGAACGGGTCGAAGATCAGCTCGACGCGGCGCCCGACGAGAGCAGCGTCGACCTCGTAGATGTTGCCGTGCAGGCTGACCGTCGCCGTCTTCGTCACCTGGCGGCGTTCGGCCCACAGGAACGCGTCATGGAGCTCGGCTGGCGTCGGGCGTCGCACCGCCGCCTTTTCGAATCGTTGCAGCGGCGCCTCGCCGGTCTCGGAATGCGTCGCCCGGTGATAGACGCCCTCGACCCAGGCGGCGAACAGGCGGTTGAGTGAGGCCACCTCCGCGATGTCTGCGTGGGCGACCTCGACGAGGAACTGGCCACGCACCGTCCTGAAGAATCTTTCGATCTTGCCGCGGCCTTCTGGTTTTCCTGGCCGGCTGTGAACGAGGGCGATGCGAAGCGTCGCGCACGCCCGGAGCAGCTGGCGACTGACCATGGCACTCCCGTTGTCCAGGTAACACGAGGCGGGGATGCCTCGCGCCTCCATGCCCGCCCGCAGGGCGGCTTCGAGACGCAGCGTGTCTTCGGAATGCCCCCACCGATAGCCGCACAACAGGCGGGAGTGATCGTCGATGAACGCGAACAGATACGTCTTGCGTCCCCCGATCGTCGGGCCGTGCAAGGCGTCGCCGGTCCAGCGTTCGTTGGGGGCAGACGCCTCGAACCGCCCAAAGGCGCGTCGTTGCACGGGACCGTGACGGTTCAGGCCGAGCCGGGCGAAGAGACGTTGGATGGTCCGCTCCGACGGCGACCACCCGTGGGCTTCGAAGATGATCGCCGCGACATGCGCGGCGGTCCGCTCCGGATTCTCGCGACGTAGCGCTTCGGCCAACGCCAGCACCGAGGCCGGGGTGGTCGGCTCGGCTTGGCGCGACGCCGGCACCAGCGCCTCGAACCCTCCGGCCCGATAGAGGCGGACCCAACGGTCCAACGTGTTGCGAGACACCACTGTCCGCTCCCCCCACGGCGTGACGTGCTCGCCGGCGGCGAGTTCGCGCACGAGGCGGCCACGTTGACGGGTCGTGAGACCAGGATCGGCCGCGGGACGGACCAGCGAATAGCGGAACAGGGCGATGTCGTGATGGCGGTCGTGCATGAACAGGCCTCTTTCGTCGTGGTCGTCGGTGACGAAAGACAGCCTGAACTCCGCTCACGGCGCCGCCCAGGGTGAACTCGTGTTGGACAGCAACGCTCCGCCCGTCAACGCCGACGCCACCTGCCACGGCGGTCGAGGCCCGAACCGCAACACCGCCGCCCGAGCTGCGACCGCGACCGCCTCGACCGCATCCGCGAACGGCGAGCCCGCCGGTCCGATCGGCGCCAACTCAGGATCCAACGCATGCGCCCAGATCGTGAAATGCGACCGGATCCGCTCGGCCCACACGCCGAACCGTCGCAGCCAACCACGCACCGTCGACTCCGGCACCCCGAGCGTCTTCGCGATCACGCGGTGGCCCCCGCCGGCCGCCTTCGCGGCCAACGCCGCGCCAATCACCGCAGCGGCGTCACGGCGACGGCTGAGACAGTCGCGACCCAACAACACATGGCTGACCAGGCACGACCGGCACCGAGCACGCCGCGGGCGGCACCGCTCCACGCCGTTCTCGACCCGCACCGTCCGCCATCGCGCGAATCCCCACGGACCCAGCGACCCACCGCAACACGGGCATGACAACCTGCCGGCACCAAGGTCGCGTTCGACCTCCGGCGCGTCGATCCCTACCATGAGCACGGGTGCCTCCGAGCACCAAGGAAGGACCCTCCCGATACTCGGTCAGAGATCAGCGGGAGGGTCCTTGCGCGAACAAGACCTCCCCACGCTGTCGCCACCGCCGCGACCAACACAACACGACCGCGGCCATCACGACGTCGCCACCGACGCTGTCGTTACGGCACCCGCCCGTCACCAACCAACGAGGCGCTCAACA
>JAHWJY010000083.1 GCA_019348135.1 Actinomycetota bacterium
GCTGGCCCGAGAGCGCGAAGACCACACGCCCGAGACCGGACCGGGCGATGGCGCCGCGGCACATCGGGCACGGCTCGGTGCTCGTGTACATCGTCGTCCCGGCGGCGGCCAGGCGATCGAGGTGTCGCGCGGCCCAGCGTGCGGTCTTGAGCTCGGGGTGGGCCGTGATGTCGCCGTCGGTCAGGACGGTGTTGCGGTCCTCGACCAGCACGTCGCCGTCCGGCCCGACGAGCAGCGACCCGAACGGCATGTCGCCTGCGGCGCGCGCTTCGGCAGCGAGCTCTACCGCTCGCCGCAGGTGGCGTTCGTCGGCCTCGTCCATGGGATCCTCCTGCTCGCTGCGGCCTCCTCGGCGTGGGGGGCGCGGGTCGCGCTCGTCGCGGTCGGGCTCAGTGGTGCAGGGTGGGGCGGTAGACGAGCTCCTGGGTACGGCCGTCGAGCGTCCGGCTCCCGAGCAGCTCGAGGTCGAAGTCGGCCGCACCGCGGAAGATCGGCGCCTCGCCGGTCCGACCGGTGAGGACCGGGAAGATCGTCAGCTGGACGCGGTCGACCAGACCGGCGGCCAGCAACGCCCGGTTCATCGACA
The DNA here is from genome assembly GCA_019348135.1 of Actinomycetota bacterium. GTDB lineage: Bacteria > Actinomycetota > Nitriliruptoria > Nitriliruptorales > Nitriliruptoraceae > JAHWJY01. The sequence goes on from JAHWJY010000083.1 coordinate 587, forward strand.
GGCTGCCGTGCGAGCGCAGCGGCACCGGCGACTCCTCCTTGAGACGGGCGACGACGTCGACCGCGTCGCCGCGGACGAGGGTCGCGTCCGGCCAGCCGAGCGGGTCCTCCATCGTCGTCGACACGACCGTCGTCGGCATGGTCATCATCCGCCGGTTCACGGGATCGTCCACGCGGGCCTCCTCGATGCTCGGCCCCAGGTGTCCCAGGAACTCCCGGAAGGTGTTGGCCCCGAGGACCATCCGTTGCTCCTCGCGGTACTGGGCGATGCGGCGGTCGAGGAACTCGGGCCCCTGCTTGCCCCAGTACCCGCCCCAGTCACCGCCCTCGCCGTAGGAGCCGAAGCCGTCGAGGCTGGAGAAGACGTCCCAGGTGTAGATGGCGGTCACGTGGATCTCCTCGTGTGATGTCCCGTCACCAGGTGGACCGGGGACGACCACGGAACTCATCGCCGTCGTCGCGACGTAGCATCGCCGGTCCCTGGTCGTCGTCACCGACGGATCGATGTGTGCCTCTACCGGGAGTGGGCGCCGCCTGCCCCGCTGCGCGCGTGGCTGACGTGCGTCTGGATCCGCCGGACCCCGCAGGGGCCCGGCGAGACCGTCGCGGTCCTGCCCGATGCCTGCACCGACCTGATGTACGTGGACGGGTCGCTCCGGATCGCCGGCCCGGACACCGCCGTCAACCCCGCCTGGCGCCCTGCCGGTGGACGGATCGTGGGGGTCCGCCTCCGTCCTGGCGTGTTGCGGTCCTTCGTCACGCCCGACGTCGTCGAGCTGGCGGACCGTCGGGTCCCGCTCGTGGACGTGTGGCGAGGAGACGTCCGGAAGCTCGAGGACCGGGTGGACGAGGCGGCGGGACGGCCGGCGGAGCTCGCGGGGCTCCTGCTGGAGGAGGTCACCCGCCGGATCGCTGTCGCCGAGCAGCCGGACCGACTCGTGAGCGCGGCGGTGGCGGCGTGCCTCGCGGCCCGAGCTCCCGTGGGCGTCCGGACGTTGGCGGCCGACCTGCACGTGAGCGAACGCCAGCTCCGGCGACGCAGCCAGCAGACCTTGGGCTACGGGATCAAGACCCTGGACCGGATCCTGCGGTTCCAGCGGTTCCTCGGCGTCGCCGAGCGCGCGCCGGGCGCCGATCTGGCGTCCGTGGCCGCCAGCGTCGGGTACGCCGACCAGTCCCACCTGACGAGGGAGTGCCGGAGGCTCGCGGGGCGGACGCCGGCGACGTTGCTCGCCGACCGGCGGGGTTGACCGTTCCGTTCAAGCGCGCCGCGGTCCCTGCTGCGAGGATCGTGGGCGAGGGCACGACGCACCGGGAGGGGCACATGGAACCGCGGATCAAGGTCCTGACGCTCGGGGTGGACGACCTGGGGACGTCGCTCGCGTTCTACCGCGACGGCCTGGGGCTGGTCACCGAGGGGATCATCGGCACCGAGTTCGAGGACGGTGCCGTGGTGTTCTTCGAGATGGACGGCGGCATGATCCTGGCGCTCTACCCGCGGGCGTCGCTCGCCAAGGACGCCAGGGTCGACCGCGCGCCGGCGAGCCCCACCGACCTCTCGATCGGGCACACCGTGTCGTCCCGGGACGAGGTCGACGCGGTCATGGCGCAGGCGGAGGCGGCCGGGGCGCGGATCACGGACCCCGCCCGCGACCGGTTCTGGGGTGGCTACTCGGGCTACTTCCAGGATCCCGACGGCCACCTCTGGGAGGTCGCCTGGAACCCCGCCTGGGAGCCCGAGGCTTGACCGCCCGGCTCGGCGTCGAGCCGCTCGTCCACAGCGCCACGTAGGTCCGTCTGGCCGTCGCCGCCGCCGGGGGACAGGCTGGCGCGGTGCCCGGTTCCGGTCGGTCCGCCGGGTCGGACGAGCACGGGACGCGCGCCGGCGGTCGGAGCCCGGACCGGGAGGGACCGCGAGCAGGGGCGGACGGGCACGACGGAGAAGCAGCAGGGGCACGACCGACAGGTGTCCGGGGCGCTGGTCGGGAACGGGGTGACGGTGACGGAGCAGGCGCACGCCTACGAGACGATCCGTCTCGGCGCGCTGCACCGGCTCGAGCGCGACCGCATCGATCCGCAGGCGGACCTCGAGGGCGTGCGTGCGGTGGTCGCGGGGTGCGTGGACGCCTACCAGCGTCGTGCGCACCTCGGCGACGGGCGGGCCCTGGCGGACCCGGCCGACATGACCGCCCGGGTGCTGGCCTCGATCACGGACTTCGGGCCGCTGTCGGACCTGTTCGCCCGTTCCGACGTGGAGGAGATCTTCATCGAGGGCGGCCGGGTCACGTTCATCGACACGACCGGCCGGCTGCAGGGTTCGCGCACCCCGACGACCGAGCAGGAGAACCGCCAGCTCGTCGACCGCCTGCTCGCCACGACACAGCGGACGCTGGATGCGAGCACGCCGCTGGTCCAGGCACGGGTGCTCGACGGCAAGGCGCGACTGACCGCCGCCCAGGACCCGGTGGCGGAGGGCCTGTCGGCGACGATCCGACGGCACCTGATGAAGAAGGAGACCCTGCGGTCGCTGGTGGAGCGCGGCTCGTTGTCGCTGCCTGCGGCGGGGTTCCTGTGGGCGTTGATGCAGTCGACCTCGAGCGTGGTGACCTCCGGGCCTCCCGGGGCGGGCAAGACCTCGCTGCTGTCCGCGATGCTCGGGGCGGTCCCGAGCACGCACTGCGTGCGCTGCTGCGAGGAGATCCGCGAGCTGTTCGTGCCGCTGACCCACGGCGCGTACTACGAGGCGCGCCCGCCGGCGCTCGACGGCTCCTCCGAGGTGAGCCTGCGCGATCTCGTGAAGTTCGTCCTGGCCATGCGCCCCGACCTCATCGTGGTCGGCGAGGTGCGTGGGTCCGAGGCGTTCGAGCTCACGAGGGCCGTCAACGCCGGCACGGGCTTCGCCTGCACGGTGCACGCGAACTCCGCCAGGGACGCGCTGAACGCCCTCGTCAACGCCGCCATCATGGCCGGCGAGAACGTCCGCGAGGACGTCGTCCGGAAGGTGTTCTCGTCGTCGATCGACTTCGTGGTGCACCTCGACCGCGACGACATCAACCGGGCCGACCCCGCCGAGGGGATCCGGCGGCAGGTCATGGAGATCATCGGCGTGGTCCCGGCCCTGACCGACGACTTCTCGACCGAGGCGATCTTCCTGCGTCCGGCGCTCGGCAAGGGCCTGCTGTGGACCGGGGTGATGCCGCGGAACGCCGAGCTCATCGAGCGGTCGCTGCCCGAGGGCATGACGCTCCAGGGCATCCTCGAGGGGCGGGTGTCGCCGCTGTGACCGCCGTCGCCGCCGCCTCGACCGCCGTGTTCGTCTACCTCCTCGTCGGTGCCGTCACCGGACGGCTGCCGAGCTTCGCGTCCGGGCGCCGTCGCCGCGGCCAGGTCGGCGCGCAGCAGCTGTGGCTCGTCCAGGCCGGTACGGACCTGACGCCACGGCAGTTCTGGGCGGGGTCCGTCGGGCTGGGCCTCGCCACGTTCCTGCTCGTGGTCCTGCTGACGGCGACGCCGGCGGTCGCCCTCGCGCCGGCGGTGGCGACCGGCTTCGTCCCCCGCGCCGCGTTCGCACGACGCCGTTCGCGCCGGATGCGCGAGCTCACCGAAGCGTGGCCCGACGGCGTGCGTGACCTCGTCGCGTCCATCTCGGCGGGCCTGAGCCTGAACCAGGCCGTGGCCGGACTCGCCGACGACGGTCCCCCGGCGTTGCGCGACGCCTTCGCGCGCTACCCGACGCTCGCGCGGATGGTCGGGGTCGTGCCGGCGCTGGAGGTGGTCAAGGAGGAGCTGGCGGACCCGACGAGCGACCGCATCATCGAGGTGCTCGTCCTCGCCGCCGAGAAGGGCGGGCAGCTGCTGCCCGAGATCCTGCGGGACCTCGCGGACGCGACGACCAAGGACGTCCGGACGCTGGAGGCGATCCAGACGGAGAGCCTGGAGCAGCGCATCAACGCGCGTGCGGTCTTCGTCCTGCCGTGGGCGGTGCTGCTCGTCCTCACCCTGCGGCCGGGCCCCTTCCGGGACTTCTACCGCTCGGGCGGCGGCGTGCTCGTCGTCGCCCTCGGCGCCCTGCTGAGCCTCCTGGGGCTGGGGATCGTCTCGCGGCTCGGTCGCGAACCCGTCGAACGTCGCGTCCTCGGAGCCGCGGCGTCCGTCCCGGCCCGGCGGGGGCGCTGATGCTCGAACCACTGCTCCTCGTCGCCGTGCTCGCCACGGCGGTGGCGGTCGCCGCCGTCGCCGGCGCGGTCGTCCCCCCGACCCGCCGGCTCGCCGGCCGCGTCCGGCCGTACACCCTGGTGGCCCGCACGAGCCTCGGGCGCAGCGCCGACGTCCGTGCGGTCGTGTCCCCGCACGGGGACGGCTCGACGCTGCGCCGGCTCTCCGCTCCCCTCCTCGACGGCCTCGTCGCCCGTCTCGGACGCTCGCTCGACGCGTCCCGGGAGGACGCGCTGCTGCTGCGCCTCGCCCAGGCCGACGCGTTGCGGGAGGTCCCGGAGGAGCGCCGGGCCCACGAGCACCGCGTCCACCAGCTCGTCGCCGCCCTCGGCGGCGCCGGCGGCGGCCTGGTGCTCGGGGTCGTGCTCGGGATGCGCCCGGCCGGCGCGGTCGCGATGACGGCCCTGGGACTCGTCGCCGGCGTCGCTCGCCGGCGCGGGGCGCTCGACCGCGCCATCGAGGAGCGTCGCGAGCGCATGCGGGTCGAGCTCTACACCGTCAACCAGCTCCTGGCGATGAACGTCCGGGTCGGCGGCGGCGTCATGCAGGCCATCCGTCGGGTCGTCGACCGCGGCAACGGCACGCTCGTCGACGAGCTGGGCGAGATCCTCCGCGCGCACGAGTCAGGCGTCCCGGCCGCCACCGCGCTGGCCGCGGCGGCGCGGCGCACCCCCGAGCCGTTCGTCGCCCGCACCTACCGGCTGCTCGCGGCCGGTGCCGAGCACGGCAGCGACCTCGCCGGCGCGCTGCTGGAGCACTCCGAGGACATCCGCGAGGCGCGGCGCGAGGCGCTGAAGCGGACCGCGACGCGACGCCGCGCCGCCATGCTCGTCCCGATCATCGCGATCCTCGCGCCGGTGATGCTGCTCTTCGTCGCCGCGCCCCTGCCGTCCATCGTCTTCGGCGTCCGTTGACGTCGACGCCCATCCACCGAGAAGCACCCACGAAGCGAGGGACCGATGCGACACCTCTCCGATCTCGCCGTCCGACTCCACCGGGAGGAGGACGGGTTCTCCACCGCCGAGCTCCTGGGCAACGCCGCCCTGGGCGTCGTCGCGCTCGTCGTCATCTGGGCGGCGTTGCAGGCCCTCGGGCTCGACATCGTGGAGTTCATCCGTGGACAGCTCGTCGCCGGCGGCTGACGCGTGCCGGCGGCCTCGGTCGACCGCCGGGTTCGTGACCGTCCAGTACGTCTGGGTCATCGCGACGAGCCTCGTGCTGTTCACCCTCGTCGCGAACGTCGCGGTCGTGCAGTACGCACGGGCCGTGACCCGGTCGGCGCTCGACGACGGCGTCCGCGCCGGCGCGCGCGTCACCACCTCGGCCGACGCCGCCGAGCTCGCCTGCGAGCGCGCCGCGGAGGCGACCCGGCGCGACCTCCTCGGCGGTCGGCTCGGTGACGGCATCACCGTGGACTGCACGCCCGGCGCCGGCGAGATGCGTGCCGAGGCGTCGTCGCGGTTCGCCTCGTGGTTCCCCGCCGTGCCCGACTGGACCTTCACCGATCGGGCCGTCGCCGTGCAGGAGGTCGCCCCGTGATCGGGCGGCGGGTCGGGCCCGCCCGCGAGGACGGGTTCGTCGCCGCGGAGTACGCGGCCGGCGTCGGGCTCCTCCTGCTGCCCGTCACCGTCCTGGTGCTGAGCCTGCCGGTGTGGTTCGAGACCCTGGAGGCCGCCCGCGTCGCGGCCCAGCAGGCGGCCCGGGCGGTCGTCACCGCTGCCGACGACGCGTCGGGTGTCGTCGCCGCCGAGCGGATCGCCGCCGAGACGCTGGCGAACCGCGGCGTCACCCAGGTCGGCGGACTCGACGTCAGGGGGACGCTGCGGCACCCGCCCGCCGGCGACCCGCAGGAGCTCGTGACGGTCGCGGTCACGGTGCGGGTGCCGGCGGTACAGCTACCGCTGATCGGCACGTGGGCTGCGCTGGACCGCACGGTCTCCCACACCCAGCCGGTCGACCGCTACCGCACCATCGAGGTCGCACCGTGATCCGGGCGTGGGTCCGGGACCGGCACCGCGACGAGGACGGCATGGTCGTCCTGTGGCTCCTCGGCGTCGCGGTGATGGTCCTGATGCTCGGCGGGGTGTCGATCGACCTGTGGCACGTCTTCAGCGAGCGCCGCGCGTTGGTCGGCATCGCGGACGCGGCCGCCTACGCCGGCGCGTCCGGGATCGACGTCGACGCGTACCGGGCCGACGGCACGGTCGTGCTCGCGCCGGCGGTCGCGGAGGAGCTGGCGCTCGCCGCGGTCGCGCGTCAGGACGATGCCGGCGCGGTCGCCGGGCCGCCCACGGTGAGCGTCGCACCGGAGCAGGTGACGGTCGTGGTCCGGGGTCGGGTCGAGCTCGCCCTCCTGCGACTGCTCGCCCCCGGCACCGACGCCCTCGACCTCCGCGTCACCTCCTCGGCGGAGCCGCGCCTCGGTCGTTGACGGCGACGTCGTCGGGGCGCTCGGGCGCTACAGCCAGCCGCTGCGCTTGAAGGCGCGGTAGAGCCCGAAGGAGATGGCGAACATCACGGCCAGCACGAGGAAGTAGCCGTAGCGCCACTCGAGCTCGGGCATGTGCTCGAAGTTCATGCCGTACACGCCGGCGATCATCGTCGGGACGGCGACGATCCCGACCCACGCCGAGATCCTGCGCATGTCCTCGTTCTGGCGCAGCCCGACCTGGGCGGCGTTCGCCGACAGCGCGTTGCTGAGGAGCTCGTCGAGCACCGCCAGCCGCTCGCGGGCGCGGATGACGTGGTCGTGCACGTCGCGGAGGTACGGGGCGAGCTCCGGCTTGACGTGCAACGGCGGTGGATCGGTCGCGAGCCGCCGCGCGACCTCGAGCAGCGGCGACACCGCGCTCCGGACCGTCTGCACCTCGCGCTTGGCGCGGTAGATGCGCTCGGCGAGGTCGTGGCGCCCCGGCGTGAACACGTGGCGCTCGATGTCGGCCACGTCCTCCTCGAGATCGATCAGCACGACCGCGTACTCGTCGACGATCCGGTCCGCGACCGCGTGCAGCACCGAGCCGGCGCCGACGGCCAGCGTGTCGGGGGTCGCCTCGAGCCGCTTGCGGAGGTCCGACAGCCCGCTGAACGCCCCGTGCCGGACGGTCACCACGAACCCGTCGCCGAGGAAGATCATCACCTCGCCGATGTCGAGCTCGTCGTCGTCCTCGCCGCCGCCGAACCCGACCGTCTGCATCACGAGGAAGCTCGAGTCGCCGTAGCGCTCGAGCTTCGGGCGCTGGTGGGCGTGGACCGCGTCCTCGACCGCCAGGGGGTGGAGGTCGAAGAGCTCTTCGACCTCGTCGAACTCCTCGTCGGTCGGCTCGAACAGGCCGATCCAGACGAAGCTCTCCTCCTCGCGCTTGCCGCGCTCCACCATCTCCGGCAGGGTCAGGTCGTCGGCCACCCGTCGCCCGCGCTCGTACAGCGCGACGTCGACTATCACGAGCGACCTGTTCGGTCGACGATCACGAGCGACCTGTTCGGTCGACGATCACGGGGCGTCCTCTCGGCGGTGCCGGGCGAGCCTACGCTCGCGCCCGCACCCCTCCGCTGCACCTCCGACCGTGCGAGCCACCCATGCCGAGCCCCGACCACGAGCGCTTCATGGCCCTCGCCATCGCCGAGGCCGAGGCGGCGGCCGCCCACGACGACGTCCCCATCGGGGCGGTGCTGGTCCGCGCCGGCGAGGTCGTCGCCGCGGCGCACAACCGTCGCGAGGCCGACACCGACCCGACCGCCCACGCCGAGGTGCTGGCCCTGCGCGCCGCCGCGGCAGCCGTCGGCACCTGGCGCCTGACGGACTGCACGCTCTACGTCACCCTCGAGCCGTGCGCGATGTGCGCCGGCGCGGTCGTGCTCGCCCGGCTCGGCACGCTCGTGTTCGGTGCCGACGACCCCAAGGCCGGCGCCGTCGGGGCGCTCTGGGACATCCCACGGGACCCGCGCCTCAACCACCGGGTCGAGGTCGTCCGAGGCGTCGCCGAGCCGGCCTGCGGGGAGCTCCTGCGCACGTTCTTCCGCGACCGTCGCGGCCGCTGAGGTCCGGCCGGGCCGGGACCGCTGAGCGCGTTCCGTTCCCCGGGTGGCGTACCGTCCGCGGCATGGACCACGACGCCTACCTCGACGCCATCCGCTCGGAGTCCGAGGCGCTGCTCGCGGCCGCGGCGGTCGACGTCTCGCGCCCCGTCCCGACCTGCCCGGACTGGACCGTCGCCGACCTGCTGTGGCACATCGGCCGGATCCACCACCGCTGGGGACGCATCGCCGCCGAGGGTGTCACGGACGCGGCGGCCGCCGGCGCGCTCGAGACCCCGGAGCGACCCGCCGACGACGAGCTCGTCCACTGGGCGCGGACGCAGGCGGACCGGCTGCTCGAGGTCCTCATCGACCTCGATCCCGACGCCCCGCGCTGGAACTGGACGGGCGCCCCGCAGACCGCCGCCTTCATCCCACGCCGGATGGCGCACGAGACCGCGGTCCACCGCGTGGACGCCGAGCGGGCCGCCGGCGAGGCGTCACCGGTCGACGCGAAGCTGGCCGCGGACGGCATCGACGAGGTCCTGTCGGTCCTCGTGCCGGCGAGGGGGGACTACGACGGCCCGGCCGGCTTCCTCGGCATCGGCGAGACCGACACCTCCCGGGCGTGGGCGGTGCACCTCGACCCCCCGCAGGTCGGCCTGGTGTCGCCGGCCCGCGTGCCGAGGCGCGCCCAGCCGATCGAGCAGCTCGTCGGCCGGGCCTCCGAGGTCCTGCTGATCCTCTGGGGGCGCGACGCGCCGAAGGGCGCCGGCGAGCTCGCGCGCGCCCTGGCGCGCCACCTCTCCGGGGACTGACCTCGCGCCGGTGCCCGCCCCCGCCGATGTTGCTGCCCCTGGGACCCGCCCGTACCCTCCGCACGCATCTCTGGAGGGATCGCATAGTCCGGCCGAGTGCGCCCGCCTCGAAAGCGGGTAGGCCCGCAAGGGTCTCGGGGGTTCAAATCCCCCTCCCTCCGCCACGTTTCCGCAGGTCAGAGGCGGTTTCCGAGAGGAAGCCGCCTCGCTGCTGTTGTTCTGGGCCGCACGCCGAATGGTCACAGGATCCCGTCGAGCGACCGGCGAGAGCCGTCCACCGCGCCGCCGCACGAGGTGAGATCCCGACGCTCCGGTTCGGTCGTCGCCTGGTCGTGCCGACGGCGAGGCTGTTCGCGATGCTGGGGCTCCGGGAACTGCGCGACGACGTCGAGGCCGTCGGCGCCGGGTCCGGAGGCACCGATCCTCAGGCGTCCACCTTGTCGGCGTAGCGCTGTCGCGCGGCCTCTCCGGAGGTCCCGAGCTCCTTGCCGACCTTGGCCCATGACGCGCCGGCCGCTCGTG
>JAHWJY010000084.1 GCA_019348135.1 Actinomycetota bacterium
CGCCACCGTGGCGCTGCTGAAGCGGACGTTCAACGACTTCTCCGGTGTCCGCGACCGTGTCTCCTACGAGAACGACGCGCTGCGCGCCCAGGCCGAGACGGGCCGGCTCCCCGACCCCGACCTCGACCTCCCGCGCACGGTCCGTCCCCGCCGGCGGTGAGCCCCTCGGGGCCGTCCGATGCCGACCGCACGGCCGGGAGGGGGACGCACCCCGGTGACTAGGCTGGGTCGTCCACCACCCCGCCCCTGGAGCTCGCGATGACCCCGACGGAACGCCCGGATCGCAACCTCGCCATCGAGCTGGTCCGTACGACGGAGGCGGCAGCCCTGGCGGCGGCCCGGTGGCAGGGGCGCGGCGCCAAGGAGGAGGGCGACCAGGCGGCGGTGGACGCGATGCGCCAGGTCCTGGCCACCGTCGACATGGACGGCACGGTGATCATCGGCGAGGGCGAGAAGGACGAGGCGCCGATGCTCTACAACGGCGAGTCCGTCGGGACCGGGAGCCCGCCGAAGGTCGACATCGCGGTCGACCCGGTCGACGGCACGCGTCTGCTGGCGGAGGGCCGCCCGGGATCGCTCGCCGTGCTCGCCGCCGCGCCCGGCGGGGCGATGTTCGATCCGGGCCCGATGGTCTACATGGAGAAGATCGTCGTGGGCCCCGACGCGGTCGACGCCATCGACCTCGACGCCACCATCGGGCAGAACCTCGAGATGGTCGCGAAGGCCAAGCGGCGGCAGGTCCGGGACCTGACCGTGATGATGCTCGACCGGGACCGTCACGAGGACGCCAAGCGCGAGATCCGGGACGCCGGCGCCCGGCTGCAGCTCATCACCGACGGCGACGTCGCGGCCGCCATCCTCGCCGCCTGGGACGAGCGCCCGGCGGTCGACATGCTCTACGGCATCGGCGGCACGCCCGAGGGCGTCACCGCGGCCTGCGCGGTCAAGGCGCTCGGCGGCCGCATCATCGGGCGCATCTGGCCGCGCAACGACGAGGAGCGACAGGCGGCGGTCGATGCCGGCTACGACCTCGAGCAGGTGCTCGACACCGACGACCTCGTGACGAGCGACGACTGCTTCTTCGCCTGCACGGGCATCACCCCCGGCCAGCTGCTCGCCGGCGTGACGTTCGACGGCCACGGGGCGGTCACGGAGTCGCTGGTGATGCGCGGCAAGTCCGGCACGATCCGCGTCATCAAGGCGCGTCACCGCCTCGAGAAGCTGCGGGAGTACGCCAGCATCAACTACTGACCGCGCGAGCGGCGGCCGGGCACGGGTCCGGCCGCCCGCCCCGTGCCCGCGGGGAACATCTCCTGGGTGTCAGGTGGTGCACAGCGGGACGTCACCGACCGGACACCTGCGTCGGGTGAACTCCTGGCATGACCACCACGACCGCGCCCCCGCCCACCGTCGCCACCGGACCCGCCGTCCAGGGCGTCACCGTCCGGCCCCTGCAGGTGGGGGACGGGCTCCACGTCCGCCGGCTGTTCCGGACCGGCCTCCCGGTCGGTCGCCGACTGGCGCTCGCGTACGCCGACATCGTGGACTACGAGCGGCAGTGCCTCGACTGGTACCTGACACGCGGGCGTCCGCAGGCGCGGGTCGCAGAGGTGGACGGCCGCATCGTCGGGTACCTGCTGCCCTGCCTCGACCACCGTTCCCTCGACCTCCGGGCCGGGCAGCGGGCCCTGCGCTGGTCGGGTCGGGCCACCTACCGGTGGGGCGTGGGGCGGCTGGGCCGGGAAGGACGTCGGTTCGTCCAGCTCCGCCTCCAGGACGAGTTCGAGGCGCGCCGTGACCCCACGCGACGGCCCTACCCGGTCTCCGCGCTGCTCGCCGGCCGGGACGCCGCCGTCGAACGAGCCCTCATCGCGGTGGGCGACGAGATCGCCACCCGGGCCGACTCGCCGGGCTGGTCGTACGACGTCGACGTGCGCGACCCGGCCTCGCTCGCGACGCTCGGTGAACCCGGCTCAGAGGTCGCTCTGGTCACGGTCCACCGCACGTCCTCGTGGCTCGCTGACACACCCGTGTGGCGGGTCACCCTGGCACGGACGACGGTTCCCAGCCGGAGCCCGGCGACGACCGGATCGCGGTGAGCATGGGGTCGTCGACGACCTCGAGGGCGAGGATCCCGAGGTCGAGGACCCGGCGCGCCTCGGCCGTCGTGCTGGGCCGTTCCGCGATGACCATCAGCCCGCGCGACGATGCCTCGTCGAGCAGCTCGCGGTCCACCAGGCCCGAGGGCAGGCTCAGACCGTCGACGTGGCGGGGGAGCAGCCCCAGCGAGTAGCGGGCCGCCGAGGCTCCGAGACGAGCCAGGGTGGTCACGCCCGGTACCGACGATCGGATCCGGCCGAGCGCATCGACGTCGCGGGTCCGGACCGCGAGTGGCCGCGCGCGAGTGGTCCCGCGCAGGTGGCGTACGACGACCTGGTCGAGGCCCACGGCGCGCGGACCGATCGGTAGGTCGAGCACGAGTCCGGCTCGGGTCCGGGGCCCGACGAGGACCGCGGCCAGCGGGGTGACCGACGTCGACGTGTCATGGCTGAGCCAGATCGACAACCGCGCCAGCTCCGCCCAGGTGAGGTCCTCCACGCAGACCGCGGGACGGCCCGGGTACCGCACCGCCGCGTCCGAGACCCCGCGGAGGTCGGAGCACCGGAGCAGGACCGGGTGGCCGTCCGCTGTGGCCCGGAGCTCCACCGACACCGCCCCGGCACCGAGCGCCGCAGCCCGTTCGAACGTGGCGAGGCCCGGCGCCACGCCGCGAGCTCCGGTGGCCGTCAACACGAGACGGCGGGACGCCTGGAGCCCCAGCGGTGGCCACGTCGGCGGGAACGGATCCTGGATCGGACCCGACGTGTCGGACGCGACGGTGGCGATCATGCCTGCTCCGGGCTCGAGGTCACCCCCTTCGTAGGCGTCGCAGATGACGGCCAGGCGACCTCCGGACCGCCACCCGGTGAACCTTCAGCCTCCGGACCCACGCGCCGGCGCAGGAAGGCGGCGACCGCGTCGGCGATCCGCTCCGGGAACTCGATCAGCGCTCCGTGGGTCCCGCCGGGGATCTCGACCAGCTCCGCGTCGGGCATGACCTGGACCATGGCCCTCCCGAGTGCCGGCGGGGAGAAGCGGTCCTCGGACCCGACGACCACGAGGGTGGGCACGTCGACCTCATCGAGCCACGGGCCGGCGTCGAACCGGTGCATGCCCTTGGCGATCTTCAGGGCGACCATCGGGTCGACCCGGTCGAAGTGGTCGAAGTACGGCTGCATGCCTTCGAGCGGGGTCTCGGGGCCCAGCGCCTTGATGAGGCGAGCCAGCGGAAGCGCGATGGGGGACCGCAGCGTCAGGCCGACGATGCGCTGGACCCGCCGTGGCGCCAGGGTCAGGCCGAGGGACGCGAAGGGGAACAGCGCCACCCCGAGCTTGCTGCCGTAGAAGGTGTGGAGGGGGGAGGCGTAGGGGCCGGTGACGAGGGCCAGCCCGGCGACCCGGTCGGGCACGGTCCGCCACACCTGCAGCGCGACCTGCACGCCCATCGAGTGACCCACCACGGCGACCTCCGTGGCTCCCTCGGCCGCGAGCACCGCGGCCACGTCGCCGGCGAACCTCTCGACGGTGTAGTCGGCGGCGGAGACGTTGAGGGCCCGGTAGCCGGGGGGCCGCGGGTCGGTCGAGGCGCCGACCCCGCGGTAGTTGAGGACGATCACCCGGTGGGTCTCCATCCACCGGGGTGCGGCGTACATCCAGAAGTTGTCCGGGCACATGTACCCCGAGCACAGGACCATCCAGGGCCCGTCGTCGGCGCCCTCGACGGTGTAGCGGATGCGCGCGCCGTCGTCGGCGACGACCTCGCGATCCTTGGGCCAGACGTGCCCACCGCGGTCGCCGGGCCATCCAGTGGCGGAGGGGGACACGGGGCCTCACGGTCTGGGGTCGCGTGCAGCCTAACGATGTCGGGCGCGGGTACGGCGATCGGTCCGACTGTGGACGAGGCGAAAGGTGACGTTCACCTCGCGTTCACCTCGCGAGGGTTGACTGCGGCGGCGCCCACCCCTGAGGAACGCATGAGGAACGACATGACCCTCGACCCGAGCCAGACGGACGCCGACGTCGCCGACCGACCGGCTGGGCACGCCGACGTCGGCGGGCCCGTCTTCGAGCTCCGGGACGTCGCCGTCCACTACGGCGACTTCACCGCCGTCCGGGACATCTCCTTCGACATCCCCCAGCGCGAGATCACGGCGCTCATCGGCCCGTCCGGCTGCGGCAAGTCCACCCTGCTGCGTTCCTTCAACCGGATGAACGACCTCATCGAGGGTGCACGGGTCGAGGGGTTCATCGGCTACCACGGCCAGGACATCTACGCGAAGGCCGTCGACCCCGTCGAGGTCCGACGTCGCGTCGGCATCGTCTTCCAGAAGCCGAACCCGTTCCCGAAGTCCATCTACGACAACGTGGCGTTCGGTCCGCGGCTCCTCGGCCAGACCAAGGGCCTCGATGACACGGTCGAGCAGGCCCTCCGGGGTGCGGCGCTGTGGGACGAGGTCAAGGACAAGCTCAACGAGTCCGGCTTGTCGCTGTCCGGCGGCCAGCAGCAGCGGCTCTGCATCGCCCGGACGATCGCCGTCCGCCCCGACGTCATCCTCATGGATGAGCCGTGCTCCGCGCTCGACCCCATCGCGACCCTGAAGATCGAGGACCTGATGCGGGAACTGCGCGACGACTACACGATCGTGATCGTGACCCACAACATGCAGCAGGCCGCGCGCGTCTCCGACTGGACCGCCTTCCTCACCGTCGACGTCGACGACGAGAAGGGGATGCGCACCGGCCAGCTCGTCGAGTTCGACCGCACCGACCGCATCTTCACCCAGGCGTCCGATCCGCGGACCGAGGCCTACATCACGGGGCGGTTCGGCTGAGTGGTTCGCCGACCGTTCACCTCCCGTTCACCCCACCGCAAGGGTGGGCTACGACGGCGGTCGTAGCGTCCCCGACGACGGCCTCACCCGCGAGGTCCGACTCCCTCCCACCATGGAGACACCGCACATGCATCACACACTCCGTACGCGCGCCTTCGCGAGCGTCGCGATCGCCCTCGCCGTGTTCGCCGGCGCGTGCGCACCGGACAGCGTCGAGGACGAGCCCGCGACCGCGCCCGTCGAGGGCGACGCCGGGGACAGCTCGACCGAGAACGCCGGCGGCGACCTCTCCGATCGCATCGACGTCTCCGGCTCCTCGACGGTCGAACCCATCTCGGCGCTCGTCGCGCAGGACTTCCAGACGGACAACCCGGGCGTGGCCATCTCGGTGGTCGGCCCCGGGACCGGCGACGGCTTCGCCCTCTTCTGTGAAGGGCAGACCGACATCTCCGACGCCTCCCGGCCGATCAAGGACGAGGAAGCGCAGACCTGCGCCGACAACGGGGTCGAGTTCACCGAGATCAAGGTCGGGATCGACGGCCTCACGGTCATGACGAACCCGGCCAACGAGGCCGTGCAGTGCGTCGACTTCGCCGCTCTCTACGCGCTCACCGGCCCCGAGTCCGAGGGCTTCGCGAACTGGTCCGACGCCGCCTCGCTGGGCGAGGAGCTGGGCTCCAGCTCGCCCGAGGAGTTCCCGGACGCCGAACTCACCGTCGTCGGACCGGGCGAGGAGTCGGGCACGTACGACAGCTACGTCGAGCTCGTCATCGAGGAGTTCAACGAGGAGCGTGGCACCGAGGCCGTGACCCGGTCGGACTACGAGGCCTCACCGAACGACAACGTCATCATCCAGGGGATCCAGGGCTCCGACACCCCGCTCGGGTGGGTCGGGTACGCCTTCTTCGTCGAGAACCAGGACACCGTGAAGGCGCTCGAGGTCGATGGGGGCGACGGCTGCGTCGCCCCGACCGCCGACGCGATCGCGTCGAACGAGTACCCCCTCGCCCGCGACCTCTTCATCTACGTGAACAACGCCAAGGCCGAGGAGAAGCCCGCGCTGCAGGCGTTCGTCGACTACTACCTGTCGGACCAGGGCTACGCCGCCGTCTCGGAGGCTGGCTACGTCCAGCTCACCGAGGAGGACTGGCAGGCGTCGCAGGAGGCCTGGACCGGCCGCTGAACCCATCCATGGCCCTGCCCGATGGCCGACCCGTGACCGGGTCGGCCATCGCGGCAGGTCCGAGTCGAACGGGAGCCGCATGAGTTCGAGCGTGACCCCCGGCCCGTCGCTCACGGGCGACCCGCGCCGTCGTCGCCGTGAGTCGATCATCGGCCGGCTGTTGTTCGCCGCGGCCGCGTTCTCGGTGCTGGTGAGCCTGGCGATCGTGCTGTCACTGATCGGCAACGCGGCCGACTTCCTCACGAAGATCGACCTGGGCACGCTCTGGTCCAGCGGCTGGCTCCCGCGGCGCGGCGAGTTCGACGTCAGGACCATCGTGGTCGCCTCCATCGTGGTCTCCACGATCGCGCTCCTGGTCGCTGGGCCCCTCGGCCTCATGGCGGCCGTGTACCTGTCGGAGTACGCCAGTCCGCGCGTCCGTCGGTCCGTGAAGCCGATCCTGGAGGTGCTCGCCGGCATCCCGTCGGTCGTGCTGGGCTTCTTCGCCCTCACCTGGATCAACCCCAACGTGACGCAGAGGATCTTCTCGACGGCCGGCGGCTTCAACATGCTGACGGCCGGCATCGGCGTCGGGATCCTCGTCCTGCCCCTCATGGCGTCGGTGTCCGAGGACGCGCTCCGGTCGGTGCCGAGGTCCCTCCGGGAGGCCTCCTACGGCCTCGGTGCGCGCAAGCGCCTCACCACGCTGCGCGTCGTGCTGCCGGCGGCGGTGTCGGGCATCGTCGCCGCGGCCATCATCACGATCTCGCGCGCCATCGGTGAGACGATGGTCGTGACGATCGCCGGCGGTTCCCGTGGGGACTTCGCCTGGAGTCCGATCGACTCGAGCCCGACGATGACCGCGGCGATCGCGAACCTGGCGACGGGATCCGACAACGTCGTGGGTGACGTCGCGGCGGTCGATTCGCTGTACTTCGTGGGGATCCTGCTCTTCGCGTTCACGCTGGGGCTCAACGTCCTGGGCGATCGCATCGTCCGCCGCCACCGGAAGGCGTACTGATGGCCGCGACCGACGTCGCCCCGCTGGCCGGTCTCCGGACCGGTGCCGCCCGGCGCGCCCGTCTCGGCGAGCTCGCGTTCCAGGGGGCGATGCTGTTCGCGCTGTTGCTCGGGCTCGTCATCCTGCTCGTCCTCATCGCCGACATCCTCACCGGCGCCGTGCCCCTGTTCCGCGAACGCGGCCTCGGGTTCGTGACCGCCCCGCTGTCGGCGCGACCGGCGGAGGCCGGCGTGTGGCAGGGCATCCTCGGATCCGTGCAGATCGTGGTGATCACGGTGCTCCTCGCCTTCCCGGTGGGCATCGCCACGGCGGTCTACCTCGAGGAGTACGCGCCCTCGAACCGGTTCACGCGCTTCATCGACGTCAACATCCGCAACCTCGCGGGTGTGCCGTCCGTCGTCTACGGCCTGCTCGGCCTGGCGCTGTTCGTGGGCACGTTGGGCCCGGACGGTCTCGCGAACGTCACGAACGGCGCGACCGTCATCGCCGGCGGGTTGACGCTGGCGGTCCTCGCCCTCCCGATCGTGATCATCACGGCCGCCGAGGCGATCCGGGCCGTCCCCGGGAGCCTCCGCGAGGGCGGGTACGGCCTCGGGGCCACGCGCTGGCAGGTCACGCGCCAGCTGACCCTCCCCAACGCCGCACCCGGCATCCTCACCGGGATGATCCTGTCGCTCTCACGCGTCATCGGGGAGACCGCTCCCCTGATCGTCGTGGGTGCGGCGACCGGCTTCCTCGCCTACGGCGACGCCTCGTTCGTGGAGCGGCTCTACGGCAAGTACACGGCGTTGCCCGTCATCGTGTTCCAGTGGTCGCGTCAGCCGGGTCGCGAGTACGTCGACGCGCTCGCGCCGGCGGCCATCCTGGTCCTGCTGCTCTTCACCCTGTCCGCGAACGCCATCGCCATCGTGTTGCGCAACCGGTACGAGAAGAGGGCCTGAACGTGGGCGAGCGGGGGGACGACGAGGTGCTGGCCGGTCTCCTCGCCGACCGGCCGTCCGCTGACGGCCCACGGGGCGCCTTCCACCGCAACCTCGACGCCATCGACGACCTGTTCACCTCGGCCGCCATCGCCGTCGGCGCGGCGATGCCGGCCATCCACCGGGCGTACCTGGCGGGCGACCGAGCCGTTCTCGAGCAGGCACGGGATCTCAGCCGACGGACCGCCGCGGACATGGCCGAGACGGAGCACGCGGCGTTCGTGCTGCTCGCGCGGGAATCACCCGTGGGTCGTGATCTCCGCCGGCTCGTCGCGATCCTGCGCCTCGTCCATGACGTCGAACGCTGCGCCACGCTCCTGCGGCACGTGTGCGAGACCATGCGCCGGCTCGATCCCCGGACGCTGCCTCCGCATCTCCACGCCACGGTCGACGAGCTCGGCCGCCGTGCGGCCGAGGTGTACGGACACGGTGTGGACGCCTGGCGTAGACGGGATGCACTCGCCGTCACCGAGGTGGAGGCGCTGGACGAGCTCGTCGACGGACTGCAGCTGCGCCTCTACGCGGACCTCGCCACGTCGGAGGGGGTGGGCGACGCCCCGCTCGTGATCGGGCTCGTGACGAGGTACTACGAGCGTCTGGCGGACCATGCGGTCACGGTCGCCCGCGACACGTCGTTCGTGGCAACCGGCGAGCGAGTGGTCGCCCACCCGTGAGGTCAGCGGTCCTCGGGGTCGTTGGACGACAGCTCGACGGCCTCCCCGGTCACGGCGAAGATCGTCTGCTCCCCGATGTCGACCGCGTGGTCGCCGTACCGCTCGATCAGCCGCGGCACCAGGATCATGTTGCTGGCCCACTCGAGGCGGCTCTCGTCCTCGGCGACGAGCGCGACCAGACGCTGGAAGATCCCGCGGTTGAGACGGTCGACGCCGTCGTCCATCGCGGGCAGCTGCCGGGCCAGTTCGACGTCGCGCTGGGCGTAGCTGCGGATCGACTCGCGGCCGACGCGCTGGGCGAGCTCGGCCATCTCGGCGATCTGGGCCGCGAGCTCGTCCTTGCCCTTCAGCCCCTCGGAGCGGCGGGCCATCTTGGCGACGCTGGTCGCGTAGTCGCCCATCCGCTCGAGGTGGATGTTGACGTGGAGCATCGAGGTGAGCAGGCGCGTGTCGCCGGCGACGGGGGCCTGCAGGGAGATGACCCGGATGATCTCGTCCTGGGTGTCGACGTAGCGACGGTCGACCTCGTTGTCGCGGGACACGACCGCTGCCGCGAGGTCCGCGTCCTGGTCCGCGAGGGCGCGCACGGCGTCTCCCAGCATCTCGTCGGCGACCTCGGCCGTCCCGACCAGGCGGTCGACGAGGTCGTGCTTCTGACCGAGGAACTCGTTGCGCACGGGGTGCTCCGACCGTGGATGTAACGTGCCGACGACAGGATGGTAGAGATGCCGAAGCTGATGCTCGTCGAGGACGAGCGGTCGATCGCCGAAGGGCTGGCGATCTCCCTGGAGGCCGAGGGCTTCCAGGTGAGCTGGGTGAAGGACGGTAGCGAGGCCGTCGCCACCTGGGAGCGGGTGCGTCCCGACCTCGTGCTCCTGGACGTGATGCTGCCGGGACGGTCGGGGACCGACATCTGCCGCGACATCCGCACCCGCAGCGACGTGCCGATCATCATGCTGACGGCGCGCGACGGCGAGGTCGACCGGGTGGTCGGGCTCGAGCTGGGCGCGGACGACTACGTCACCAAGCCCTTCTCGACGCGGGAGCTCGTCGCCCGCATCCGGGCCGTGCTGCGCCGGACGGCGGGGACGGACCACGGCGACGTCGGCCCCGCCGAGGCCTCCGGCGTGCGGGTCGACCGTGCCCGGCACGAGGTCCACCTCGACGCGCAGCCGATCGAGCTGCCGCCGAAGGAGTTCGACCTCCTCGCGACCCTCGTCGAGCACGCCGGCCGGGTCCTGACCCGGGACCAGCTGATCGACGAGGTGTGGGGCTCGGACTACGTCGGCGACACGAAGACGCTGGACGTCCACATCCGCCGCCTGCGCACGCGCATCGAGGACGACCCCCACCGGCCGCGGCGCATCCTGACCGTGCGCG
>JAHWJY010000085.1 GCA_019348135.1 Actinomycetota bacterium
GGGACCGCCGCCGTGGTCACAGCGCGTCGGACCGGCGCACCACGAGCACCCAGGTGAGCACCCCCGACAGGAGGATCAGCACGAGGCCGGCGATCGAGGCGTCGGCGAGGAAGACGTCCTGCGACGCGTTCCACACCCGGGTGGCGAGGGTCTCGAACCCGGGGGGCGCGAGCACGAGCGTGGCCGGGAGCTCCTTCATGGTGGACAGGAGCACGAGCCCGGCGCCGGCGAGCAGGCCGGGCAGCATCAGCGGCAGCTCGACCGTGACGAACCGCCGCACCCGACCCGCACCGAGGGCGCGGGCGGCGTCCTCGAGCCGGACCGGCACGGACGCCACCGCGACCTCGGCGGCGCGCAGCGACTGGGCGCCGAAGTGCACGACGTACGCGACGACCAGGAGCGGGATCGTCTGGTAGGCGACGGACAGCACGGGGCTGCCGATCACCCACGACACGAGGGACAGCGCGACGACCAGCCCCGGCAGCGCGAAGCCGGCCACCACGAGCGCGTTCGACACGGTCCCGGTCACGGTCCGCCGGCGCACGGTCAGGTAGGCGATCGGCAGCACGACCACGATCGACAGCACGGCGGCCGCGACGGAGACCCGCGTGGTGTTCCAGGTCGGGGTCAGCAGCCGGCCCAGGTCGGTGACGACCGCGCTGCTGCGGGTCGAGCCGCGGACGAGGCCCCGGAAGGCCCAGAAGGACAGCACGGCCACGGGCGCGACGAGCGCCGTGCCGACCAGCGTGGCCACCCCGGCGGTGGCGACGGCGCGCCAGCGTCCCAGCGGGACGTGCAGACCCCGGATCCCGCGCGAGGCGACACGCGTCGGGGCCCGCGCGACGCCGCGCTCGAGCAGGACGACGAGCAGCGCGAGGACGGCGAGCTGGAGCCCGAGGGCGGAGGCGAGCGGCAGCTCGAGGGAGCGCAGCGCCGAGTAGATCAGTCGCGTGTACGTGTCGTAGCGCAGGAGCTGGACCGCCCCGAACTCGCTCACCGCGTAGAGGAACACGAGCAGCGTGCCGGCGAGGATGCTGCTGCGGATCTGCGGCAGCACGATCTCGGCGAAGACCTCGCGTGGACGCCGGCCGAAGAGGCGCGCCGCCTCCTCGAGCGAGGGCGGCAGCTGGTTCAGGCGCGCGGCCACCGGGAGGTAGACGTAGGGGTAGGTCAGCAGCGTCAGCACCCCGAACGCCCCCGCGAGACCCCGCAGCTGGGGGAGCGCGGTGACCCCCAGCAGGCTGGACACCAACCCGCCGGGCGCGAGCGCGGCGATGAGCGCGAACGCCCCCAGGAACGACGGGATGACGAGCGGCAGCGGGAGCAGCAGCCGCCAGATCCGCCGGCCGGGGAGGTCGGTGCGGGTGACGAGCCACGCGGCACCGGTCCCGAGGACGGCGGCCGCGGTGGAGACGGACACGGCGAGGGTCAGCGTCCGCAGGAGCGGGGCGAGCGCATCCCGGGACAGGAGGTGGCCCGCGGCCTCGGTGTCGGTCAGGGTGCCGATCGCCAGGTAGACGAGCGGCGCGGCGAAGGCGAGGGCCACCACGACCGCGACGCCGGCGAGGACGGGCGCGCGAGGAGTTCGGACACGTCCGGGCGGCGGGCCCGTGGGGACGGTCCCGGCTGTCACCGCGTGAGATCGCCTCCGGCGCTGCTCAACCTCCGGCGTGACGTCGCTCACGTCAGCCCGACCTCGCGGATGAGCGACGTCGTCCGCTGGAGGTTGGCCCCGAGCTGGTCGAAGTCGACGCGCGGGACGCTCGAGGGGTCGATCGGCGGCACGTCACCGGACGGCTCGACCCCCGCGGCCAGCGGGTACTCGAACGTCTCCTCGCTGAAGTAGCGCTGCGCCTCCTCGGACAGCAGGAAGGCCACGAACCGCTCGGCCGCCTCCTGCTGGTCGGTGCCGGCGATGATCGACACCGAGGAGGCGATCACGAGGTTGCCGAGGTCGTCGCCCTCGAAGGAGCCGTTCCGGCTGGGCAGGTCGGGGTCCTCCGCCAGGAAGCGGTGGTTGTAGTAGTGGTTCACGAGCCCCATCGGCACCTCGCCCCGGGAGACGGCCTCCACGATGGCGTTGTTGTTGGCGTAGGTCGGGGCACCACCCTCCGCGAGGTCCTGCAGCCACCGCCGGGCGGTGTCCTCGCCCTCGGCCACGACCATGGCCGAGACGAAGTCCTGGAACGAACCGTTCTGCGGCGCGATCGCGACCCGGCCCTCGTACTCGTCCAGGGTGATGTCGAAGACCGACGCCGGCAGGTCGGCAGGATCGACCAGGTCCGCGTTGTAGACGATCACGCGCTGGCGACCCGAGACCCCGACCCAGCGGTCGTTCTCGGACCGGTAGGCGGGGTCGACGTCATCGAGCAGCTCGGCCGGGAGGGTCGCGAGCAGCCCCTCGTCGCCGACGTGGGCCACGGCCCCGGGGTTCTGCGCGAGGAACACGTCGGCGTCGGACGCCTCACCCTCCTGGCCGAGCGTCAACGCGAGCTCGGCGGAGTCGCCGTACTTGACCGCGATGTTCGTGCCCGTGGCCTCGGCGAACCGCTCGAGCAGGGGGCCGACGAGGTTGCTCGTCCGGCCCGAGTAGATGACGAGCTCGTCGTCGGTGCCCGTGCAGGCCGAGCCGGCGAGCGACAGCACGAGGGCGGCCGCGAGGACCGCGGTCGCGCGGGTGGTTCGGCGGGTCATACGAGCTCCAGGTGCGGGTGGGGGGCGGACGCGGCGGGCGTGCGCGAGGCGGCGAGCTGTCGCGCGACGACGGCCGCGAGGTCGGTGCGGGGGACGAGGTCGAGCAGCTCGGCGCAGCGCCGGGTGTCCGCACGCGTCGCCGGCACCTCGTCGTCGCCGGCGTCGGTGACGACGACCGTCGGGTCGGTGGCGGTCGCGCCCGCGACGGCCGCGAGCAGCTCGCGGAGGCTCCGGGGGTGACCGGTGCCGAGGTTCACGGTGGTGGCGAGCCCGCGCTCGGCGGCGCGGACGATGCCCTCGGCGACGTCACGGACGTCGGTCACGTCGCGGACGCGGTCGAGCGACCCGAGGACCCGGAGGGGGCGTCCCGCCTGCGCGGCGGCGAGCCAGCCGGCGATGGCCATGTCCGGGCGCTGTCCCTCGCCCACGACGGTGAACGGGCGGACGACACCGACGAGCCCGCCGCCGGCGCGACGGGCTGCGCAACGCTCCTCGAGCGCGGCCTTCGACCGGGCGTAGCCGCCGCGGGGCGCGAGGACGTCCTCCTCGCGGCAGGCGCGGCCGTCGATGCTCCCGCCGTACACCGACGACGAGGAGGTCACCACCACCGGGGTCGTGGCGGGGGTCGCGGACAGCACCCGTTCGCCGGCGAGGACGTTGTCGCGGTAGCGGCGGAACCCGACGTCCGCGGTCACGTCGCGGACCCCGGGGCAACCGGCGAGGTGGAGCACGGCGTCCGCCGAGGCGAGCGCGTCGTCCACCCCGCCGTCGGGGAGGTGCAGCTCCGCGACGATCGACCGCTCGCCGTCCGCCTCGTCCCAGGGCCGGCGGTCGATACCGACCACCGCGTACCCGCGGGCGCGCAGCGTCGCCACCACGGACCGGCCGATGAAGCCGGCCGCGCCGGTGACGACCACGGCCATGTGACGACCTCGGAGGAGTCGGGGGCGGGGAGCGGACGGGAGGCGGGTCGGGGGCACGCGGGCTGGAGCCGGGGACCTGCCGTGAAGTAAGGTGAGCCTAACCTGCTGGGTCCGGAGGACCGCAAGCCGGCAGCCCACCGTCCGCCTCCCGCACCCGCCGAGGCCACCCCATGCCGAACCTCTCCGCACGGCTGCGCTCCCGTCCCCGGCTCGCCGTGTGGATCGGGGCGACCGTCGCCGTCGCCGCCCTGCTCCTCGTGATCCCGTCGGTCGACGGGGCGGCACTGGCCCGCGGGGCGGCGGCGGCGGGGCGTGCGCCGGGCGCCGTCGTGGCCGTCCTGACGGTCTACGCCGGCGCGTTCGTGCTGCGCGCGTGGGCGTGGCGGCGGGTGCTCCCGCGGCTGCCGTTCGGGCACGCCCTCGCCGGCATCTCGGTCGCCCTCGGCGGCAACCACGTGCTCCCGTTCCGTCTCGGCGAGGCACTGCGGGTCACGAGCGTCGTCCGGCGCGCGGGCGTCCCGGTCGCGGACGCCACCGCGTCGACCCTGACGTTGCGCGCCGCCGACATCGCGGCGGTGGTGCTGCTGGCGGTCGTGACCGGACCGGCCGTCGTCGCCGATCTGACGGGCGGATGGGGATGGGCGCTGCTCCCCGTCGCCCTCGTGGGCGTGGCCGTCGGCCTCCGCTGGATGCGGCGGCTGGGGCGGGGTGCGGAGCTGCGGCTCCCCGGCGCGGCGGTCTTCGCCGCCACGCTCCTGGCGTGGGTGCTGGAAGCGGTCGTCGTCCACCAGGCCGCGGCCTGGGTCGGGGTCCCCCTGACGCCGGTCGAGGCGGTCCTCGTCACCGCCGTCACGATCGCCGCGCAGACCTTCGCGATCGCCCCCGGTGGCTTCGGCACGTACGAGGCGGCCGGCACCGCCGCGCTCGTCGCGCTCGGCGTCGACGCCGGTACGGGGCTCGCGGTGGCGCTGACGGCCCACGGCCTCAAGACCCTGTTCGCCCTCGTCGCCGGCGGGATCGCGGTGTTCGTGCCCGGTCCCGGCCTGGCCGGTCGTCTCCGCGTCGCCGCGGACCGACCGCGCCGACCGGCGGCCGTGGTCCCGGCGGCGGCACCGGTCCTGCTGTTCATGCCGGCCTTCGACGAGGAGGCGTGCATCGTCGACGTCGTCCGGCGGGTCCCGTCCGAGGTGGCGGGCCGGCGGGTCGAGTTCGTCGTGATCGACGACGGCTCGCGGGACACGACGGCCGCCCGTGCCCGGGCCGAGGGCGCCGAGGTCATCGAGCTCGGCACGAACCAGGGGCTCGGTGCGGCCGTCCGACGCGGTCTCGCCGAGGGTGTGCGCCGGGGTGCCGCGGCGGTCGTGTTCTGCGACGCCGACGGGGAGTACGCCCCCGAGGAGCTGGACCGGATGGTGGCTCCCATCCTCGCCGGCGAGGCGGACTACGTCATCGGCTCGCGCTTCGCCGGCGACATCGAGCGGATGCTGCCGCACCGCCGCTTCGGCAACCTCGTGCTGACCGCCATCGTGCGGTTCGTGGCGCGTCTGCCCGTCACCGACGGCCAGTCGGGCTACCGCGCCCTGTCCGCGGCCGCCGCCGCGGACGCCGAGGTGATCCACGACTTCAACTACGCGCAGGTCCTGACCCTCGACCTGGTCGCGAAGGGCTACCGCTACGCCGAGGTGCCGATCAGCTACCGCTTCCGCGAGACCGGTCGGTCGTTCGTCCGGCTCGGCCGCTACCTGCGCGCGGTGGTGCCCGCCGTGTGGCGTGAGGTGAACGACCGCGGCGAACGACTCGTCGGATCCGCCGCTGGCTGAGCGCTCGCGCCTACCCGCCGAACCAGGTGGATGACGCGTCCGCGAGACCGGGATCGGTGGGCTCGCCGGCCCAGGCGACGTGGCCGTCGGGGCGGACGAGCACGGCCGGGGGAGCGGGGACCGCGCCGAGGACGGGGAGCTCCCAGGGGCCGGCGGCCTGCGCGTGGACCACGTCGATCCGGTCGCCCCACGGTGGCAGGCCGGCGTCGCCGGGTCCGTCGAGGTGGAGCAGCACGGGCCGGGCGGCGTGGAGCAGCTCGTACACGCGGCGCGGGCCGTCGGAGGTGACGAGGTCGAGGTCGGGCATGCGGCGGCCGAGCAGCGGGTGGCCCGCGCCGAGGTCGTAGACGACGTCGAGCGCGCACAGCATCGCCGCGATGCGGTGACGCGGACCGTCCAGGCCGAGGAGATCGGTGACGGTCTCGCGCAGCGCCGCGTGGCGTTCGTCGGGCGTGGTCAGGGCGACCTGCGCCATCGTGTTCTGCAGCACCCGGGCGGCCACCGGGTGGCGTTCGGCGTGGTAGGTGTCGAGGAGGGTCTCCGGTGAGCTGCCGTGGACCACCTGCGCGAGCTTCCAGCCCAGGTTCACCGCGTCCTGCACGCCGGTGTTGAGGCCCTGGCCGCCGTGGGGCGGGTGCACGTGCGCCGCGTCGCCGGCGAGCAGGACCCGGTCGCGGCGGTAGGCGGTCGCCTGCCGCGTCGCGTCCGTGAACCGGGAGACCCAGGTGGGGTCGTGGGCGCCGAAGTCGGTGCCGTAGGCGCGGACGAGCTCCGCCCGGAGGTCCTGCAGGAGGGGCTGGCGGTCGTGTCCGACCTGCTCCTCGACGAGCACGACCCGGTAGGGACCGCCGCCGGCAGCCGGGTCGACGGGACCGATGCCGCCGCCCTCCGGGCGCATGCCGAGCTCCGGCTCCCCGGCCATCTCGACCTCGGCGATCAGCCAGCTCGTCGAGGGGTCCGATCCGGCGACGTCGATGCCCGCCGCCCGGCGGACCACGCTACGGCCGCCGTCGCACCCCACGAGGTACGCGCCCCGCACGGTCCCGCCGTCGGACAGCTCGACGTCGACGCCGGTGTCGTCCTGGGCGACGCCGACCACCTCACGGCCCCGCAGGAACGGGACGCCGAGCTCGCCGACCCGGTCGGCCAGGAGCGGCTCGAAGCGGCGCTGGGGGAGGGCGAGCACGTAGTTGTGCCGGGTGGGGAGGTCGCTGAGGTCGAGCGGGATCCCGGCGAACCCGTGCGCCGGGACGACGTAGCCCGCGGCGAGGAACCGGTCCGCGATGCCCCGCTGATCGAGCACCTCGATCGAGCGGGGGAGGAGCCCTCCGGCCCGTGATCCGTCCAGCTCCTGATCGCGGCGGCGCTCGACGACCACGACGTCGACGCCCGCCAGCGCCAGCTCGGCCGCCAGCATCAACCCGGTCGGGCCCCCGCCCGCGACCACCACCGCATGCTCGTCCATCGCCCCGGCCCTCCCGTCGTCGGTCGTACGGACCGTCCGACGCTACGGGCCGGGCACGGGCGTGAACAGCCATGGCGCGGCCGTACCGACGGAACCGGCCCGGATACCCGTTCGAGGTCGGCGGGCCTCTACGATCCCCGCAGGCGGCCCGGTCAGGGCGTCCAGCCGGCCCCGGTCGCGGTCACCCGCTCGCGTTGTGCGCGACCGCCGCCTCGACGAGCCCCTTGAAGCTCGCCTCGTCCAGCTCGTCGCCCTCGTGCAGGTCGATCGCGCGACGTGTGCCTGCCGTGAGGCTCGCGTTGAACACGCCGGCGGGGTCGTCCAGGGCGGCACCCTGCGCGAAGGTCACCTTCACCTTGTCCTTGTAGACCTCGCCGGTGCAGAGGATCCCCTCGAGCTCCCACACCGGGACACCGCCGGGGTTCGAGGGCTTGCGCCACTTCACGGTCTCGACCACGTCCGGTTCGGCGTCGTGGATCAGGGCGCGGACGTTCGCGAGCGTCTCGCCCCGCCAGTCGCCCAGCTCGGCGATGCTCGCGTCGATGAGCTGCGACGGCGTCGCGTCGTCGTCGTGGTGGGTCATGGCAAGGGTCTCCTGGTCCGCGGTCGTGACGACCGGCGTGGTCATCCCGCGAGGAACGTGTCGAGCTCGTCGAGCTGGGCCTTGTAGCCCCACTTCATGCCGAACGCCGCCATCTTCGCGCCCGAGCCGATCTCGTTGAGCGTGACGGTGAGGTTGACGACGGTCTTGCCGTCGTCCTCCGACAGCCCGAGCTCGGTGACGTGTTCGATCGTGGTCGTGTCCTCCTTGCCCTCGGTCCACGAGCGGGCGTCGTAGACGAGGCGGTGCGGGAACTCGATGTCCGTGAACGTCCCCTCCATCGGCCAGCGTGTCCCCTGGTACTTGCCCATGCCCTCGCCGGCGACCATCACGATGGCGATCCGACCGCCCACGCGGAGGTCGAGCTCGCACTCGGCGATCGTGGTCTTGGGAGGACCCCACCACTGACGGAGCTGGTCGGGGTCCGTCCACGCCTCCCAGACCGCGCCGATGGGCGCCGCGTAGGTGCGCTCGAACGTGAGCTCCTTCTTCTTGCGGAACAGCTGCAGCACCATCGCCGTCACTCCTCGTCAGTGGCCGTCGCGGCCAGGAAGTCCTCGAGTCCGTCCAGTCGCGCCTCCCAGAGCCGTTCGAAGGAGTCGACCCAGTCGCCGATCTCCTCGAACGTCTCCGCACGCAGGTGGTAGACGCGTCGCCGTGCGACCGGCTCGACGTCCACGACCCCCGCCTCCCGTAGCACCCGGAGGTGCTTGGAGACCTGCGGCTGGCGGATGCCGAGCCCCTCGGCGATGTCCCCCACGGAGAGGCGGTCGAGACGCAACAGCTCCACGATCCGTAGCCGGCTGGGTTCGCCGAGCGCTGCGAAGGTCGTCGCGTCCATGGGCCGGACGCTACTCGGGACAACGTATTCCTGTCAAGGAATATATCGGGTCCCCCCGAGGTCCGTGACGTCCCGAGGTCTCCGGCCGCTGGTCACACGTCCTGCAGGAACGACCGGACCTGGTGCTCGAACGCGGCGGGCGCCTCGACGTGGACGTCGTGGCCGGCGTCGGGGACGAACACGAGGCGGCTGCCCGGGATGGACGAGGCCAGCGACTCCGCCACGGGTGGCGGGGAGCGTCGATCGTCCTCGCCGTAGAGGAGCAGCGTGGGAACGGAGATGCCCGGCAGCGCGTCGGTCAGGTCGGCGTCGGCGAACGCGTGCAGCATCGGCAGCATCCCCTCGGGTCGGACGTCGAGCATGATGCGACGGGTCTCGTCCACGAGGTCCCGGGGCGTGGTGTCGTCGAAGAGCGTGGCCAGGAACTCGTCGATCCACTCCTCGACGGGCCGGTGGGCGTCGCGTTCCGCCCGCTCCCGCCGGCGTTCGACCTCGTCGGCAGGGAGCGAGCCCGCCCAGCCGGCGTAGGCCGAGACCAGGATCAGACTGCGGACGAGGTGCGGGTACCGCTGGTGGACCGCGAGTGCGAGGCCGCCCCCGAACGAGTGCCCGAGGACGTGGACCGGCCCGAGCTCCAGCGCGTCGACCAGCGTGGCGACGCTGTCGGCGTAGTCGTGGAGGGAGGCGTCCGGCTGCGGATCGGAGGACCCTCCGCAGCCCGGCGCGTCCCAGGCGACGACCTGGAAGCCGTCCGAGAAGGCGTCGAGCTCCCGGCGCCACACGCGGCTGTCGACGAGCCCCCCGTGGAGGAGCAGGAGCGGCGGCCCCGCCCCCGCGGCCCGGTACGCGATCCGGTGACCGTCGACCTCGATCGTGTCCATGTCGTCATCATGGTCGGGGGGCGCTGGGCTCGCAAGGGATCAGCTGGTGGCGGGTTCGGTCGCGCCGGCGTACGCACGTCGCAGCTCGGCCAGGTCGATGCGCTGCATGGCGAGGAACGAGGCGGTCACGCGCGCGACCTCCTCGGCGGAGCCCTCGGTCATCATCCGGTCGAGCTCCGCCGGCGAGATCTGCCACGACACACCGAACCGGTCCTTCACCCACCCGCACTGCTCGGCCTCGGGCACCGCCGACAGCGCGTCGCTGTAGTGGTCGAGCTCGGCCTGGTCGTCGCCGTTGACGAGGAACGAGATCGCCTCGTTGAAGCCGAAGTCGTGGTCGAGGGCGCTGTCCATGGCGGCGAACCGCTGACCCGCCAGCCGGAAGCTCGCGTACATGACGTGGTCCTCGGCGTTCGGCGCCGCGTCGGGCCCGTACGGCACGACCATGTCGGTGCCTGACGCCGGGAACACGGACGTGTACGTGTCGATCGCCTCAGCGGCACGACCGCACTCGTCGCCGACGAACAGGAGCGTGGGCGTGATGCGCTCGCCGAGGTCGCCGTCGGCCGCGAGGGAGACCTGCCACGACAGGCCGTAGCGGTCGGTGGTCCAGCCGTAGAGATCGCTCCACGCGTAGCTGTCGAGCTCCATCAGCGCCGACCCCCCGGCGGAGAGACGTTCCCAGTACCGCTCGACCTCCTCCGCCGTCTCGCAGGCCACGGCGAAGGACACGGCGGGGGTGAACCGGAACAGCGGGCCGGCGCTGATGGCCATGAAGGGCTGGCCGAAGAGCTCGAACGCGACCGTGTCCACGTCGCCGGACGGCGTGCCGGGCAGCGTGACGACGCTGGTGACGCGCGAGTCGGGGAACGTCTCGCAGT